>JBJXGU010000254.1:0-21223 GCA_046160245.1 Bacteroidia bacterium
AGTGAAGGGTTCTTTCCACTATGAAAAAGGGTATTATTATTTTAGAAATGTAGGCGATCGGATCTTGTTTGGAGGCGGAAGAAATCTTGATTTTAAGACGGAGAATACCTTTGAATTCGGACTCACATCCACCGTGCAAGACCATCTAGAAAAACTTTTGTCGACTATGATATTGCCGAACCAATCTTTTGAAATTGATCAACGCTGGAGTGGAATCATGGGACTTGGGCCTGTAAAATCTTCGATTATCAAAAGAGTAGAAGAACGGATATGCTGTGCCGTTAGGATGGGTGGAATGGGCGTTGCCATCGGAACTCAAGTAGGTGAAGACGCAGCGCATCTTGTTTGTGACTAATTGAAAAAATAATTTTCTTTCGTTTACCCTTCGTAAAACTTAATATTATGTTCTCTTAAAAAGTTTTTAATGATGCCAACATGTACACATTGGCCAACATGTAAAAACGGAGTATTCGTCACTCTTTTTGAAGAGGGACCATTCGGAATTTCATGATTTTCTAAGTCGAAACCTAAATGCAAATGTCGGGTAGAACTTTGCATTCCATACACTAACCCTTCCGGATCAAATAAAGGCCCACCACTTTGTCCTCTTAATCCCGGAGAACTTAACTCAATACCTGCAATGAGACCGTGTTGTTTGATTAATCTTGTAATGATACCCTCAATTGGAAATGACGGCGTCCTTGGATTTCCTTCCCTCGTCCATTCGATATCATCCTTTTGATAATTGTAGGTGTAATTACTGAATTCTGGAAAAGGATAACCTGATCGACATAACATGCGACCCGGCTTAGCCAATTGGTCGTTTCCTAAAAATCGAGCATAGTTATGATAATAATGTTGAGTAAAGCCTTTGAACTTGATGATTGCCAAATCCACCAATGGATGTATAAAGCACTCATATCCAGATATCTTATCAAAGCAGTCGGCAAAAAAATGTTTGGCTTGAATAATAGTTTCAGGAGTGTATTTATTCGACAATTCTAACTCTTTTATATTGGAATCGTAATGCTCATCTTTATTGAGGCGAAAACGTGCTTGCGTAAAAAGTAAGTATTGCTGATTTATTTTTTCTGATTGAAGGATTTGTTCGGCAACGTGTCGGCAGGTAATGGCAACGCCTTCTTCATTGACAAAGAATAGAGTAGAGGCTCCAGGGAACACCTTGCTCGACCCATAAGTTCGCATAATCGTATGGATGGGCCGAGTAAAACGGTTGATTTCTTCTATGGCTTTAACAAACATAAATTTGTTCTTTGTTCAGAAAGACTTTTCTTTGATGTAAAATTAAGCAACATAAACCATGAAAATTGCACTTAAGTACGCATTAATATACAGCGGTATTAACATTGTTTGGGGTCTTTTAATGTTTGTTACCGACCTTACTCGCTCCGATATGAGTTGGGTTTTTAACATTTTAAGTATGGCAATTCCTGTTGTTTGTATTGTTTTTGCAACGAAGGAGTACAAAGCTACTATTGGAAATGGCTGGATGAAGTTTTCAGATGTGTTTAAGCAAGGATTATTAATATTCGTAATTGGTGGGATTATTACTTCAGCTTTCACGGTTTTGTATGTCACGGTGATAGATCCGGAGTTCACTACTTTTCTTCAAGAGAAGGAAATGAATAAAATGTTGGAGATGGGAATGCCAGAGGAGCAAGTCGAATTACAAATCAATATGATGGCTAAATTTCAAACTCCATTTTGGATGTTCACTTGGACACTTTTAGGTACACTCTTAATAGGTACGTTAATCTCTTTAATTATGGCTTCCGTTTTAAAGAAACCTAATCCGGAAGAGATTGCTTAGTCACAACTAAAAAAATGTTTTTCTTATAAACTTTCTATCGTTCTACGAATGATGGAACAACATTCTAATAGTTGTTCTTCATTGATGACGAGCGGTGGAGCAAATCGTATGATATTGCCGTGAGTTGGTTTTGCAAGCAATCCGTTTTCTTTAAGTTTAAGACATACATCTAAAGCGCTAATTCCATCTTTCTCTTCAATAATAACCGCGTTAAATAATCCTTTACCTCTGATTACCTGAATACGATCCGATTTTATTTTTCTCATTTCGCTTCGGAATAATTCCCCAAGCACCTCTGCATTATCTGCTAATTTTTCATCTAACACCACTTGCATAGCAGCCATGGCTACTCGACAGGCTAATGGATTTCCACCATAAGTAGAACCATGTTCACCGGGATGAATGGTTAACATGATTTCATCGTTTGCCAACACGGCAGATACGGGCATCACACCTCCAGACAATGCTTTTCCTAAAATTAAAATATCCGGTTTTACTCCTTCATGATCACATGCTAACATTTTACCGGTACGTGCAATTCCGGTTTGTACTTCATCAGCAATAAACAAAACATTTTTTGCTTTACATAACGCACTTACTTTTTTCAAATACCCTTCATCAGGCACCACAACACCAGCTTCACCTTGGATGGGTTCCACCATAAATGCTACTACGTTGGGATCTTCAAATGCTTTTTCTAGAGCTGGAATATCGTTGTAAGGTACAATTTCGAAACCCGGCATGTACGGACCAAATCCAGTATAACTGGTTGGGTCGGTACTCGCTGAAATGGCTGATAATGTCCTTCCCCAAAAATTTCCTTCTGCAAAAATAATTTTCGCTTCATGCTTTTTTACTCCTTTCACATCATAACCCCAACGTCGCGCAAGTTTTAAGGCAGTCTCACCACCCTCTACACCTGTATTCATTGGCAAGAGTTTATCAAATCCAAAAAGTTGTGTCATGAATTCTTCGTATTCCCCTAAAACATCATTGTGAAATGCACGCGAGGTAAGTGTTAATTTAGTGGCTTGATCGATCAAGGCTTGAATAATGCGTGGATGACAATGTCCCTGATTTACGGCAGAATACGCAGCTAAAAAATCATAGTATTTTCTTCCTTCAACATCCCATAAAAAAACACCTTCGCCTCTGCTGATGACAACAGGTAAAGGATGATAATTATGAGCGCCGTATTTATTTTCAAGTTCAATGGCTTGCTCGCTGGTCAAGATGTTAGATTCGAATCGCATGTTTTTCAGAATTAGGGCAAAGGTAAGAAATCAAGAGTCCTGAACCTATCAAAAAAGACTACAAAATCTAACGAAGAAGGGTAACCGTCCCCATTTTTTCGATGGGATCAGCCGACGAAAAACCGTAGAATTTTATCTTAAATAAATATACACCTTGCTGACACTCCACACCATTGTACTTTCCATCCCAAGTAGTGTTTAAGTTTGCCGATGAAAATACTTTTTGTCCCCATCGATTGTAAACAGATATTTCAAATGATTTCACAAACGAAAAGGCAGGACCCCAGGTATTGTTTCCGGCATCATCATTAGGAGAAAATGCATTGGGAATATAGAGTAGTGGAGGTTGTACCAATTCCACTTCATTCGAAAGACTTATGGCATTATTTCCACCTTGGCCTTCGGTGGCTTGAATTTTATAATAATACACGCCGCCTTGCAATGGAATATTTTCATCTTCAAAAATCCGATAGGTATTCGGCAATTGAATATACGGTAAAAAAGTAGTTGCTAAATTATCTACATTATTTGCTCGACCTAAATTATAATTTAAAACACTCCCTTTCCACTGTATATATTCATTCCAATTTAACCGATTTGAAAACTGTGTGCTTTCACCTTGCAATAAAATAGTGCACCCTTCATTGCTGTATTCACTTTCATTTTCACAAAAATTGATATTTTTCATTCGATAACAATACGAATAATTGGAGGTAAATACTTCATCGTCTTCCCATCCGTATTTCGAGTAATTATTGAGTCGCGTTATTTCTTGATAAACAGAATTGGGTTCATTGATTCTCCTTTCAATGACATAAGTGCCATACCGTCCGTCAGGAAAATCTTCCCAATCCAATGCAACACGATTTTTTGCAGCGACACTTACACTTTCAATATAATTTACCGTTTCGTTGACTTGGGTAATACTACAGAGTGTGTCCGAGTGAAAACTTTCGACACCACAACTATTGGTGGCTATCATAAAATAGCAATAATCGATTAGCAAAGGATTGTTTGCACTCGAATCAGAAAAGGTAAATTGCGAAGGGTCTTCTACTGATTGGATCAATTGAAAAGCGCTTCCATTCACACTTCGAAATAATTTGTAATTTGAAAAATAGCGTGGAATAATTTCCGGCTGCGGATTTTTATTGACTTTAATCAATGTGTTTTGCAACTCCAAACAAAGCAGATTCGGTTGGTCGATGATGGGCACAGGTTTTACCAAGATGGTTACTTTCCCCAGTGAGGTAAGAGGAAGTGGACAACCATTATCGGTTATTTCATATTGAACTTTGTAGACAGAGTCGCGCGCTTGATGGCATTGTGTGTACCAGCAAAAATTTACACGCAGTGAATCAACACCGCTGGTATCGCTTGTGACAGCGTAAGGTCCAAGTAATCCTATTGCTGGTGATTGACTAAACACATCGCCTTTGTAAATTAAAAATAAAGAATCTCCGTCTGGATCTTTAGCAACCGCATCAAAACAAAGTGTATCGGTTGCATAAATTTCATAGTTGGCATTTTTAACTGTGGCGGAAAAGTTAGGTTGAATATTTCCTTGACAAATTACAACTGTAAATTCAATTTCTCTTCTCACAACACCAATGAGTATTCCATTTCTGTATTCATAAATGGTTGCTGCCATAGCATAAAATCCTGGAATATCGGGCACACCTTCAACAATTCCTGTCTCAGGATCCATTACCAACGGTACAGCACTTCCGCAAACATCTGAAACTCCATATCCAAAATCCCAAATTGAGTTAGCATAAGGACTCGGTTCGGGAATTAAATTTTGTCCGCCTTGCGAGTTAAGATAGCTAAATGGGTTCGGACTCTGATTACTTGTGTTTCCTCCTGCGAGAGGTGTGCTCATTTCATAAACTAATGAATCGCCATCCACATCATTCGCATGAAAACTAAATCGGAATAATTGTCCAACACAAGTATAGGGAAGTGGCGGACTATCGAAATTTGGACTTGAATTGGCTATGATAGGATCTGCCATTTCATGGTAAAATCCCATGCCTGTTTGACTTGGGCTTTGAAGATTAACTACTGCAGAATTCCGACAGCATCTTTCCCAAACCAAATAATAACCCCCGGAACCTGCTGGCAACTGTATATTTCTCACATAGGTGCCTGATTGCATACAGATCGCAGGAGGCTGTACACATCCAATTCCTGAATATTCAAGCGGAACCACGCTCGCTAAATCGATATGAAAAGAATCTTGCAGCACACTGCCGTTTAGTGTATAGGCAGCTATGATTATTGTTGGATCAAAATATGCAGCATTCGGATTCGAACAATCCCTATAAAGTGTAAGTTTAATTTCAAAAGTATTTCCAAAAAGCCATTTTGACGTAAGATCTCCCCCTGCAATATGGAAGGCACTCACCCAATTTGCTGAAAAAAGAAAAATAAATACAAGTAGCTTTCGTTTCATCGACCTCAGACTGTTCAAAGTTATCTAAATTTGCAAACTAATTAGCTAGCTAATCGTATCTGTTTTGTAAAAGGACGGTTTTTTAGCGGTAAACGTTGCATATTTTGAAAGGAAAGATTCTTACTGATTTAGAAGTGATTGAAATGGCCGATGAGGGTAGAGCCTTGGCTAAACACGATGGTATGGTAGTTTTTATTGATAAAGCTGTTCCCGGTGATATTGTGGATGTGTACATCAAGAAGAAGAAAAAATCTTATATCGAAGCCGAAGTAACGGTTGTGAAGAAACCTTCTGCCCTGAGAAGAGAGCCTTTTTGTGAGCATTTTGGGACTTGTGGCGGCTGTAAATGGCAGTATTTGGATTATTCTAGCCAATTAACATTTAAAGAAAAGCAAGTAAAAGATGCCTTAGAGCGAATCGGAAAATTTGAAAATGTAAATTTAATTCCAATTCTGGGTTCATCCATCACGAAACATTATCGAAATAAATTGGATTATTCTTTTGCTGATAGAAAGTGGCTCAACTTTGAAGAATTTTCAGCTACTAATGAAATTTCCGGTCCGGGTTTAGGATTTCATATAGCTGGTAAATTTGATAAGGTATTGGATATTGAAAATTGCTATTTGCAGCCCGATCCTTCCAATGCTATTCGTTTAGCGGTACGAGAATACTGTCTTACGAATGAGATGCCTTTCATGAATATTCGTCATAAAGAAGGAATGATGCGCGGACTCATCATTCGAAATACGTTGGCGGGTGGATTGATGGTGATTGTGATGGTATATAAAAATGATCGCGAAAAGTTGGAAGGCTTATTAAAACATCTCGAACAAACGTTTCCACAAATTACTTCTTTGTTGTATGTCATCAATCCAAAGGGGAATGATACATTTCATGATTTGGTAGTGCATACTTGGTCGGGGTTACCTTACATCACAGAGGAGATGGAAGGATTGCAATTTCGAATTGGTCCTAAATCTTTTTTTCAAACCAATCCCACGCAAACTTTAGAATTGTATAAATTAGCTCGTGAATTTGCTGCGATAAAAAAGACAGATACTGTTTACGATTTGTATACCGGTACTGGAACCATCGCTTTATTCGTTGCTGGGTTAGCAAAGAAAGTAGTAGGAATCGAATATGTAGAAGAGTCCATTGATAATGCAAAACTAAACGCTGAATTAAACGCAATTAAAAATTCAGTTTTTTTTGCTGGAGATATGAAAGATTTATTGAGTGATGAATTGTTTAATCAGGAAGGCAAGCCCGATGTAATTATCACGGATCCTCCTCGCTCAGGAATGCATGAAGATGTGGTGGCTCAATTACTCAAGAGTAATTGTCCGCGTATAGTATATGTAAGTTGCAATCCAGGAACTCAAGCTCGTGATTTATTAATGCTCAGCGAAAAATATAATTTGGTGAAAGTGCAAGCTGTGGATATGTTTCCACATACGGCCCATGTGGAGAGTGTGGCTTTGTTGGAGTTGAAGAAGTAGATTCAAAAAGAAAAATAAAAACGGTTAAGGAATTTACTTTCTTAACCGTTTATACATTCTAAACTTTTTACCAATTTCCGAATCCCTTTGTTGTTATTAGAACGACTCCACCTGTAACATCTCCAATGCTAGCTGGTATGCCGCCCATCAATACTTTCAATTCTTTGACCGCTGATTTTGGAAGTCTAAAATCACCAATTACTCGAATACCATCTATGTAGTATGCAGTACCGTCTTCTCGTGAGCCTCTCATATAGATGGATTCACCATCATCTTCCTGATAGGCACCTGCAGCTAGTGCAGCACCTTGTTTAATATCCATGTAAGGTGCGTTTTCTATGTCTTCTGTTTCTAGAATCATCATCGTAGAAATTTGTCCTTTGTCGATGAGAGGATTCTTGTAATCGGATATGTCTACCCCAATAAATGAGTATGTGCTTGTAGAAATTGCAATATCTAAATAAGTCATTTTGCCTGCGTTAACTTTAACATGGTTGATTTGAGTTTCCCGATAACCCATGCCGTTTGTTTTTATAGTATAATTTCCATTCGGTAATGGTTTGATGGAGTAATATCCATCTTTGTCTGATTGTGACCCGCCAACAATATTGCTGTTTTGTAAGGCAACCACTGAAACGAGTTCTAAAGGTTCTTTAGATAAACTATCTAAGAGTCGACCTTTGATTTCACCAAAGTCACTTTGTGCATTCAGTGATGTGAGTCCTGTTATAAGTAGGATACTCATAAGGAATAGGATGTTCTTTTTCATAATATTAAGGTTTAATAGAAAGACAAAGGATCATGCATTTTCCATAAATAATTTTTATTGTCCTATTTTTATGGAAATTTGAAATACTTCAGTCAATAAGTTAAAGAAGACGTGTATGTGGAAATTTTTTGTCAAGCAAAGTAATCAGTCAACACTCAGTGATGATGAGTTGTTGATAGCTTATAAGCGCGATGGGAAAAAGTCACATGTCGGCGTTTTATATGAAAGGTATGCGCAACATTTATTTGGATTTTGTTTAAAGTATTTAAAAGATGAAGAGTTAGCAAAGGATGTAGTGGCTACCATTTTTTCAAAATTGTTCGATGATTTGTTGCGATTTGAGATAAAGAATCTTAAGGGGTGGTTATTGCGAGTGGCTTATAATAAATGCATGGATCGATTGTCTGATGAGAAAAAGAATACTTTCATTGAAGATAAAGATTGGATCGAGGAGGAGTTAACAAGTGAAGAATTTTCAATGCCAGATAGTGAGACGCTGAAGCAAGCGTTACGCCAACTTAAAACGGAGCACAAAGTTTGTCTTGAAATGTTTTATCTCGATGGGAAGTCATATCAAGCAGTAAGTGAACAGTCGGGATATTCTTTAAGTGAAGTCAAGAGCTATATTCAAAACGGAAAAAGGAATTTATTAATATATTTTCAAACACATCATGGAGAATCAAAAGTATAAGGAGATGTTAAATCAATCGGGATATTGTCCATCTTCTGATCTATTATGGGATTATGCCCATGGTAAAGCGAATGTTTCTTCCACCCAAGAGTTGGAAAAACACCTCGCACATTGTGTTTTGTGCACAGGTGCTGTGGAGGGTTTCGCAGCGATGGATTCTCCAGCATCTTTGAAACAGCTAGCGTTAAAAAATCCATATGCTTCCCCAAGTTATTCTCTAAAATTTGTAAAAGTAATGGTAGCTTTATTGTGTGTGATTTCCATTTTATGGTGGTGGAATTCGAAGGAGAGCGCAAATACTTTGGAGGGTGACTCAAATATAGATGATTCGACAGCGCTTCCTTATGTAAATGTTGAATCAGATTTGAAATTAGTTGAAGAAGAAAAGAAAGTATCGGAGATTGTTGAGACTTTAGAAAGTAATGAATTAGAAAATATTGAACTCGAATCTATTTCTGCGAATAGATGGAAGGATGAGCTTTTTACCATTGAGAAGAAAGGAATTGTGTTAGCCGGTAGAAATCAAGTTAAGTTAGAAATTGTTGATCGTCCCTTAACCCCCATAATTTACATGTATAATTTGAAGGTGATGGATTTTACTGAAAAATATGGTCCATTAGATTTACCATTTGAAGTTCCATCAAACCTTCACCCTCGATTTGCAAATCCAAATGAAAAGGGGATGGAGCAAATTTTTGCGGATGAGGATACAGTGTATTATCGTGATTTATTGGAATCTGCAATGGATAATTTTGATAAAGGAAGATTTAAGCTTGTTGCAGAACAATTGTCATTTATTTTGAATCGATATCCAAATGACGACAATGGATTGTTTTATTCGAGTTTAGCCATGTCAGAATTGAGAGATTACGAGGGTGCAATTAAGAATTTGCGGAAGTTGAAAATGAAAAAATATTCAGCATTTGTTGAGGAAGTAAATTTTCATTTAGCAATGAATTTGATTTATTCTGGAAATAGAAATGAAGGAGAAGATCTCCTAAGAAGCATAGCGAATTCAAAAGGCTTTTATTCAGCTCAATCACAAGAAAAATTGGAAAAATGAAAGCGAAGTTTCTTCAGTATTTTTTCTTTTTTTTGAGTTGGAATCATTGCGTGTATTCGCAATCGAAAACCATTCAGATTGTGGATGCCGTAAATCAAAATCCAATACAATTTGCAACGGTACAGTTATTAATTTCTAATCGCGTCGTTTTTGCAGATTCAATGGGAAGATTTCAATTAACGAACTATGAACTAAATACGTTGGACACAATATTGATTAGTCGTATGGGATACTTGTTGAAGAAATTTCCCATTAGTTATTTCAATAAAATGAATACGACAAAAGTGTTCTTGACGCCTCAAAATATAAATTTGACTGAGTTTTCATTTGTAGAGGAGACGCCCATTACATTTTTGAAGCAAGTACGTAGTAAGTTGAAGTTAGGCGTTCCTTTGTCCTCCTTTAAATTAAATGGTTTCTATAGGCAATATCATTGGGAAAATGGCAAAGTTGTGTTCTTGGTGGAGGCTGCCAATGAAGTGTATTTTGCTAGCAATAAAAATAGTCTGGAGCGAGTTAAAATAAATGAAATAAGAAGAGCTCTAATCACAGAAAAGAATAAAGAAGTTCATGCAGATCATTTTGTGGATTTGTTGAAAGCGAATCCTATTTATCATGTACTAGGCAACATCTTCAATTCAACAGTCGATCATAATATAGTTTATCATTTTAGAGAATTGGATAAAGATAGTTCCCAGTTTGAATGGCTGGAATTTAGTGTTGATGAAAAGTTATTTGATGTATTGGGTTGGATCATTGTTCGAAAGTACGATAACGCTATTTTGAAGTATAGCATGCATAAGACTAGAAAAGCAAATTCTGGAATGGATTCTAAAGCTTCAGGTGGTAAATTTATTTGGTTAAAGCAAGAAGAGTTAATTGAAGCTGAATTTAATTGGGTGAATGATAGCGTTTATCCATCATTGCTTCATCAACAATATACTCACTATTTAATACATCCAGTGTATAATACGATTGAATTTGAATTGAAAGAGGACTTTTTTTGGGTGTCAGATGATTCCATTGCTATTATGAAAAGTCCATCTCAGGAATTCAAATTTTCAAGTAATTTGTATACGAGTAAGTATATTTATAATCGCTATTTCTGGCATGATTACAATGCTATTAAATTGTATCCTTTAAATGATTTTGTCAAGGAATCACTCACTGAAGATGTACTTTTAGAAAAGCAGTTTTTAGATGCTGGTCGTTAGTAGATTTCATGCTATTTATTGCGAATACAGTTTTTATCCGGACCGTTAATATAAGTACAGAAATATCCACATTCTGAAATAATTTGTTGGAAATATTTCGTGTCTTGGTATTCATTCTTGAGCAGTTCAAAATTTCTCTCAGCAATAAAATCATTGGTTCCATTGTAATATTCTTCCAGCCAAATATTATGTTCACATTTAGCAGACATCCATGCACATTGAGCTGCAAATTCGACGTCTTTAGTAAGTGATTTGGCTGCATTATACCATTTCATGGCTTCATGACAATCATTAAATAGAGATATGTTTCTTGGAGTAGATGAATTTTCGTTTTGCTCACGATCATTTTCATAGGTATAGAATCTTATTCCTAAATTATCTGACATGTCAAAAGGATATGGACCTCCTTGAAGTGATCTTGCATTTCCATGATACGACATATTGTATAAGCCATTGGCGTATTCAAAATATATTCTTGATTTTTTTTCAACGTTCGTTTCATTTTTTGCGTTAGTCTGGAGCGCAATTAATTTTTTTGTAAAATCCAATCTAGAATATCTAGTAGCATTCGATTCCGCATGATCACAGTCGTGACAATCTGTAATTTTTATATTGAATGGATCTCCATAAGTTCCTTCTGTAGAAACCGTAGATTTTTCAAAATAGTTGTCGGCTTCTTGGAATTTATATTGATAAAGTGAGTAAATGCCTTTTATTTCGTAGAGTTGCTCTAGGTTGAGAGGATAAGTGGACACAAAGTAATTTTCAAGGTTACTTTTGTTGCTACTTTCCATAAAGGTTATTAGCTCGTCTAATTGCTGCATCTCACTTAAATCTTCATTAGGGTTTCTATTACACAATACCGACTTATACACTTCGAATTTCTCTGCATAGATCTCTGTTAATTGTCTAAAAACAAAACGTTCACAGTTTTCAACTCTAACATTTTTACTTTTTAAATTACTTAACTTGTCAAGCTTTTCAAATAATTCATTTTCATCAATTAGCAATGATTTTTTGGCTTCCGCTACTTGAACCAATAATTGAGTAATTAAATTTTGTCCGTGAATAACGTCTTCGTTAATATCGTCATACTGGGTTGCTAGTTTCGATGCAGAAGCATAATTTCCTTGTAAATAATTTATAAATGCTCCTGCAGTAGCCCATACTTTTTTACGATTAAAATTGGAATTCGAAAGCTGTTTGTCAATAATTGTAGCTACAGAGTCGAGTTGATTTTTTTGAATGGTTGCCCATGTATTGATTGGGTTTCCATCAATGGATGAATTGTAATTGCTATTGTATTCCTCATTTATATAATCTGGATAATTGTTAAGACAATTTGATTCAGCTATATTTACTGATCTCACCAATAATAAATCGAGTAAGTCACTTGTTGGATTGATTTTTATTATTTCTTGTAGTCCAATGAGTGGATTAGAATAAAATCCATAGAGTTGCCATAAGACTTCCTTCTCTCTTTTGTTTTTAGCTAAATGAAGTGTTTGCTGCCAATCGCTTTCTTCCAATGGGTGAAAGCTGGAATAGGCATCCGAACGTTGAGGTTCGTATTGGTCATAAATTTGAGCGTAAATTAAATTGGATTCGGCATATCTATTTTCTCTATAAAGTAAAGCGGCATAGTAGCCTAAACAGCGATAATACATGCTTCCAATATTTTTATTTTTTTTTGCGTTTTGCTGATAATACTTAATTCCTTGTTCATTATTTCCAAGGATGAGATAAGAGCGAAGAATTTGAAAGTCGTATCGCTGTTTGAGAAATTTACTCTTCACTTTCTTTCGTTCTAAAAGCAGATCTTGAATATGTTTATAGATACTGATTGTATCTCTCTCAACTGGTTCCCATGAGTAAAGGTTCGATTGGCAATGATTTTCAGTAATCTTTGCGGCTAGTAAATAATTGGTGATTTCTTTAGCATATTTTAATTTTATAAATGAAGAAAGAGAAGGATGTTTTAAAAGAATATTTGGATTGTTTTCATTAACATCTTTAGTTATTATTTTAATTTCTTCAATACTGGATTTGTAAATCAGCCAATTTAATGTATCGAAAGAAATGGAATGTTGTGTATATTCTAGCCATTCTTGATTGTTAATTCCATTACTACTGTTTTCTCGATCATAGTCACTGTATTGATAATAGTCATTTATACTTAAAAAGAAGGGCGATTGATTTGGCATATCAATGATCTCCGGATTAAACATAAGTATTTCTGTAAAATCAGGATCGTCCCAGCCACCACAAGCCTTGCTTATTGGTGTTGAATATGGAATAATTACACCACTAATTAAAAGTAGAAAAAGTAGTTTCCAGTTCTTCCGAATTGAATGTGTTGAATAAGTAGTCATGCCAATGGTAGAGAGTTAAAGTAAATGTTTCATGGTTCCATCTATTGGATAATTGTTTTGCTGCCTGCTGTAACTGTTTCGGATCGATTGCCTCTAAACGAATTTCATCGCCAGCTTGTAAATATACTCCATGAAATAAATGTTCTTTCTTTATTTTGTAAAAATTCGAATGTGAGTTTAAAATGAGGCTGTCTTTTGTTAATTCTTCTTTAGTAAGATTAGAAATTAGTTCGGTCGCAATGCCAAAGCGATATAAGATACCCCAGCTATAGGCAGCTAGGGATACATCTAATGGTATTGGGTATTTCAACCCATTTGTTAGGTAACTCTCTGCATTTTGTGAGTTATAAATGGAATTATTGCTTTGGTAATCTCTTATGTTTCCCATGTTGTAAAACATCAGCATACCTCGACTAACAGGAGGAATTCCGGTTCGGTTTTGATATTTTACTTGATGTAATCTAATGGTCGCGCTAAGTGAGATGGTTTCATTTTCCAAATTGGAGTAATATCGAAGGAAATAAAAATAATTTTCTTTTGATTTATCTGTCCAGTCACAATCGAATTGAAATTCTTTAACAGAAAAGAAATAGTTCCCTAGTAATTGATGCGATAATTTCTTTATTTTAATGGCTAATTCATTTAATTCGCTTTTTTGTAATTGAAGCATTGTTTCATTCGTAATGTAAATGACAGGAATGATATGAAGAGAATCAGGTATGTCCGATTTAAAATGAATGGTAGCAACAGGTACCGCCTTTCCATTAATCATTTTTACATCAAATAAATGTAGATAAAGCTTGTTGATTTTTAGTTTTGATAGTTTTTGTAATTCTTGTGAGGTGGTTTCAAAATTACTTCGCCAATAGTAAATCCCTCTCGAAATTTCTTTTTCCTTTTGGCACGAACAAAGTATCAAAACAACAATAATGAGTTGAAATAAGGTGGTTCGCATTTTTAATTTAAGTAATGCTGGTTTTAAAAGAATTGGTTTTAGACGTAGTAATAGTCACTCTGCCTTTAATATTTAACATTTGGGAAAACAAATATAGTATTCACAAAGTAATTTATTTTCTTTGTACACTAAATTGAATAGTTCGACCAAGATAAGGTGTAAATTAGAATTGCAGTTAACTTTATGAATAAATTGTTGTTATTAATCTCCCTTTTATTGCTTTTAGGGAGTGAGTCGAAGGCCCAAGTCCCCACCCAAATTATCCGTGGTGTCGTTGTTGATGAAATCACGCAAGCAACGTTGCCTGGAGCCACGGTAGTCATTGCAGATTTGGATCCAGTCATGGGCGTAAATGCAGATATGAATGGAGCTTTCCGTTTGGACAAGGTTCCAGTGGGCTATCATACGATTAAAGTGGTGATGATGGGTTATGAAGATTTTTTGCGACCAAATGTCTTATTAAACTCTGGAAAGGAGTTGGTCTTAACGTTGTCTTTACGTGAGAAATTAGTTCAGACGAAGGAAGTAACCATCACTGCTGAATTGGAAAAGCAAAAGGCCATCAATGAAATGTCGTTGGTGAGTACTCGAACCTTTTCAGTAGAAGAAACTCAAAAATTTGCAGCTGCCGTAAATGATCCTGCTCGTATGGTAAGTTCGTTTGCTGGTGTGGTTAACACTGATGATGGTAATAATAATGTTTCCATTCGAGGAAACTCACCTAACGGACTTCAATGGCGTATGGAAGGGGTGGAAATTCAAAGCCCCAATCATTTTGCATTCCCAGGAACCGCAGGGGGTGGTGTATCCATCCTAAGCTCACAATTATTGTCGAACTCTGATTTTTTAACGGGTGCCTTTAATGGGGAGTATGGAAATGCATTGAGTGGAGTGTTCGACTTAAAATTGAGAAAGGGGAATAACGAGAGAAATGAATTTACTGTTCAAGCAAATTTTTTAGGGTTGGATGTCGCTGCTGAAGGACCTTTTAGCAAGAAGTATAATGGCTCGTATTTAATAAATTATCGTTACAGCACGTTAACACTAATTACCAAATTTTTGGATTTAGGCGATGCAATTACCGATTTTCAGGATTTGTCTTTTAATGTTTTTCTTCCTACAAATAAATGGGGTCAATTTACCATTTTTGGATTTGGTGGATTGAGCAGTCAGGAATTTGAAGCTAAGAAGGATTCTACTAAATGGGAGGAGGATTTTGAAAGATTTAGCAGTGATTTCATTTCTAACACAGGTGCTGTTGGAGTAACACATAGTGTGACCTTGAGTAAGAAATTATTTCTGCGTTCGGCAGTGGTTAGTTCTAAATTTGAAAATAAGTTTAATGAAAAGCGATTGAGTGATTTATATGAATTTGAGAATAGGGAAGTTGCAAAAACTGTAAATGATCGCTATTTGTTTTCAACGAACTTAAATTATAAAATTAATGCTCGTAATTCTGTCAAATCTGGTATTGTATTGTCGAAGTTGAATTATTCTATTTACCAAAATAGTTTTGACACTGATGTTGATAGTATGGTTGTCGCATTGGACATTGCCAATTCAAGCAATACCATCCAAGCCTATTCGACCTGGATGAATCGAGTTACTGAAAGATGGATATTGCAATTTGGAGTACATTACCTCGCACTCACTTTAAATAATTCATTCTCAATCGAGCCACGTGCATCTTCTAGTTTTGCAATTTCGGAGGGAAAGACCTTGTCAATCGGTTATGGTTTGCATAGTCAAATTCAAACATTGGGAATTTATTTTGCAGAAGCAATTGATAGTTTAGGAAACATTTACAATCCCAATATGAAGTTGGAATTAACAAAGTCGCATCATTTTGTTTTGGGATATGATCAATTAGTGAAACCATGGCTTCATTATAAGATCGAATTTTATTACCAGCATTTATTCGATGTGCCCATCAGCAAGGATACTTCAAATACTTTTAGTGTATTGAACTTGCGCGACGGCTATTATACGGATCCGTTAACCAATGATGGATTAGGTCGCAATTATGGAGTGGAATTGACATTGGAGCAGTTTATGCATCATGATCTTTATTTTTTATTCTCTTCTTCCATTTATGAATCTGAATACAAAGCAAACGATGGAAAATGGAGGAATACGTTGTTCAACGGAAACTACACATTTACTTTTACAGGAGGAAAGGAGATTAAAACAGGTAGTAAGTTTAAGAATAGAATTATTGGTTTAAATGTTAAAATGATTTATGCTGGTGGATTGCGAACTACACCCATCGATCTGGAAAAATCAATTGCTGAACAAAGTACTTATTATTTCGAGAAGCAAGCTTTTACTGGACAGAATCCCGCTTATTTTAGAACGGATATTCGAATCAGCATGAAGCGTAACCGACCTAAAGCAACGCATATTTTTTCTTTGGATGTTCAAAATGTGACGAATCGAAAAAATGTTTTTGGTGATTTTTTTGATTCGAAAACAGGGAAAGTGAAAACGTTTTATCAAACTCCGTTGATTCCTATACTCGGCTATCGAATTGAGTTTTAATTTGAGATTTTAAAACCACAGAGGAGCGGAGGCACGGAGAATCACTGAGTGATATCGGTTGAAAATGGAAAATTAGGTTTTGCTATGTATACTTTAGCTTTTTGACTTTTGGCATTTAGGAGCTAGCATTTCTCCGTGCCCCTCAGTGCCTCTGTGTCTCTGTGGTAAATTTATTAAGTTTAATAAAAAGACAATTATTGTTTTATTTGTGATGTTAACACATATATTCGTTGATTATAAATACAAAAAAAGGGAGCGATTAGCTCCCTTCTAATTTTAATAGAAATATTTTTTTACATGTGTATCACTTCTCCATAAGCATCGGCAGCCGCTTCCATAATGGCTTCGCTCATGGTTGGATGAGGGTGAATCGATTTGATGATCTCGTGTCCTGTTGTTTCTAAATTACGAGCTACCACAACTTCTGCAATCAACTCCGTTACGTTCATACCAATCATATGTGCGCCTAACCACTCACCGTATTTAGCATCAAAAATAACTTTTACAAATCCATCGCTTGCACCCGCTGCTTTCGCTTTTCCACTTGCAGAGAATGGGAACTTTCCAACTTTAATTTCGATACCCGCTTCTTTCGCTGCTTTTTCTGTCATACCCACGGAGGCAATTTCAGGAGAGCTATATGTACATCCCGGAATGTTTCCATAATTAATTGGATGAACTGATAGCCCCGCAATCTTTTCTACACATAAAATTCCTTCTGCAGAAGCTACGTGTGCTAATGCCGGACCTTTTACAATATCACCAATGGCATAAACGCCGGGAATATTCGTTTGATAATAATCGTTTACTAATACTTTTCCTTTGTCTGTGATGACACCTACATCTTCTAAGCCAATATTTTCAATATTAGGAGTAATTCCTACTGCAGATAAAACGATTTCACACTCGATGATTTCTTCTCCCTTTTTAGTTTTTACTTTTACTTTACAACCTGCACCTGTAGTATCCACACTCTCAACACTAGATTCAGTCATGATACTTATTCCTGATTTCTTGAATGAACGAGCTAATTGCTTTGATACATCTTCGTCTTCAATTGGAACAATGTTTGACATAAATTCAACAATGGTCACTTTTGTCCCCATGCTGTTGTAGAAATAAGCAAACTCACATCCAATAGCTCCGGATCCAACAATCACCATAGATGTTGGTAGAGTAGGTAAGGTCATCGCTTCACGATATCCAATTACTTTTTTTCCATCTTGCTCGAGTCCTGGCAATACTCTGCTGCGCGCTCCTGTTGCTAAAATGATGTGTTGAGCTTCGTAAGTAGTTGCTGTACCATCTGCAGCGGTTACTTCTACTTTTTTTCCTTGCTTAATTTTTCCGTAACCGTTGATGACATCAATTTTATTTTTCTTCAATAAAAATTGAATCCCTTTGCTCATTCCATCAGCCACATCACGACTCCTTCCAATCACTTTATTGAAATCGGCATTGAAGTCATTTACGGTGATACCATAATCGGCAGCATGCTTTAAGTATTCAAAAACTTGAGCACTTTTTAATAAGGCTTTTGTTGGAATGCATCCCCAGTTCAGGCAAATGCCACCTAGTGATTCTTTTTCAATTACTGCAGTTTTTAATCCAAGCTGGCTAGCTCTAATCGCTGCTACATATCCACCAGGACCACTACCTACTACTATCAAATCGTATTGCATATCAAGATATTCTTTTGAGAGGGCAAAGTTATATTATTTATCATTATTGTTGAAAAGTGATTGATTTTCAGTAGCTACAAGCATATATTATTGTATAGTTCAGAATTATCGATCT
Organism: Bacteroidia bacterium; assembly: GCA_046160245.1. Lineage (GTDB taxonomy): Bacteria > Bacteroidota > Bacteroidia > AKYH767-A > OLB10 > JAJTFW01. The sequence continues at coordinate 18,438 of JBJXGU010000254.1, forward strand.
GTTTTACTGAAGAATTAGGAGTATTATCAAGTTGCGTTATTTGGTTGTTGATAGGATGCTCCTGAAATCAATTTTATTAAATTTTTTACTTCTTTAATGTTATAGATTTGTAGGGAATTACTACTATGAAATACATTATTAAAACGCCTGTACCACAATCTCGATTTGTATTCATAGAAGCACAAAAAGAGATGAAGGAGCATGGACCCATCGAATTTCAACTGCCTTCATGGCGCCCAGGAAGATATGAGTTAGGAAATTTTGCAAAGAATTTAAGAGGACTCATTGCTACTACAGAAAGTGGAACGGAACTTCCCATTCATAAAATAAATAAGGATCGATGGCGCATTGATGAAGCACCAGTCGGTAAAATTATTTTGCAGTATGAGTATTATGCTGCACAACCCGATGCCGGCGCTTGCTGGCTCGATAACGATTTTCTTTATTTGAATCCCGTACATTGTATTTTGTATGATCCCATCGAAGCGAATGAACCTTATTTTCTGCATCTTGAAATTCCTTCGGATTATCAAATCGCTTGTTCATTACCAGAGATTGAAAATAATATTTTACGAGCTGAAAATTTAGATGAATTATTAGATGCTCCTTTTTTTGCTGCTAAAGCATTGCAACATCGCAGTTATTCGGTGAATGATTATCAGTTTCACATTTGGTTGTATGGAGAATGTCAGCCCGACTGGACAAAAATCCTTCACGATTTTGAAGCATTCACTCGTGTTCAACTTGATATGATGAAATCATTTCCTGTTGCGGAGTATCACTTCTTAGTTTTGTTATTGCCGTATCGTTTTTACCACGGTGTAGAGCATAAAGCCAGTACGGTTTTAGCGTTAGGACCCGGCTATCAACTGATGAATAAGGAGATGTATTCGGATTTGATGGGCGTGGCTTCCCACGAATTGTTTCACGCATGGAATGTAAAAACTTTGCGTCCACACGATTTTGTAAAGTATGATTATACTAAAGAAAATTATAGTCGCTTAGGATGGGTTTACGAAGGATTTACCACCTACTATGGAGATTTATTTTTAGCAAGAAGTAAATTTTTTAATACGCATGAGTTTTTTTCAGAGCTAAATCAACGCATCCAAAAACATAAAGATAATTATGGTCGCTTTCGTAGCTCCGTTGCCGAGAGTAGTTTCGATACCTGGTTGGATGGATATGTTCCAGGTGTTCCCGCTCGCAAAACATCAATCTATGATGAAGGCTGTGTAGTAGCACTGATGTTAGACTTATACATTCGTAGATCTAGTAAAGGAAAGAATTCCCTCGATGATTTATATGTTCATCTCTTTAACGATTTTTCTACCAATGAAAATGGATACCGTGAATCTGATATATTAAGATTAGCAATTTCGCTGAGTGATAAAGGCGTTGAAGAAATTTTTAATCAAGCAATTCACTCGCGAAAATCGTATGAAGAGATGTTGCAAGATTTATTGCCTACCGTAGGTTGTTGGTTGTCGACAAACCCATCTAAAAAGATTCACGAGCAATGGTATGGATTAAGAGTGATTGTGGAAGGTGGAATCACGAAAGTACTTACTGTATTGCCAAACTCACCTGCAGAAATTGCAGGGATTGCTAAGGATGATGAAATTATTTCTTGCAATGGTTGGAAAGTTGAAGGAAATTTGAATGAACTCTGTGCACTTAAGGAAGGAAGTACTAGTCTTACGATATTCAGCCAGAAAAAAGAAAAACAAGTAAAGTTGAAGAAATCTTCAAATGCATGGTTTGATACCTTACAAATTGTAAAAATTGAAGATGCCGATCCCTTTGCTCGTGAGTCGTTCACCGCTTGGACGAATTTAGACTGGTAAAATATACTTGCAATGGGTATAATTACACCATGGCAATCACCGTGATCTCTACATTCACAAATTTAGGCAAAGCACTTACCTGAACGGTTTCACGAGCTGGAAAATCAGACGTAAAATATCCGCCATACACTCCATTCACTTTTGCAAAGTCGTTCATGTCTTTTAAAAAGATACTGGTCTTGATGATTTTGCTGTAATCTGTATTGGCTTCTTTTAAAATAGCACCAATGTTTTTCATGACTTGATGCGTTTCTTCTTCAATAGTGTTTAACAACAGTTCACCAGTGGCAGGAACAATTGCAATTTGTCCGGAAACATATAAAAGGTTGCCCACTTGTACGGCTTGAGAATAAGGTCCAATGGGAGCTGGAGCTTGCGAAGTTTCAATGATCTTTTTCATGGTGTAATTTGTCGACAAAGGTGATAAATTGATTGGAATATCAAAAGACTTTTCCTTTTGACCTTTCTTGCCTTTATTTTCTAATAACTTTGTCTCGGGAAATAGTATTTCCCATGCTATGATATTACTCCTCGATAATTACGATTCATTCACTTATAATCTCCAACAGTATCTTGCCGAATTGACAGGGCAAGAGATCGCGGTTTATCGAAATGATGAAATTACGTTGGAAGAAGTAAGTAGCTTCGATCGAATTGTTCTGTCGCCAGGGCCCGGGTTGCCTGAAGAAGCAGGAATTTTAATTCCATTGATAAAAATATATGCACCTACTAAACCCATGCTGGGCGTTTGTTTAGGACATCAAGCTATAGCTATGGCTTTTGGAGGAAGTTTAAAGCCGTTGCAACAAGTAATGCATGGAATTCCAAGGGAAGTTAATATATTGAAAAAGGAACATCCACTTTTTAATGCTATACCCGAAAGTTTCGTTGCAGGTCGTTACCACAGTTGGGTACCCGATGAAAACAATTGGAGTAAGG
>JBJXGU010000255.1:0-4304 GCA_046160245.1 Bacteroidia bacterium
TTAGAGCCCAATGCGGTGCTTATCATTTTAAAAGAACCGCGAACGTTTGATGGTATTTCTACCAATGAAATTTTATTTGTTCAAGATCGAAATCCATCCAGTGAAATTTGGACAGGCAAGCGATTAGGAGTGGATGGTGCTAAGCAAATGCTAGGATTTAAATCCGTGTATAAGGGCATCGACTTTAAAGAATTTGGATTGAATTGGAGTACGCTGAATGAGGTCATGGCCATCTATCCGAATCAACCGAATCATTCTCCTTTGGCGAATGCGGAGTTGGGTGATTTAGTAGATTATTTTCAAGAGGCAATCAAGAAATCGAAGGTAGTTGTAAATGAATCGGGATTAAAACCCATGATGGCTAAATTGCGGGAAATAAAAACCAAGGAAGAAATTGTGTTGATGCAAAAAGCGATGGACATTACTATGGATGGTTTCAAAGCGATGATCAAACAACTCGAACCTGGAATGGCAGAGTACGAAGCACAGGCCATCATAGAGTATTATTCTAAAAAAGGCGGATCCGAATACATGGGCTATCCTTCCATCTGCGGCGGCGGAAGCAATGCCTGTGTTTTACATTATACGTATAATCGAAAAAGTTTAGAGGCAAAAGATATGTTCTTGGTCGACATGGGCGCAGAGTATCATGGTTACACGGCTGATATTACACGGTCGATTCCCGTCGATGGAAAATTTTCAACAGAAGAAAAAGCCATTTATAATTTAGTGTTGCAAGCTCAAAATGCGGGCATCGAAAAATGCAGAAAAGGAAATGATTTCAGAGCAGCACACAATGCAGCTTATGCTGTAATTGCAAAAGGCTTAATCGACTTAGGCATCATCAAAAAAGAATCTGAAGCGAAAAATTATTTCATGCACGGCACTTCCCATTATTTAGGATTAGATGTGCATGACGCAGGAACGTACCAATCCTTACTTCCTGGAGTAGTGATGACCGTCGAGCCCGGCATCTACATCAACCAAGGCAGTAACTGCGATCCCAAATGGTGGGGCATCGGAGTGCGTATCGAAGATGATATTCTCGTTACCGATGGGGATCCTGTGAATATGACGATCAGTCTGCCGAGGAGCATTGAAGAGTTAGAGAAGATGATGGCAGAGTAAATAATTTGAAAATAGTTCAATTTGAAAATTTGAAAATGGGCTGGCGCTTTAGTTTAAGAGTATTTGATGTTGTGAAAATTCAAGATGCAAATAAATGAGTTGTGTAAACAAAACCATATAGTGATTCGATAATGCAAAAGCTTAAATACGCAGTTACTTTAATTGTTTTGTTATTTAATTTGTTGCCGAATTACAGCTACTCGCAAGGGATGAGTTCTCATTGGCTATTGGGATATGATGTTGGTTTATTTGATACGAATGTCGTTTCAACTAAAGCTGATCTTTATTTTACCCAAAATAATTACACACTAACACCAGCTAATTTCAAAATGCCCTTTCGTGCCGCTCAAGGCAATCTTTCAGACGAAAACGGAAATTTGTTAATGGTAAGCAATGGTTGTTGGATTGCTGATGCCACAGGCGATACCATGCAGAACTGAGGTGGATTGATTCCAAATTCATATACTGCGAATTGGTGTAATTCGACTAAGGGGATTCCTTATCCACATTCAGCCGTATTTGTACCTGATCCATCTGATTCGAACAAAATATATTTGTTACATCAATCTGGAACTAGTTCTTCTAATTTTAAATCGAGCGGATTGTACTATACTGTTGTTGACAAAACGCTTAATGGAGGTTTAGGTGGAGTTGTTGCCGGTCAAAAAAATCAGGTTGCTTTACAAGTTGGACTAAACCTGGGCATGGCTGTATGTAGGCATGCGAATGGTGTGGATTGGTGGGTATTGGTTTTTAAAGACAGTTCTGATATTGTTTATACTATGCAGTTAAGTGCTGCTGGATTTTCTACTCCTATACAGCAAACATTAGGCGTAATACCTTCTGTTTATTTGCTCGGACAAATGAGTTTTTCTCCCGATGGTAAAAAGTTTGCATACCTTTATTATGATGGCACATTTGGAGCTGCAAATAATTACATTCGATTATTTGATTTTGACAGATGTACTGGCTTACTTTCTAATAAAACGGAAGTGATTTATATAGAAAATGATGGAGGACTTGGCCTTTCTTTTTCTTCGGATTCGAAAAAACTATATGCAAGTACTTTCTTAAAAATTGTTCAACTTAATTTGGATACTTCTAATATTGCAGCAAGCTTAGATACGGTAGCTGTTTATGATGGCTATGCTTTTCCATATCCAATACTTCAAACTTCTTTCTGGATGATGTATTTAGCCGGGAATGGTAAAATATATATAACCTCTGGAAACAGTGTTATTGATATGCATTTCATAAATTATCCTGATAGCAATGGTATAGCTTGTGATGTCCAGCAACATGCTATCCGATTACCATGTTATGCTTGGCGAGGCAATGTTTACCACCCTAATTACTACTTAGGCTGCGATACTACGTTAGGTTGCCCGTGTTTGGTTAGTACGGGAGTAAATGAATTTGGAAAACATGATTTCAGCATAAAGTTATCTCCCAATCCAGGTAGCTCGGGTTTTGAAATATTGTACTTGCTTCCTCAAAATAAAAATGGAATATTGAGTGTTTATGATTTGCAAGGTCGTTTGATGCACAAACAAACACTTCCTCAGTGGTCAACCATGCAACATATTCCTGCTTCAAATTGGGCTGGGGGAGTTTATCAGGTGCGAATTGAGAGTGATGGGTATTTTAGCACTAATAAGTGGGTGAAGTTTTAATTTGAAAATGGATTAATTTGAAAATTTGAAAATGAGCTGGCGCTTTGGTGGGTTGAGCTGCGGTCGCAAGGAAATCATAAAAAATCATAACAATCATAATAAATCTGCGCGTGCCTGCCAAAGCTTCAGCAAAGGCAGGTTCCATCAGAGTATTGATAGAGGTATATGCTTTAATTATCCTTGAAAAATTAAATGTAAGATATTGATTACAAGTAAATAACATAATTTCCTCCGAATCCTTTGTATTTTGCTTATAATCGTAGTATCTTTGCCGACCCAAATTACGGGTAATAATACATTAAACCATGGCTAAGAAAGGTAACCGCGTTCAGGTGATTATGGAGTGTACAGAGCATAAAAACTCTGGTAAACCAGGCACCAGTCGTTACATCACCACCAAGAACAAGAAGAACACCACTGAGCGTTTAGAATTGAAAAAATTCAATCCTATCCTCAAGAAAATGACGCTTCATAAAGAAATTAAATAATCGGCCTCCCGCCCAATATAAAATAACATGGCTAAGAAAGTAGTTGCTACACTGAAAACCGGTAAAGGCAAAGAATTCTCGAAAGTGATCAAAATGGTGAAATCACCAGTGACTGGATCTTACTCTTTTAAAGAAGAGATCGTTCACAATGACCATATAAAAGATTTCTTGAAAGATAAGTAATATTCTGACAATCAACCAGATCAGACAGCTTCTTTCCATCGAAAGAGGCTGTTTTTATTAGTGCCAAAAGCAAATAAAATGGGATTATTCGGATTCTTCAATAAAGAGAAAAAGGAGTCACTCGATAAGGGACTTGAGAAGACCCGTGAGAGTTTTTTTTCAAAGATTACCAAGACCCTCATTGGTAAGACCAGCATCGACGATGAAGTACTCGATAATTTAGAAGAAATTTTAGTGACGAGTGATGTGGGTGTGGAAACAACCCTCAAAATTGTAAAGCGTATTCAAGATCGTGTGGCACGCGATAAATATTCAGGCACCAGCGAATTGAATCGCCTGTTGAAAGAAGAGATTGTTGGATTGATGTCGGAGAATACCGCCGGCAGTAAAGTCGATTTTAATTTAGTGGACGAGCTTCCTGCCAAACCGTATGTAATTATGGTAGTGGGCGTGAATGGAGTTGGTAAAACAACCACCATTGGAAAGTTAGCCTATGCATTTAAGAATGCCGGTAAGTCCGTAGTGCTTGGCGCTGCCGATACTTTTCGTGCTGCAGCTGTGGATCAATTGATCATTTGGGCGAAGCGTGTGGATGTGCCTATCGTGAGTCAAGGCATGGGTGCAGATCCAGCCTCGGTGGCTTTTGATGCAGTTTCTTCTGCACATGCACAAGGCGCTGATGTTTGTATCATCGATACTGCAGGACGTCTTCATAATAAAATCAATTTAATGAACGAACTTTCGAAAATTAAACGCGTGATGCAAAAGGTTGTTCCCGATGCACCGCATGAAATTTTACTCGTTCTCGATGCTTCTACCGGACAAAATGCTT
>JBJXGU010000256.1:0-8129 GCA_046160245.1 Bacteroidia bacterium
AGTAACCATCCACCCGCCATAGTGAATTGCCCTAAACTCATTCCTAAATTCCACAGTGGCATCGAAAAAGCAGTTAAGATCACACCGAAAAAAAAGATAGCGGCGCCTACTCTATGAACTATTTTCAATTCGGAATTCATAGAGTCATCGCTACTTTTCTAAACTAAGAATTAGCATACTGAATAATTATACAATTACCACGAGGAATTAAATTGGATAAGAAAAAATGCTTTGTCACTATGGCGTATACGATCGACTCAACATCGATTGATACACTTGTGGTGCTTTTAAAGCTTTGATGGCAGAAAGAATATCGGGATCGTCGTTAAAGCTTGCTTCGATACGACCATTTTGATAGTAGTAGCGAGAAACAATTTCATTTTCTAAAAGTAACTTTACTTCCTGCTTATTTAAGCGAAGATCGGTTGCTTTATCATGGGCCAACACTTTCTCTACCGACTCATACTCTGCTTTAATATGTTCGAAGTACTTTTCCTTTTCGGCTTTTTCTTTTAATTCCTTCAACATGATTTCACTTTCTGTAGTGTATTCATATTCCTTACTGCTTTGCCATTTAATAAAATTTTCGAATTCTTCATCGGTGATGATAAAGTTTTTTGCATCACCAATGGCAGGATGAGAAATTTTATATTCTGTAGCATAATCAAACAATATATAATTATTGATTAAGGATCTGGAGATGCTACTAATTGTTGGCGACTCCGTAGTAAAATCAGGAGAAATCCCTCCACCATCGAAAACTTTTCGTCCCATCTTCGTTTTAAATTCAGAGATCAATGAATCGGGAACTTTGCCTACACTACCGTCTGGATTGCGATGTGTATAATCGAGTGCTTGGATGCATCTACCACTTGGAATATAATATTTAGCCGTAGTAATTTTCAATTGTGAATTGTAATTAAGCGGTCGGGTAGTTTGCACCAATCCTTTTCCAAAAGTGCGTTGGCCAATAATGACAGCGCGATCTAAATCTTGCAAAGCACCGCTTACAATTTCAGCTGCAGATGCAGAACCGCTACTCACCAAAACAACGAGCGGAGTTTTTGTATCTACAGACGGATTCAAAGAACGATATACTTTATCCCACTCTTTCACTTTTCCTTTAGTACTTACTACTTCCTGACCTTTGTCGACAAATACATTTACAATATTCACAGCTTCATTTAAAAGTCCACCTGGGTTTCCACGCAGATCCAAAATCAACCCTTTTACTTTTCGTTTATTCACTAAATCCTCTACTGCATGTTTCACTTCTTGTCCGGCATCATCGGTAAAACTTCCCAGACGTATGTACCCATACTGATCATCCGTTACACCATAATACGGAACATTCTTAATGGTAATTTCTTCGCGCATCAACTTCAATGCAACCAGCTCGGCAGATCCTTTACGTTCAACTTTTATAGCGATGGGGGTATTCGGTTGCCCTTTTAACATCTTTGAAATTTCATCGTACTTTTTTCCTTTCACAACTTTATCATCAATGGCTCGAATGATATCGCCAGCTTGCAATCCTGATTTTTGTGCAGGAAACCCTTCGTACGGATCGGTGATGATCACATCTTCCCCACGTTGTCCAATCAATGCCCCAATACCACCGTATTGTCCTGTTGTAATAAAACGATAATCCTCTGCTGCATCTTCAGGAATAAACTGTGTGTACGGATCCAAGCTTTCGAGCATAGAGTTGATACATTCCTCCACCAACAATTTCGGATCGGTGGGATCAACATAATACACCGTGAGTTCACGAAGCACCGTTGTGAAAATATCGAGGTTACGACTGAGCTCGAAGAAATTATCGTTTGCACTTTTAAACGAATACAAACCCATCCCCACCACAAGAGCAAGAATGAACATTCGGAAGCGACGTAAATTTTTAGAAATTTTTTCTTTCATAATTAATATTAGGGAACGGGATCATAACCATGTCCACCCCAAGGGTTACATGATAGAATTCTTTTTATGGCGAGCCATCCGCCTTTGAAGGGACCATATTTTTTGATGGCATCTGCGCCATATTCCGAACAGGTAGGAGTATAACGGCAGGCAGGTCCTAAATAAGGTGAAATTGCATTTTTATAGAAAGCAATCAAGGCAAGAAAGAATTTACTTAGTATTTTTTTCATGGGCCTGAATAATCTGCTTCAAAAGTAGGATTATTTTCTCTTGAGTAACGTGGTAATCGAGGGGTGTATTGCACCGAGAAATGAACAATATTGCTAAGCCAATTTTCTTTTGATGGCAGTATTGGATGAGCGCATGTTTATTGATCCGATAAGCCTCTCGCATCAGGCGTTTCATTCGGTTGCGATCATGAGCGAACTTCATCGCTCTTTTAGGAGCGGAGACTGCTACTTTAACCGGGAAATCTTCGGCATAAGGTTGTGCCATAAAAAGTAATCGAACCTGGCCTCCGTGCAATATTTTCCCTTCTGTGAAAAGTGCATCCAAGATTTTCCTGCTTTTTAACTTTTCGTTAAACGAGTAAGAATTTGAAGGAAGAGTAGATGAGGTTGTCATGACCGGGCACGGCAATGGGGTTAATAATTAGAAGAGGGCCAGGTTAGGAAAGGGTTGCTCAACCGAATTGAGCGATGGTTATTTATTCTTTTTCAAGTAGTTCTCAATGCTCATCGTCATGGATGGGGCTTCGGGAACGGGTGCTTGAATATCGAGACGGAGATTTGCCTCTACAACGGCTTGAGATGTTTGCGATCCGAAAGCTGCAATGAGGGTGGTGTTTTGCTTAAAGTCGGGGAAGTTTTTGAAGAGAGAAGTGACTCCTGCTGGACTAAAGAACACCAACATATCGTACTTCACATCCGCCAAATCACTAAGATCGGAACAAACCGTTCGGTAGATAGTTGACTTGGTGAACATAATACCGTGCGCATTTAAGGCATCAGCAATTTCTTCTTTGGCGATATCGGAGCAAGGCAATAAAAATCTTTCTTTCTTATGCTTCTTAAGTACTTCTAATAAATCGTTAATATTTTGCTTGCCGCTAAAAATTTTACGCTTGCGAAAAGTGATGTACTTCTGTAAATAAAATGCAGTTGACTCCGAGATACAAAAATACTTCAGCTCCTCCATATTCGTGATACGCATTTCATTGCATATACGAAAGAAGTGATCGGCCGCGTGGCGGCTGGTCAAGATGACAGCGGTGTGGTCGGGAATGTTTATTCTGTCCTTGCGAAAATCTTTAGCAGCAATTCCCTCTACGTGTATAAAGGGTCTGAAATCGATTTTCAGGTTGTACTTCTTCGCAAGATCGTAATAAGGCGACTTCTCTGACTCTGGCTTCGGCTGTGTTACTAGTATGGACTTTACTTTCAAGGGTCGTTGATAAATGGGGTAATTTCCAAACTTCATTCGTCATTGCACTACATCCCGGTCATTTTCCAAATGATCAGTAGAGGGGCGATTTCGAATGCGCAAAGGTACAAAAACAAATAAAATAGTGAGAAGCCCGGAATACCGATCCAAATTCCAATAGCTCGGACCAGTCGGTATGCAAAAAGTAACGCTATAATCCCTAAAGCAATTAATAGTATCCAAGAGCGATATTGGAAGGGTCCGTAGGCCAGTAAGATATTGATTGGCAATAACAAAAGTCCAATCATCATGATCATTAAAAAGACATTAAAAATGTATAAAGCGACTGGTTTTTCAAGGTCAAATACTGTGCTTAGGAATCTCAATAGAATCATTTTTACCGAATAGGCAACCGCCACGCAAAGCGATAAAAAGACAAATCGGATGAGTCCACCTTGCAAAACGCCCATATCCCAATCCAAAAAAATGCTAATTTGATACAAGAATAATCCCATCAACATATACGAAATAATCGATAATATGAGGGACGCACGTTGTAGCAATACGCTTTCATCCCGAACAATTTGGTTGGTAGTGGTAAGGTTATAATATGAAGTATAAAGTTGACGGAAGATGCGATAATAGAAGAATCGAAACCAAGTAAATAAGGCGACCAAAACGATTAAAGAAATCGTGAACCAATCGCCAATTTCGTTGGTGAGTGGCTGGGCGTTGGGATGTTGGGGGCGCAGTAAATGGCCTTGAAAAATGCGTGGCCCTTGTAACGATTTAGAAACCTGAACAACAGAATCTTCCTTTGCTAGAGGGATAGATTCCTCTTCATCCTGAAAGCGAAAAACATTTTTAACAGGAGCTGCACCCGAATCTACAGTCAAACCTCCCGACACTGTTTGTGTGAGATGGGTTGTTGTATCCTGCTCTGTTTTAAATTCCTTCATCACGTTGAATAATGCACAAACTTAAAAATTATACCGACGCTACATATCAAATAGTTCCATCAAATTGGTTTTATCCATGACAGAGGGGATCGATTAGGATACAAGAAATAAATTTTCTTGTCTGTTGATGGTTGATTAAGTCAATAAACCCATCTCCCCGAAAAATGAAATTTACTTTTTAACGTAAGGAATAAAATCGCATTCTAAATTGACACGAATCACTTCGGCGATATTCTTTGTCACGACTTTGGGAATTCTAATTTTATAATCAACCAAAGTGATATCAAAGACAACTACTAAATTGATTTTTTCGCCAACAATTTTCAATGTCCCTTTCTCTGTAATTTCCCGAGTGACCCCATGCAATTCAAAAGTTCCGGTAGCGGTAACAGAGGCCACGGTATCGCGCGACCAATCCAATGTTTCATTAATAACACCTTTGAAAGTAGCTTTAGGATATTTTTCTGACTCCACATACTTCTCATTAAAATGTTCTTCCATGAGCGATTTATCAAACTTAAAAGTACGCATGGGAACATTAAATTGAATTTTGTTTGAACCCGTTGTTAACACCGATGTCATACTTTGGGATTTGGCTTCAATATTTTCTAATGGAGTTTCACTAAAAAAATGAGCCATCGCTCCCGTTGCCAAAAATACTTTTTGCGCTATAACGGTTTGGACTATACTTAGAAATAAAGTGGTTACTAAAATACTTTTTACTTTGTTATTCATAAATCAAATTTCATATACAACAATCCCATTTTGTGTCTGAGGATTGCAATAATAAAGATACGGCCATTCACATTGAATATCAAGTTTGCCTTTAAAAATTCACGCTATATCCATCCTCGCAACTGATACCAAGCCAATCCAATCAATTCTCGATAACAGATCACTTGATAACGCAAATGATTCCAGAATTGGTATCTCAACTGCAAACTCCCCCCTACTTCGGGTAGAGGAACATTATTTCCTCCTAAATTACTATCCTTATAACCAAGATCTATGGGCCCTATTGCATTCCATGTTGGAATACCTCCCAATTGCTGAAAGCCCAATTTTTTAAAAGTGAGAATGGATCTTCGCATATGTTCTGGAGAAGTAATAAGAACACAACGTTGTTTTTCTGCTCCCGGTAAAATACGCATTACTTCCATTCCTTCTTCTCTTGTATTTTTACCTTTTATTTCAAGTAGAATCTTGGTACTATCCACACCACGAATCATCAAATCTTTTCGGATCCCCCATGCATCACTAAGTTCAAGTCGAATACAAGCAGCGGCAGGTTGTGTGATGATGACAGTTGCAGATGGATTTTTCTTCCAAGTTTCAGCAGCATACCAAGAACGAATTAATGAGGACTCACCCGGATACCCAACACCGCCCATAATAATTATGCATTGAGGTTGAAAATGGAATTCACTTTTACTGGTTCCCAACCAATGATACAGGTAATAAGGACCTGTAGTAAATGCAAAAAGAATTACCAAAATTAAAAAACTAGAAAAACTGATAAAAAGGATTTTACCACATCTTATGATTTTCTGTTTCCAATTTTTCATCCGTACAAAAATACATGAATTGCTTGAAGCATTTAATAAATAGATGGAGAAATTGGGATGATTCTCGATTCAGTACTAACGTTTGTCGAAAAAACAGATTCGATTACATAAGAATTAACTATTTTACAAGAGATCTATTACCTTCGCATCATTATGCAAAAACTACTACTTATTGCGTTTGCCCTTATGAGCTTGGCTTCCTGCCAATCTAATTCATCAAAAACTAAAGAAGAAAATATGTCCAGAAAAGATGTTCATTCCTTTGCGCGTCCACTAGAAGCGGTGGTACGAAACCTAGACTTAGATCTACAGGTGGATTTTGATGCCAAACAATTGCGTGGCACGGCGACATTGCAAATTGAAAATTTACAAAAAGTGGATCAACTGCATTTAGATTCGAGAGATCTAAAAATTGATAGTATCACATTAGATGATGGGACTACTACTAAATATGAATTGATGCCCGCTGTTCCTTTTTTAGGAAGTGAACTGATTGTGCATATTAAACCGAATACGAAAAAAGTAAAAATTGCATATTCTACCAATCCAGCTGCAGCTGCCTTACAATGGCTCACACCGCAGCAAACTGCAGGTGGAGAACATCCCTTTCTGTTTACACAAAGTCAAGCCATCTTAGCGCGCACGTGGATTCCGTTACAAGATTCTCCTGGAATTCGATTTACTTATCAAGCTAAAATTTCTTGCCCCCCTGGATTGATGGCATTGATGAGTGCTGAGAACGACACCGTTTTACATCCTGATGGTATTTATCATTTCAATATGCCGCAAGCTATACCTTCTTATTTGATGGCGTTATCCGTAGGTGATTTACGTTTTCATGCTTACGATAAACGCAGTGGAATTTTTGCTGAGCCTGTTACTATTGATAAAGCCGTTTATGAATTTGTTGATTTGCCCAAGATGGTAATTGCTGCAGAAGAATTATATGGACCGTATGCATGGGGCCGTTATGATGTTTTAGTATTACCTCCGAGCTTTCCTTTTGGAGGAATGGAAAATCCGCGCATCACTTTTGCAACACCTACCATTATTGCTGGCGATCGTTCGTTAGTTTCTTTAATTGCGCATGAACTTGCGCATAGCTGGAGTGGGAATTTAGTTACCAATGCCACATGGAACGACTTCTGGTTAAACGAAGGATTCACTGTTTACTTCGAATCGCGCATCATGGAAAAACTTTATGGAAAAGATTTTGAAGACATGGCGACAGTACTTGCTGAAGGAGAATTGAGAAAGACAGTAAAAGAAATGGGACCCGATAATCCCGACTCACATTTGTATTTGAATTTAGAAGGAAGAGATCCAGATGATGGAATGAATGATATTGCTTATGAGAAAGGAAGATTCTTTTTACTCAATATTGAATTAGCGGTAGGGCGTGAGCGTTGGGATAACTTTTTAAAACAATATTTTGCTGAGCATGCTTTTCAAAGTATTACGACGGAAGATTTTTTAGCTTATTTGGAGAAAAATTTAATTCAGGGAGATGGGAAACTGCGCAATACAAAAATCAGAGAAAACATTTGGGTGTATGGTCCGGGTTTGCCCGACAATTTTCCGAAAGTGGAATCCACAGAATTAAAAAAAGTAGATGCTGTAGTGAAAACATTTGAAGAAGGAAAGAAAATTGAAAATCCACAAGGGTGGACAACGCATCATTGGGTATATTTTTTAAGAGCATTGCCTGACAGTTTATCGTTAGAAAAAATGAAATCATTGGACGAACAATTTCACTTTACCAATAGTGGAAACAGTGAAATATTATGTCAATGGCTGGAGATATGCATTCTCAGCAATTATACTACTGCCGATGTATCCTTAGAAAAATTCCTAACGTCGGTGGGTCGCCGAAAATTCTTAAAACCTTTGTATTCGGCTTTGGCTGAAACCGTGGAAGGCAAAAAGAAAGCACAAGCCATTTATGCAAAAGCTCGATCTGGATATCACAGCGTTGCTACGGGAACGATGGATGAGATGCTACGATGATCAAACCGAATAAAATTTATTTAAAGAGATCACCCATAAGGTGGTCTCTTTTGCTTTTAACATTAGTCTGTTAACAAAAGGATACGAATAAAATTAAAAAGCGAATAAATCCATCTACATTCGTAAAAGTAATTCTAGACTTCTTAGCGAAAATTTACTACATCACGCATTTGGTTTTTGGCCGGGACAACGAAACCCTTCGGAACGGCAAACAAATAAAGCAACATGTATATCGTCGCCACCTCGAAATACCCAT
>JBJXGU010000257.1:0-4543 GCA_046160245.1 Bacteroidia bacterium
ACGATTCCACTGTGTAATTTAGCGGCTACATAATGCGCTTTGGTAAGATGTTGTGTCCACACAGAAGCTGCTAATCCGTAATTGGTACTGTTCGCATAAGTCAATACTTCTTCTTCTGTGTCGAACAGTTGTAGTGTTACTACGGGACCAAATATTTCTTCCTGATTAGTTCGGCAATCATGCGGAAGTCCTTCGATGATGGTGGGCGCAATGAAATACCCCTCAGCAAACTCATCCTCTAACTGAACTCGGTTTCCTCCGTGTAAAATTTTACCTCCTTCTTTTTGCGCTAACTCAATATAGGATAGAATTTTTTCCATGTGTGGTTTTGAGACAATAGCTCCTAACCAATTTTTGTCATCGGAAGGATCTCCTACCTTGAGTTTTTTTACTTCTTCTAAAAAGGCAAGTTTAAATTTTTCATACAACGGTCTCTCAATAAAAATACGCGATCCACATAAACATATTTCACCTTGATTGGCAAAAGAAGAACGCACGGTTGTCTTTACAGCTTTTTCAAAATCACAATCTGCGAAAATAATATTTGGATTCTTCCCTCCTAGTTCTAAAGAAAGTTTTTTAAACATCGGCGCTGCTACTCGTGCAATATGTTCTCCGGTTTTAGTTCCACCAGTAAATGATATCGCTTGAATTTTTGGATGCGCTACAATGGCGGAACCCACTTTTGTTCCCAATCCGTGAACAATGTTTAATACTCCCGGTGGAATGCCGGCTTCGATTGCTAATTCAGAAAGTAAATAAGCCGTCATGGGTGTGATTTCACTGGGCTTGGCTACCACACAATTTCCAGAAGCTAGGGCAGGCGCAATTTTCCAGGAGAATAAATACAAGGGAAGATTCCAAGGTGAGATGCATCCAGCAATTCCTATTGGAGTTCTCAAGGTGTAATTCAACGCAACCTCACCCATCGAATGCGTTTCTGTGCTTTGATGCAATGCAGCCGTTGCATAAAAATGAAAATTGTCAACAGCTCTTGGAATATCCACTGTTCTTGCTAACCATACCGGCTTACCGTTGTCAACCGATTCGGCAACTGCAAATTTTTCTAGATTTAATTCGATTAATTCACTTAATCGAATTAATAACATCGAACGTTTTTGTGTTGGCAAACCACTCCATATCGGAAAGGCGTCTTGTGCTGCTTTCACTGCGAGTTCAACATCGTGTTCATCACTATCTGGAATCAAACTATATACTTTACCAGTTGAAGGATTGTAATTGTCGAGATAATTTCCAGAGATGGGCTCAACTAAAACTCCATTGATATAATTCTTTATTTTTTGCATTGATGTCTAAATAGTATTTTCTTTTTTCACTTGAAATACAAGAAATTCCAACTCGTAGAGATCTTTGGAATTCAGTGCTGTAAAAGTATGAATTTCAGCCCATGTTTTTTTGCTTGCAGGATCAAAAAGGAATTGTTATCTTGCGTGAAACTAAGCAAACCCCTCCCCTTACATGTTTGGTATTCAATTAGACAGGTTATCAAATCTGTTGAATAGATTTCTGTCGACGCACATTAAGCTAAAAAAAGAATCCGTTATTGGTTTTTTAATCTTCTTTTATGCATTATTTGCTCCGGTGGTGGCCTATTCGCAACTGTTCGATACAGTGAAAGTTGCTACATATAATTTGTTAAGATATCCAGATATCAGTTCAGGGTCGGCATCTATTGCTGATACTACGTTGCGTCATCCCTTTTATAGAACCGCCATTACAGCAATAAATCCAGATATTTTAGTGGTGGAAGAAGTTCAATCCAGTGCCGGATTGAATTGGTTTTTGAATGATGTGATGAATAGTACAATCGTGCAATATGGTACTGCTGCATTTGTAAATGGACCTGATACCGATGCCGGAATTTTTTATAAAACATCAAAATTTCAATTTATCAGTACGAAAACAATAATTACTAATCTAAGAAATATTTACGAATATAAATTAGTGCATATTGGATCTGGTGATACATTGCGAGTGTATGCCGTGCACTTAAAAGCAGGCTCAGGTTCAGTAGAAGAACCTGTTCGTTCAGCCGAGGTAGATAGTTTGCGCAAAGTGACGAACGCTTTATTGCCAGGTTCTAATTTTATAGTAGTCGGTGATTTTAATATTTACTCGAGCATCGAACCAGCTTATCAAAAGTTGCTTCTGGATCAATCGGGCAACGAAGGTCATTTTGTTGATATGATAAATATAACAGGTATCTGGAATATCGCCGCTTATTCGAACTATCATACACAATCAACCAGAAATCGAACATTTGGAGGCGGTGCTGACGGCGGATTGGATGATCGCTTTGATATGATATTGTATTCGCAAGCCATTTCTCTTGCCGGTGGAATGAATGTAGTTCCTAACTCTTTAGTAGCTTTTGGTAATGATGGAAATCATTATAATGATTCATTGAATCATTCTACCAATACATTTGCAAGTCCAACCATCATTAATGCTTTATACAATGCATCCGATCACTTGCCTGTAACGATGAAATTTACTTTTCCTATTTCTTTAGGGGGAGATGTAGGTGTGACAGCGCTGTTGACTAATGGTACTTATTGCCCTTCTAACAATAGAACGATACAATTGCGCGTCCATAATTTTGCATCCAGTACCATTAATTTTAGTTCTTCATTAGTTACTGTAAATGCATCTATCAAAAATCCGAATAATGTGACAGAGACATTTAATCTTTTACTCAGCTCAGGTTCACTTGTAGCCGGACAAGATACAATCGTTACGTTAGGTGTAAATTACTCCGCAACTTTACCGGGTTCTTACTTAGTAAATGCTTTTACAAGTTTAACGGGAGATGCAAATAACTCCAACAATGCGATGTCGCAAAGTTCTTTTTCGATACTCAGCGGTGGATTGGCTAGCGTTTCTCCTGCGGGACCACTTCAAGTTTGCTCTGGTAATTCATTAACATTAACTGCTAATTCCGGAAGTAGTTATTTATGGTCAACAGGAGCAACTACATCTACTATATCTGTTAGTCTTGCCGGATCTTATAGCGTTAGTGTAACCAGTGCTGCCGGATGTATTTCTACTAGCAACATGGTTAGTGTTAGCATAGGATCAACTCCCCTTTTGCAAAATTTATTTTCTGAAAGCATGGGACTTACTACAGGTACTTTTCCTATTGCTACCCACGAAAACTCGAATGGATTTCAGAATGTAGCTTTGACGATGTCAGGTACCGGAGATGTACGCATCACACAAACGTCATTAGGTGGATATTCCGGAGCAAGTGGAGGATCCAATATTTTCATTACAAATATTGTGGGAAGATATTTCACCATCTCAGGCATCAATACATTAAATTCAAATAACATGTCCGTTAGTTTTGGATTGTATAAAAATACTATCTCAAACACAGGTCAAGATTTAAAGGTTCAGGTGAGTACCGACAATATTAATTTTACGGATTTGTCTTTTCCAGTGATTTCAACTGGAGCCGGATGGTATTTACGTACGGCTACCGGTTCAATTCCAAAATCTGCTAATCTTCATTTAAGATTTATTCAAACAAACACATCAACACAATATCGGATTGATGATGTAATTTTTAAACATGTTCTTGATCCTATCATTACAGCTTCCGATACTATTGTTTGTCCCGGCGATTCGGTGTTGTTAACTGCTACTTCTGGAAACAGTTATTTATGGAGTACAGGAGCAACTACTCCCAGTATATACGTTCATGCTGCGGGAAGTTATACGGTTTCTATCGATTGTAATAACGCTTCTCCAGTGGTAATTCAGAATTGTGCAGGATCGACCCTGCTTAATGTGAGTTGCATGCTGGAAGGTTTATATGCGCTTAATGGTCAATTAACACCTCGACTTTTTAACGTTGGCGTCACTACAAACCCCTTGCTTTGTGATACGATACAACTTCAGTGGAGAAATACTACCACTCCTTTTGCACTCGTGCATTCAACCCAAGCCGTTATGGACATCTTCGGAAATATTTCAGTTCCCGTGCCGGTAGGTTTATTGAATCAATCGTATTATTTAGTAGTAAGACAATTGTCCTCTATAGAAACCTGGAGCAAATTACCCGTACTGATGAGTGGAGCAACGATTTTTTACGATTTTAGTACTCCTTAAAAATTAAATTAATTACAATCGCATTCAACATCATTATTCAAATCAATTACAGTAACAATACTTGCTTGTGAACTGCAATTTCCAACAATGATACGTACATGTTGTCCGTCATGCGTAGTTCCTTCTACTGCATACTTTGGACAAGGTTTAGATTTCATATCGCTTTTTGAATAATTGATTTCTCCCGTTTGTAAAATTTCTTTTACTTCTGATTCATCAATACTGCGGCAATCCATACGACATTGTGCGTGCTTCGTGTAGTAAATTTGTTGATGACGAAAAGCGGCTTCGCGATGGTCGCGTTGGTTTCTATTTGAGGTGGTTTCTTCTGTTGGTTTTTTGAAGAAGAGTAAATAGAGAACCAATAAAATTCCTAAAACGATTAAGGAGCCTACATTCTTTTTATTCGATG
>JBJXGU010000258.1:0-13203 GCA_046160245.1 Bacteroidia bacterium
ATCTCTAATATTTTCAATGAGCGCAATCATTTTATCCGCCGTCGCTTTCTCTGGACAACGTACTATATTTTCTTCTGTCTTTTCTAAATCGAGATGAGTGTAAGGAAGCGTGACGTGAATGTCGGCAACACTACTCACATACCCTGAAATTTGAATATCGTGATGCGCCAACAAAAGTTTAGCTACGGCACCCGCCATTACACGTGCAGCTGTTTCGCGTGCTGATGATCGTCCGCCACCACGATGATCACGGAAACCATATTTCTGATCGTATGTAAAATCAGCATGACCTGGTCGCCAGTTTTCTTTGATGTGTTCGTAGTCGTCAGGACGTTGATCATTGTTTTTAATGAACAAAGCAATGGGAGCGCCTGTACTTTTGTTTTGAAAAACCCCACTGAGAATTTCTACGATGTCCGCTTCGTTGCGGGGAGATGTGATTTCACTTTGCCCGGGACGTCTTCTGTTCAATTCACTTTGGATGAACTCCAAATCAATTTCCAATCCTGCAGGACATCCATCAATCACCACACCAATTCCAACACCGTGTGATTCACCAAAAGTGCTGATGCGAAATGCTTGTCCGAATGAATTGCCTGCCATGGTGTAAAATTAGTCAATAATAGGATTTGAAATTACTTTCTTATGCCATTTGGATTAATTATTTAGATTCAAGTATTATGGCATAATGCCGACCTGCATAAAATAATATTTTATCATTCAGACTAGTTCTTATGTAGCGTCGGTATATGCAACATTACAAAATCGTTCATGAAATAATTATTTCCAATAGCAAAATCTTTCACTTCTTCAATAATAAATCCTTTTTTAAAGTAAAAGTTGATGGCTTTTAGATTGGTTCGATTCACTGTCAATCGAATTGTTTTTAGATCATGAATTGCATTGAAAACGGTATCAAAAAAGAAATGCCCTAATCCTTTTCGGTGATGTTGTGTATCGATGTAAAACTTATGTAAGAAGTAATTTCCTGATTCGGTTTGACTAAATGATAAATAGCCCAAATCGATTTTTTCATCCGATAAAATAAAAAAGCGATGTCCATCGGTCAATTGTTGCTGCAAGGCTGCTTCACTATACATTTTTTCCAGCATGTATTCAATTTGCTCCATGGAGATGATAGAAGGGTAGTGATCCATCCAAATTTTTCGGGCGAGATTGCTGATGATGGTCAATTCGGAACGTTGGGCTTCGCGTACTTGCATGCAGTAAAAATAGTGGATTTGATTCTTTGAGCCTAGTTTTTTTTGATTGCCGCTGGATTTACCACTTATTCAATATGAATAATAACTTAAAAGAACTAAGCTGATACTTTCTTTTTGATCGATTTTGATGGTTTTTTTACAGCTGATTTTGCAATTGGTTTTATTTTTCCAGTTGCCTTATAATAAGCGATTATTTCACTTATTTTTTTTCTATCATCATCATTCAATGGTGTTGACTTAACGAAGAAATCTATACCTTCTGGT
This sequence comes from Bacteroidia bacterium, assembly GCA_046160245.1. GTDB lineage: Bacteria > Bacteroidota > Bacteroidia > AKYH767-A > OLB10 > JAJTFW01. The sequence goes on from JBJXGU010000258.1 coordinate 1,488, forward strand.
TCTTTGACGTATCCCATTTTTCTAATTATTATTTTGGAAAATATTTTTTAATTAATTTCAATGCTTGTTGTGGGAAAATTATCATTTTATTTCCACCAACATGCGTTGCCCCTAATGTTTTTTCATAATGATCTACCAACTTTGATTTGGATGTAAAAGATACAAATCCTTGATATCCTTTGTTCCAAGAAGTCTTGCAGGTAAATGCAAATAAATTGCCTGGTACCCCTTCGTAAAGTTTGTTTTTTCCTAAATTGAAAGGAGCACTTTCTATGAGATTCAAGTAGAAGTGATCTTTGAGGTCACTTATGCTCAAAAGACCTTGAATTATAGTTGGGTTATTTTGAATAGTCAACTTGAAGACTTGTCGGTCAGATTGTTTAAACTCATTTGACCATTTAAATAGCCAACCACTTTTTAAAGAGACATTTTTTAAATCAGCTTTTGAAAATGGATGTACATCAGTTGGAAAGCTATCGCCAGATATTGTATTGACAATGCTGTTTGTTAACTTGTCAATTTCAATTCCGAGATGAAATTTTGTCTGTTTTGCCACTCATCGAAGATACGAATATTTGATGAAAAAAACCATAAAAACGCTTCAGTTTTAGAATTGGAATTAGCATTTTATGTCAACACTAATCACCTTGGGTTTGGCGTACTTGCATGTAGAAAATTAGTGGATTCACAGCTTTCGACCCTTCATTTTTTGATTCAGCCTTATTTTCAATGCTAAAAATCCATCTTCCTACCCCAAATAGCATCCAAAGAAACTGTAATTTTGCGCCATGAATTTATTTACCGCTGAGGGGATATCGAAAGCCTTTAATGAGAAGCCATTATTTACAAAAATTGATATTTCCTTATCGGAAGGACAAAAGATGGCGCTTATTGCTGCCAATGGAAGTGGAAAAACCACGTTGATGAAAATTATTGCAGGCAAGGAAGTTGCCGATGAAGGCATTGTTTCTTTTCGCAAGGATTTACGAGTTGGCTATTTAGAGCAAGATCCACAATTTCCGCCAACGGCTTCGGTGATGGATTGCATCTTTGAACCTGGACATCCTGTACTGCATGCCATTGGCGAATATGAGCAGATTATCAACAGTGGAGAGGAAATTGACCCTGGAAAATTGCAGATCGCTATGGATGCCATCGATTCACTCAACGGCTGGGATTATGAAGCGCGTGCAGCAGAAGTATTGGGTAAGTTAGGAATTCATCAACTCGACAAAGAAACTAAGTTGATGTCGGGTGGACAAAAGAAGCGAATGGCTTTAGCGCGATTACTCATCGATGATCACGATGTATTATTACTCGATGAGCCCACCAACCATCTCGATCTCGACATGATTGAATGGTTAGAGCAATACATCAAGCGATTGAATAAATCCATCATCTTAATTTCCCATGATCGATATTTTTTGGACAATGTTTGCAATGTCATTGTTGAAATAGATGACAGCAATGTATATACTTACAATGGAAATTATGCGTATTACATGGAGAAGAAAGGTGAGCGTGAGGAGCAATCGAACTCAACGGTCGACAAAGCACGAAATTTATATAAGCGTGAATTAGAGTGGATGCGTCGCCAACCAAAAGCGCGAACAACGAAATCCAAATCGAGGCAAGATTCATTTTACGATACCGAGAAAGTAGCTAAAGGAAAACGAGCAGATGATAAATTGCAAATGACCATGCAGATGAATCGACTCGGAAGTAAAATTCTGGAGTTGGAAAATGTATGCAAAAGTTATGATGGGAAAGTGTTGCTAAAAGATTTTAGTTATACCTTCATTAAAGGGGAAAAAATTGGAATCATTGGTCGCAATGGAGCCGGAAAATCCACCTTGCTCAACATGATTATGGAGCTTGCCAAACCGGATAAAGGCAGAGTGAAAACGGGCGAAACCGTAGTCTTTGGTTATTATTCTCAGCAAGGCATGAACTTGCCAGAGGATAAACGTGTGATCGATGTCGCAAAAGACATAGCTGAGTATGTAGAAACTGGAAATGGAAACTACATTGGTGTTTCTCAGTTCTTAAATCATTTCTTATTTACAGGAGCCAAGCAACACGTTTATGTTTCGAAGTTGAGTGGGGGCGAGAAGAAGCGTTTGTATTTAATGACCATCCTTCTTAAGAATCCAAACTTCTTAATTTTGGATGAGCCCACGAACGATTTAGACATTGTCACCTTAAATATTTTAGAAGAATTTTTAGAAGGATACAAAGGTTGCCTCTTAATGGTCACCCACGACCGTTACTTCATGGATCGTTTAGTAGATCACGTGTTCGTTTTTGATGGAGATGGCGAGATAAAGGACATTCATGGAAATTATACAGAGTACCGTAGCATCATTGAAGAAACTCCATTAAAGAAATCGGATCGCAAGCCTACTTTACCTGCTGCGGCAGTGGTTGAAGCACCCGCTAAGAAAAAAGTAAAATTAAGTTTCAAAGAGCAAAAGGAACTCGAATCCCTCGAGCAAGAAATCGCACTTTTAGAAAAGAAAAAGGAGATGCTTCTCAATAAAATGAATACTGCTCTTCCCGTTGATGAAATTCAAAAATGCTCCATCGATTTTCAAGATACCGAGAAAAAGTTAGACTCGAAGTCGATGCGGTGGTTGGAGCTTTCGGAGAAAGATTAGTTTTTACATAGTTATTGAAGTTATTTCTATGAATGATGGAACCTACCTACACTGAAGTTTCGGCAGGCAGGCACTGATTTATTATGATGATTATGATTTTTTATGATTGCCCCGCGCCCCTAGCGCCTTCCTTGCGTTCCTAGCGGTTAAACTGTAAGTATTTTAGGTGCTAGAATTCTATCTTCGTGTATTCGTAAATTCGGAGATTCGTAATTCGTACATTCGTATTGATTCGTAATTCGTAACCCACTCGTTCAAGATTTTCAAATCATATTAAATAGCTTCCTACCCATCTCACATCCATAAACGTGCTCTTCATAAAACTCCACCCACTGCACACCTTTCACAGCATTCGTTAAAATAATTTCATCTGCTTCTAACACATCGTTGGGTTGAATTTTTTCTTCAGTGCAAGCTATTCCATGCTGCTTTGCTAATTGCATAAAATAAATTCTAAAAACACCATTGATACATCCTTCTGAAAGTGGGGGAGTGATGAGGATATTGTTTTTCACAATAAAGAAATTGCTACTTAAGGCTTCAATAAGATTTCCCTGAGTATTCATCACCAATACCTCGTCCCATTTATGTTGTCGGCAATAAATTCCGGCCATCACGTAGAACTGACTGCTGAGCGATTTTAAACAGGAATAAGGTCCAGCTGCTTTGGTTTGTTGATCATAGATTCCGGCTTTTAATCCTTGCATCGGAAAAACATACGGACTATCTAACGGAGTGCAAGTGATGAGGTAAGATGTTGTATTGTTTTCAGGTGTATAAGCTCCGGTACTTTCTCTAAAGATATTAAGTCGCACTCGGGAGAAGTCACTGATATGATTCGACTCCAACAAATCTAAAATCATTGTGTTTAAGTCGGACGAGGAAGGAAAATGACTTGCATCCATCTGTAAAAGTTCGATGTTTCCTAACAAACGATCGTAATGCAAATTGTAACGTAATATTTTTCCATGCTCAAAACGCATCGACTCAAAAAATCCATCTCCATAAAGGAATCCACGGTTATGGATGAGTAGATTCAATTCTGTTTCTGGAATTAGTTTTCCATTGTAAACGACGTTGGCGATTTTTTCCATCTTAGAGACCATTCATCAGTTGATCGTAGAAGTAGAAGATTAAGTCGGGCTTTAGGGCAATGGTGTAAAGTACACCAAAAATAGCACCCCAGAAATGCGCATCGTGATTGATGCCCGTTGCATTTTCGCTTTTTGAGAGTTTGTACTCTAACAATAAATAGAGCGGACCTAAAATAATTCCTGGAACTCCAATAATTCCAAAGAAATAAATTTTACTCCAGGGTTGGAAAATAATAGCAGCAAAGATAATAGCCGATACTCCGCCTGAAGCACCCAAGGAATTGTAATAGTGATTGTCTTTATTTTTAGCTAAGGACGGTCCGTTAGCCACGAGAATGGCACCCAAATACAATACAATAAAGTAGAGCATTCCTTTCTCTTCAAAAATGACATTGTAATAATTTTCTACCGCCATACCGAATCCGTAAAAAGCAAAAAGGTTAAAAAATAGATGCATAAAATCGGCGTGAATAAATCCCGAAGTGAGCATGCGCCACCATTGGTTGCGATGATGGACTAAGTAGGGATTTAAAATCCACTTTCTTTTTAATTCTTCATTGGAGAAAGCGATGAGCGACATTATTACTGTAGCTCCTAGAAAGATCATGGTTAGACTCATTTGGTAAAGATAATATCAATGAGTGAAATGAATGGTTTTCTAATAAATTTTCTTTTACCACAGAGACCACAAAGGAGGCACAGAGAAACACAGAGGCTGTCACATTCTCTTTGTGAACTCCGTGAAAACCTTTGTGATTTTCGTGAAAAGCTTTGTGACCTCCGTGAAAACCTTTGTGACCTCCGTGGTAAATGACTCTATTTAATAAAACTTGAATTATTATCGCATAAGAATTTGTTTTTTATTGTTGCTGATTTATTTATTGTAACTATTTGAAATTCAAGCAAGCCAAGAGTTAAACATTTGTATTCGTTTAAAACCAAGTAGGCTTTTTTAGTTGTTGATTTTTGCAGCAGATGAACCCATCGAAACGAGGTATTATTTTCGGCAGCAGCTGGACTTTATTCAAGAAAATGCCCGTGCTTCGTTTTTTGATTCCATTTATTAGTGGTTTGCTTTCTTCTGAATATTTTATTGAAAACGATTACCATGAACTATTTTTAATATCGTTAATGCCTCTTGCTGTTGGTATGTGGTTTACATTGAAAACTACATTTGGCAAACGTCATTTTTTTGGAGTTTGTCTTCAATTATTTTTATTGTTAGCAGGATTTGAATTATGTTTACTTTCGAAAGAACGACCTTGGGCTACACATTTCGAACATGAATTGAAGAAAGATAAATATTTAGTGGAACTGATTTCAGGTGCACAAGAAAAACCGAAGTCTTTCAAGTTTAAAGCAGAAGTAAAAGCAATTTTCAACGGGATAAACTGGAAGAATGCATCTGGAAAAATTACATTGTATTTGTCGAAGAAGAATTATAGAGATTCATTGCTTTACGGCGATCAAATTATTTTTACAGATACACCTGAAGAAATATTTTTGGAGAAAGATAAAACTTACACAGCCTTGAGTCACCACCGACAAGTTTTTTATCGAATGTTTGTTCGTCAATATGCAAAAGTGAATGTTGATGAACCTGAGTTTTCACTTTTTGGATTAGCCATTGCATGTCGTAAATGGGTAGCCTCGGTATTAATGCAGCAATTTAATTATACCAAGGAAGCCGCCATTGCGGTGGCCTTAATCGTGGGTGACGAAATTCCAATCGATCAAGAGCTCAGCACGGCTTATGCTGCAACGGGAACTTTGCATGTGTTAGCTGTTTCAGGAATGCATGTTGGACTTATTTATTTTTTGCTTGGATTTTTACTGAAGCCTTTATTGAAATCGAAATATGGAAAACATCTCTATTATCCATTAGTGATTTTGCTAGTATGGGCGTATGCCATGATCGCAGGGGCAGCGCCATCAATTGTTCGTGCAGCAACCATGTGTACTTTTCATATGTTGGCAACTTGGTTGGATAAAAAGAATGAAGGAATAGGAGCATTAGGTGCTTCCTTGTTTTTTATTTTGATGGTGAATCCGTTTAATCTTTATGAACCTGGATTACAACTTTCCTTTTTCGCAGTATTGGGAATTATTTGGCTGCAACGTCCCATCCTAAAATTATGGATTCCGAAAAATAAGTGGATGTTTAAAGTGTGGGAATTGTCGAGCGTTTCCATTGCCGCACAAATTATGACCTTGCCCGTTTCACTCTTATACTTCGGACAATTTCCAAATTATTTTATTATCGCTAATCTGATTGTGATTCCCATTACCACCATCACCATTTACTCTTGCCTAATACAATTACTTTTTACAGCGATACCATTTGTATTGCCATACATTGTTTTGTTCAATCAAAGTATGTTGTCATTCTCCAATTATTTGGTGATGCACATGCAGCATCTTCCTGGAGCGGTGAGCACATGGAAAGTGGGATTAAGTGAGATGATCTTTCTGTATGCCTATATTATTGTCATCATTCAATGGTGTCAAACTAAAAAATTCAATTTTATTTTGCAATTATTGAGTTTGATGGTTTTATTTTCTTCACTTAAACTATTTCAGATAATTTGAAAAAGTTATTGGGTCGAACACCTTTCTCCGTCATCTTTAAATCGCAACATTCGTGATGGGGATCGTGTTCAAAAAATAAAATATAATCTTTCTCTTGTGCTTCCTTAATAAATGCCGCCTTTTCGTTCATGCTAATGAGTGGACGCGTATCATAAGCCATGATAAATGGAACTGGCAGATGAGCGGCGGAAGGGAGAAGATCAGCCACAAACACAATCGTTCTTCCTTTGTATTGAATATGTGGTAACATCATTCCATCTGTATGACCATTCATGTATTTTACTTTAACATTTGAAAATACTTCGGCTCCGTCGGTGGTAAATTTTAATTGTCCGCTTTCTTGGATAGGTAAAATGTTTTCTTTCAAAAAACTCGCTTTCTCACGCGCATTGGGTTCGGTAGCCCATTTCCAATGATCATTATTCGACCAAAATATTGCGTTGGGGAAATTCAATTCGAAACTAATTCCGTCCTTTGTTTTTCTTACACTTCCTCCGCAATGATCGAAGTGGAGATGGGATAAGAATACATCCGTGATGTCTTCTAACCCAAACCCACGTGCCTTCAAAGATTTTTCTAAGGTGTCTTCACCATGTAAATGATAATGTCCAAAGAATTTTTCATCTTGTTTGTCTCCGATACCATTATCGATCAAGATCAATTTATTCCCATCTTCAATCAGCAAGCAACGCATTGCCCATGTACACATATTATTTTCGTCGGGCGGATTCAATTTTTGCCACATCGTTTTTGGTACCACACCAAACATGGCGCCTCCATCTAACTTAAAAAATCCGGTGTCGATAGTATGTAATTTCATAGCGATTTTCTTTAGTGAAGCCCAAATTTAATCAATTCTTGTGAGATGGATTAAGGGGTGAATGAATCTAAACCAAATCAAAACCCTCATTAACTTTTGAATGTTATTAAATTCACTACCCTTTAAAATATTCATTGTCGTACTTTCCTATTTTTGAATACCATGAAAGTACACTTCATTGCCATTGGCGGCGCAGCGATGCACAATATGGCGCTGGCATTACAACATAAAAATTATCAAATAACAGGTTCCGATGACGAGATCAACGAACCTTCTCGTTCGCGCTTAAAAAATGCAGGATTGCTTCCTTCTGAGATGGGTTGGTTTCCTGAAAAGATAACTTCTGATTTAGATGCAGTGATTTTGGGGATGCATGCACGCGCCGAGAATACTGAATTACTTCGAGCAAAGGAGTTGGGTGTGAAAGTATATTCCTATCCTGAGTATTTATACGAACAGTCGAAAAATAAAAAGCGATTAGTAATAGGAGGGAGTCATGGGAAGACAAGTATCACGGCCATGGTGCTGCATGTTCTTCAAGAAGCGGGTCTCGACTTCGATTATATGGTGGGCTCGCAGTTGGCAGGATTTGAGCGCATGGTGAAGTTAACCGAAGAAGCACCTATCATCGTGTTAGAAGGCGATGAGTATTTATCCTCGCCCATCGACCGTCGACCTAAATTTCACCTCTACAAAGCCGATGTAGCTTTATTAAGTGGCATTGCTTGGGATCACATCAATGTATTTCCCACTTTTGAAAATTATGTAGAGCAATTCCAAATTTATGTCGATCAAATTCCTGCCGAAGGAGCATTAATCTATTGCAACGACGATAAAGAAGTTCGAGGAGTTTGTGAGAAAGCTGCTCATGTAAAATCTTATTTTCCTTATACCATTCCTGCACATCATATCGACAATGGCATTACTATTTTAAAAACCAAATTTGGTGAAATAGCCTTAGAAATATTTGGCGATCATAATTTATTAAACCTCGAAGGAGCCCGGTTGATGTGCAATCAAGTTGGAGTAGGAGATGAGTTGTTTTATAAATCCATTGCCACCTTTAAGGGCGCGGCACGTCGACTGGAGTTAATCGGAAACAATGAAAAGGTGAGAGTGTATAAAGATTTTGCACATTCCCCCTCAAAACTCATGGCGACTACCAAAGCCGTGAAGCAACAATTTCAAAACCGAAAAGTAATTGCTTGCATGGAGTTGCATACGTTCTCTTCGTTAAATGCAGAATTTTTAGATCATTACAAAGATTCGATGAACGAAGCCGATATTGCCATCGTATATTACAATCCCCAAACCATTGCGCATAAAAAATTAGAACCCATCACCCATGATCAAGTGAAGAAGGCATTCGCTCGCGAAGATTTACTAGTGATGAGTGATTCTGCAGAATTAAAAAACTACCTCAAGAATTTTCCCTTTCAAAATGATGTGTTGCTCCTGATGAGTTCGGGAACTTTCGATGGATTGGATTTGGTGAGTTTGGTTCGAAGTTGATTGTCTGGATTAATAATTTTTAGTCCGTAAATTGTTTTAGCTTCTGACTTCTGGCTTCTGGCTTCTGGCTTCTGGCTTCTGGCTCTTACCGCTGTATACTAACTTAATCCATTAACTATTTGGTTCGACATTTTAACGTTGAAGTCTGAAATTTGAGTAGTTAAATGTTGAATTATTAACCCTGCTTGCCGGCAGGCAGGCGCAGGGAACACAACGGAGGCGCTGGGGTCGCGGAGTTTCAAAATACACTTTTGATAAATTGAATTAATCACTTCGAAAATAAACTAGCAGCTAGTGTCTAGCAGCTAAATTCTAGCAGCCAACAGCCAGAAGCCAGCAGCCTATTTCAATCCGAAGTATAATTACTATTTAATCGAAAAAATCTATCCGCAGCCTAATTATTCATCGAAACCAAAAACTCCTCATTCGATTTCGTTCCTCTCATTCTGTCGAGCATAAACTCCATTGCTTCCAACGGATTCATATCGGCTAAATGATTTCTGAGTATCCACATCTTTTGTAAAGTTTCTCTGTCGAGCAATAAATCGTCGCGACGTGTACTGGATGCTACTAAATCAATTGCAGGATAAATTCGCTTGTTCGATAATTTACGATCCAACTGCAATTCCATATTACCAGTTCCTTTGAATTCTTCGAAGATAACTTCGTCCATTTTAGAACCGGTATCAATAAGTGCAGTAGCAAGTATAGTTAATGATCCGCCTTTCTCAATTTTACGCGCTGCACCAAAGAAACGCTTTGGCTTTTGCAATGCATTTGCTTCCACACCGCCTGATAATACTTTACCCGATGCAGGTGCAACAGTATTGTAAGCACGAGCTAAACGCGTGATAGAATCTAAAAGAATACATACATCGTGTCCGCACTCTACTAAACGTTTCGCTTTTTCTAAAACAATATTCGCAATACGTACGTGACGATCGGCTGGCTCATCAAAAGTAGATGACACTACTTCTGCTTTTACGCTACGTGCCATATCCGTTACCTCTTCCGGACGTTCATCAATTAATAAAATAATTAAGTAAACTTCTGGATGATTCATCGCAATGGCATTTGCTACTTCCTTTAATAAAACGGTTTTACCCGTTTTCGGTTGTGCAACTATAAGTCCACGCTGACCTTTACCAATGGGCGTAAATAAATCCATGGTGCGGGTACTGTAGTTCGACATTCCTGAAATTAAATTCAGTTTTTCATGTGCGAATAGGGGAGTCAAGAAATCAAAAGGAACACGGTCACGAACAATTTCTGGTGACAGTCCGTTTATTTGTTCAACACGAACTAAAGGAAAATATTTTTCACCTTCTTTCGGTGCACGAACCACACAATTTACGGTATCGCCAGGTTTTAAACCGTATTGTTTTATTTGAATTTGTGTTACTTGAATATCGTCGGGAGATGGCAAGTAATTATAATCGGAAGAACGTAAAAAACCCATTCCTTCTGGCATAATTTCCAATACTCCTTCTGCAATAATTTTATTGCCAAAATCGTATGAAGGTTCTAAAGGAGTAGATCCAGTGCGACGTTCTCTAATTGGAAAATCTCTAGCGGGAGGGGGAGTAACACTTTCTCTTTGAAAACTTGGTTTAGGCTCGGAAATTCTTTCGGTTTGAAAACCGCTCATGGATGGCATCGGTTCATCCGCTACTTCCTGAGTTTTAAATTCTGCCTGCGGCTTCCTTACTCTTTCAGCGCTTACTGAATGAGGCTGGTAAACAACCGCATTTGCTTCCACTTCATCTTCATTGCGAACGGGTATAACTCGTTGACGCTTAGGTCTTCCGTTGGCATTATCGTCGTTTTCACTTGAAGTTTTGGGAGCTGCAACAGGCCTTGCTTTTTTTACTTCAGGAGCCTCTTCTGCTTTCGCAGTTTGCTTTTCCTCAGTTTTGGCAGTCGCCTTTTCCTTCGATTTAGCAGTGGCGCGAGGTTTTTTCGCGGATTCTACTTTCTCGGGTGCTTCAATTCCTAAATTCTCTAAATTGATTTCGGGATTGAGGGCTTGGTGATCGAGGATTTTGTAAATTAAGTCTTGCTTTTTTAATTGATCAAAACTTTCGATGCTCATCTTCTTCGCAATATCTTTCAATTCCGGGAGGAGCTTTTCATTCAGTTGAATGATGTCAAACATTTAATAATATTTTTAATTGTGATAACAATCAGTAAATCCTGAAAGAATCAGGCTATTGTTGAATTTGAGGGGGGATTTTTTTGAAGAGGGCCCGTATGGCCTACTACTAAACGTATAAAAACTGCATTTGTCTGCAATTACTCTGCAATGATATGACTAATACGTCAAAACTGCAAATAATGTTTTAATAAATTTCAAATTTGTTATAAACAGGGTATTGCCAAAATATAGATGAAGGTTTGATTGACCTTTATTTGATAAAAATGAAGTTATGGTCATAGGCAATCCTGATGTGTAATCGTTTTTCACGATTTCTACATCAATTATGCAATAGATTTTTCTATTGCATAATAATGGAATACGCATCTTTGCAGTTCTAAATGGGTACCCAATGATTCAACGAATTCAAAGTTTATATCTCTTCTTAGTTGCCATTGCTGGCATCTTCATGTTCATTTATCCCTTTGTAAGCTTGGTACCCGATACTACAGGTGCCGATCCTTCCATCTATTATGTATCTTCTTTAAAGATTGAGGTATTGCTAAACGGAGCTTCTTCCGTTTTTATGCGACTTTGGCCCATGGTAATTTTGAATACAATTATTATAGCTTTTGCGTTGTTTGTTATTTTCCAATTTAAAAATCGTAAAACTCAAATTGTGTATACTTATTTTTTGCTTTTCCTTTTGATGGGTGAGATCGGGCTAATTATTTTTGATGTGAATACATTAAATAATGCAGTGGGTGCCGGTCATTCTATTTCCTATACTGTATTTACTTTGTTCCCGATACTTCAAATTGTTTTTACGCGAATGGCTACATCTGCAATTAAAAGCGATGAGGCATTAGTGCGTTCGGCCGATCGTTTACGTTGATTGTTTACTTCTTTC
>JBJXGU010000259.1:0-7295 GCA_046160245.1 Bacteroidia bacterium
GATGGCTGCGGTGGTGGCACCGTTGCTCCAAACATAACTATATACGCCTGAGTAAACCGGACTCGCCACTGCTGAGCCGGTTGAGGCACCATTACAACTTATATTAGTTCCAAATAATCCAAAGTAAGGACTTGGTACATATACATTGAAAGAGTAGGTTTGAATTCCGTTGGTAGGACAAGCATTGTCACCTACAGTAACTGTAAAAGTATTTGGAAGTAAATTGATATCGGCATTGGTAGGTGTCCAGCAAAAAGTTAGTGTTGGACGTGAACCTCCGGTAATTGTATAACTTGCATTTGGAATACCATTGTTGGTGGTCATGGTTACAACTTGTGAAGCATCAATATCCGAAGAATTTACTGTGAAGCAAACTTGTTGCCCCGGACATGCATTGACGCTATAATTATTTGTTCCATTGATTCCAGAAGCGGTTGGCAAATTATTTACACATGCTTGTGTATATACTTGCATGTCGCGAATTACTGATCCAATTAGTACACCATTGCGATATTCACTAACTAAAATGGCCATGATTCCTATTTGAATTTGGCTCGGAGTAAAGTTGATATCACCGGTTCCAGCATTAATTCCAAATGGAGTAGAAGAGGCAATCGGAGTTGTAACGGATGCCGGAGAAATAAATGAGACGTTGGAAGTAGCCGTTGTTTTTGGAGTTATTAATGAATACGAAAGCGAATCACCATCCGGATCAAGCACACCATGGTTGTAATTGAAATTTTGTCCTATACAAACGAACGCAATTGGAATGTTTGAAAAAGTGGGTGAACTATTACAAGGTGCTGTTAAGTTATTCAACTTGGCTTCTACATATAAAGTAGAAGCGGATGCACAAGGACTTGTAATGGTGGTGATGCTACAATTTCTGCAACATACACTATAACTAAATACCCAATCGGTTTGTGCCGATGGTAAAGTAACAATTGCTGTATAGGTCCATTTACGAATTCCTGTTGTAGCCCCACCATTGCAACTGGAAGTGGATGTAGCACAAGGAACGGTAATTTCTAAACCATTCGTCGGCCCTGCTACTTTGGTTGCAGAAACACTTAAATTGTGGTTTCCGTTCGCACTTTTATAGTTGAGGGTAATGTTTCCGGGCTCACTAACTCCACCACAATCTCGGTAGAAGGTAACTTCAATTTCATATTGGTTACCGCCTAAACAGCGGTACTTAATATCGGATCCGGCAGCATGGGTTGCAAATACTTGATTTTGCATACCTGCTAAGAGGAATAAGCTTACCAATAGGTAGCTGAATTTGAGAATAAAATTCTTTGCGAAGTGGGGATGTCTCATTGTTGATGAAGAGTTTTAGCCTTTTTTGCTCCCTTATTAATCGTAAAGCAGGTCGCTTTCGTTTCATTTCTTCACTTTATTTTATGAAAATCTTACATCCTGAAACTTTTATTCGCTTCGTTCGTATGAACCCCGTTTTCTAAATACCGACTTTTTTCTTTCTTGATTTGCAATCAATTTCTCGACTTTTTTTCTTTTCTGATAACTTTCGATGTGAAAACTTTTTTTTGATTTTTCTTCAATTTTCACAAGGTTTTAAAAGGTTGATAATTATTTTGTTTTTAGATGCGTTTCGATCCTTATTTAAGGCGTTTTTTACTCTCAAAAGCTTAATTTTGCGCCAAGTTCTCTGTCCTTAAATTATTATTCCAAGTTAAGGCAGACTAAAATTCTGATTATGATATTGTTAAGTTCTCCAATCGATTATCTTCCTATCGCAATGATGTTCGTTGTGGCTATCGGATTTGTGCTTTTCACCATGTTCGTTACGCATTTATTAGGTCCAAAGCGTTTGTCAAAAGTGAAATTGGAAGCTTTTGAGTGTGGAATTGAATCGCAAGGAAACTCAAGAATGCCTTTCTCCATTAAATATTTCCTCATCGCTATCCTTTTTGTGCTGTTCGATGTTGAGGTAATATTCATGTATCCTTGGGCAGTCAACTTTGCCGAATGGAGTAAAGTGAGTATGGCAGCATTTTATGAAATGTTCGTCTTTCTTGCTTTCTTAACGGTTGGATTAATTTACATTATTAGAAAAGGCGCCCTCAAGTGGGAATAGTTTAAAATGTTTAAATTTAATTACTTATAATACTGAAATGGCAAAAGAAGGTGATCGTTTAGAAGGGTTTGAAGGTCCTGGCTTTCTCGCAACCTCTTTGGATAAAGCAGTGGGAATGGCACGGAAGAATTCAATATGGCCCTTGCCATTTGCAACTTCCTGTTGTGGGATTGAATTTATGGCAACAATGGCTTCAACGTACGATTTAGGTCGATTTGGTGCTGAACGTTTGAGTTTTTCTCCACGTCAAGCCGATTTGTTGATGGTGATGGGTACTATTGCTAAGAAGATGGGTCCCGTTTTACGCCAAGTATATGAACAGATGGCTGAGCCTAAATGGGTTATCGCGGTTGGAGCTTGCGCTTCTACCGGTGGAATTTTTGATACATATAGTGTACTTCAAGGTATTGATCGAATTATTCCCGTAGATGTTTATGTTCCCGGATGCCCGCCACGACCTGAACAAATTTTAGATGGTGTTATGAAAATTCAAGACTTGATTCAAAATGAATCTTTGCGTCGACGCAATTCAGCTGAATACCAAGATCTGTTAGCTTCCTACGGAATAGAATAATATGCCGACCTTAAATATTGAGTTATTAGAAAGTAAGTTGAAAGAAAATTTCAACGAAAATATCTTGTCTTCTGACCCCAATGCCGATATGTTTTCCATCGTGGTAACGAAAGAGGCATTGCATGATGTGGTTCGTTTTTTAAAAGAAGATGCCTATTTCAATTTTCATTACCTCACTACTCTGTGTGGTTTGCATTACCCCGATAGCCCTTTTCCTTTTGGCTTGATGGTTCAGTTGCATAATATGCCAGAGAATTCAAGAATTAGAATTAAAGCATTTACAGGCGATAATGAACCAACATTTAAAACGCTGACCGATCTTTGGCCCGCTGCAAATTGGATGGAGCGGGAAACGTATGATTTTTTTGGATTTAAATTTACAGGTCACCCCGACTTAAGACGAATTCTGAATATGGATTCTCTCGAAGGATGGCCGATGAGAAAAGAATATCCTCTTGAAGATCCTTTCCGAAAAGATAAGGACGATAAAATGTTTGGACGTTAATAACGGGTAGGGCTAGCCGAATATTTAGTACTGCGAACAATGACTAAGAATCAACAAGTAACCAATCCGACGAATACTGCCCTGCAGGAGAAGGATTATACGATCCTGAATTTAGGACCTACGCATCCCGCTACGCACGGTATTTTTCAGAATGTAATGAAAATGGACGGCGAGCTTATTGTTTCGGCAGAACCTACCATCGGATATATTCATCGCTCATTCGAGAAATTAGCAGAGCGTCGACCTTTTTATCAAATTACACCCATCACCGATCGAATGAATTATTGCTCATCACCTATCAATAATATGGGATGGCATATGACGGTGGAGAAGTTAGCCGGAATTGAAATTCCAAAACGTGTTCAATATTTACGTGTCATCATCATGGAATTGGCACGTATCTCCGATCATATCATTTGTAACTCGGTAATTGGTGTGGATAGCGGAGCTATGACGGGCTTCTTGTACATTTTTCAATGGCGTGAATTCATCTACGAAATTTATGAGGAGTTGTGCGGCGCACGATTAACAACTAACATCGGTCGTATCGGCGGACTCGAGCGCGATTTTAATGAGAAAGTATGGGAGAAAATTCATTATTTCTTGAAAGAATTTCCAGCAGGATTAAAAGAGTTCGAAAATTTATTAGTACGCAATCGTATCTTTATGGATCGTACCATTAAATGCGGACCTATCTCTGCTGAACGTGCAATGGCATATAGTTTTTCTGGTCCCAATTTAAGAGCTGCAGGAGTGGATTATGATGTGCGTGTGATGAATCCTTATTCTTCCTACGAAGAATTTTCTTTCACTATTCCCATCGGCACCAACGGTGATACTTACGATCGATTTATGGTGCGTCAACGTGAAATGTGGGAGTCGTTGAGCATCATTCAACAAGCCATTGATAAAGTAAATGCGCTAGAAGATAAAACCAGTTTTCATGGTAATGTGCCCGAGTTTTTCTTGCCTCCAAAAGAGGAAGTGTACAACAGCATGGAAGCATTAATATGGCATTTCAAAATTGTGATGGGCGAAACAACCATCCCCAAAGGTGAAGTGTATCATTGTGTAGAAGGTGGAAACGGAGAGTTAGGATTTTACCTCGTGAGCGATGGCGGAAGAACCCCGTATCGTTTGCATTTCCGTCGTCCATGTTATATTTATTATCAAGCCTATCCCGAAATGGTGAAAGGTTCGATGTTGAGCGATGCCATTTTAACGATGAGTTCGATGAATGTTATTGCCGGTGAGTTGGACGCATAAAATTAGTATTGAAAAAATATTCTGAATCGATTGGATTATGAGTGGAAATAGAGAAATAAAATTTAGCGAGGATGCATTGGCATTGGTGACCAAAATCATCAGCCGTTATCCGGAAGGAAGACAAAAGTCTGCTCTTCTTCCGTTGTTGCATCTAGCACAAGCAGAGTTTGATGGCTGGTTGAGTCCTGCGGTGATGGATTATGTAGCTTCACTCTTAAATATTCAGTCGATTGAAGTGTATGAAGTAGCTTCTTTTTATTCGATGTTTAATTTGAAACCCGTTGGAAAATGTGTAGTGGAAGTTTGTCGTACCGGTCCTTGCTGGTTGATGGGCGCTGAAGATATTGTAAAGTACATGGAGAAAAAGTTAGGTGTGAAGGAAGGCGGTACCAGTGCGGATGGAATGTTTACCTTGAAAACAGTGGAGTGTTTAGCTTCTTGCGGCACCGCACCCATGATGCAAATTGGTGAAACGTATCATGAGAATTTAACCTTGCAAAAAATAGATGATATTCTTGATGGATGTAGAAGTAATGTTACCGAGCCCATCGCTCATTGGAGAAAAAATAAAATTAAAGCTTGATCTTTTATTGATTAATTAAAAAATTTAAAAGAGAAATTATGGGAAGAAAACTTCTCACTGAACATATAAACGTACCGGGTATTCGAAATTTGGATACCTATCGTAAGCAAGGTGGCTATGAAACCTTGAAGAAAGCCCTTGGCATGAAGCCAGAGGATATCGTCGAGGAAGTAAAGAAGTCAGGCTTGCGTGGTCGTGGTGGAGCTGGATTTCCTACTGGAATGAAGTGGGGATTTTTAGCGAAACCAGAAGGTGTTCCGCGTTATCTCGTATGTAATGCCGACGAGAGCGAGCCCGGAACTTTTAAGGATCGTTATATGATGGAATTTCTTCCTCATCTTTTGATTGAAGGAATGACCATCGGTAGTTTTGCATTGGGATGTCGCACTTCGTACATCTACATTCGCGGAGAATTAATGTATGTGTTTCATATTTTGCAAGACGCCATTGATGAAGCATACGCCGCTGGATTATTAGGAAAAAATATTTTAGGTACTGGATTCGATTTTGATTTGCATGTACATTGTGGAGGTGGAGCTTATATCTGCGGTGAAGAAACAGCATTGATAGAATCGTTAGAAGGGAAGCGTGGAAATCCAAGAATTAAACCACCATTTCCTGCCATCAAAGGGGTATGGGGTTGTCCAACGGTAGTGAATAATGTAGAAAGTATTATGGCGGTTGTTCCCATTATCAGAGATGGTGGAGATGAATATGCTAAAATTGGAATTGGAAAAAGTACAGGGACGAAATTAATTTCTGCATGCGGACATTTGAAAAAGCCAGGTGTTTATGAAATTGATTTGGGTTTACCCGTCGAAGAATTTATTTATTCAGATGAGTATTGTGGAGGAATTCGTAACGATAAAAAATTAAAGGCAGTGGTTGCTGGAGGTTCTTCAGTGCCTATTCTTCCTGCTGAATTGATTTTGAAAACAGCGAATGGCGAACCACGCTTGATGAGTTATGAATCGTTAGCGGATGGTGGATTTGCTACCGGCACTATGTTAGGTTCGGGCGGATTCATTGCCATGGATGAAGATACTAGCATCGTGAAAAATTTATATACGTTCACTCGTTTCTATCATCACGAAAGTTGCGGACAATGTAGTCCATGTCGTGAAGGAACAGGTTGGATGGAAAAGCTTCTCCATAAAATTTTGGATGGTCATGGTACTCTCCAAGATGTAGATTTACTCTGGGAAATTCAATCGAAAATTGAAGGTAAAACAATTTGTCCCTTAGGCGATGCAGCCGCTTGGCCTGTCGCTTCAGCGATTCGACATTTCAAAAGTGAGTTCGAAGAGTATGTGCGTAACCCACAAAACATCAAAAAAGATCATCATTATTACAGGGTTAATAATATTAATCCGGAATTAGTTTAAGAAAGTAATCATGCCGAAAGTAACAATCGATGGACATACAATTGAGGTAGCGGAAGGAACCACTATCCTCGAAGCAGCACGTATGATTGGTGGAGAAGTGGCGCCGCCTGCCATGTGTTTTTATTCGAAATTGAAAACGAGTGGTGGATATTGTCGTACTTGTATCGTGAAGGTGACCAAAGGTTCTGAAAAGGATCCTCGACCCATGCCGAAGCCGGTTGCCTCTTGCCGTACTCCCGTGATGGATGGTATGGAAGTGCAAAATAAAACAGCTCCCGATTTAGTAGATGCGCGAGCCGGTGTGGTTGAGTTTTTATTGATTAATCATCCTCTCGATTGTCCCATCTGTGATCAAGCCGGTGAATGTCATCTGCAAGATTTAAGTTATGAGCACGGACTTTCAAAATCACGCTATGATTTTAAACGTCGTGAGTTTGATAAAATAGATATCGGTCCTAATATTAAATTGCACATGACGCGTTGCATCCTTTGCTATCGTTGTGTGAAAGTAGCCGAGCAAGTTTGTGATAGTCGTGCGCATGGTGTGTTGAATCGTGGTGATGTTTCTGAAATATCAACACATATTGAAAAAGCATTGGATAGCGACTTCAGTGGAAACGTAATTGATGTTTGTCCAGTAGGCGCATTAACCGATCGTACCTTCCGATTTAAAAGTAGAGTGTGGTTTACAAAACCCGTAGACGCGCATCGCGATTGTAAAAAATGTTGCGGTCGTTCGGTCTTATATATGAATGGGCAAGAAGTATTGCGTGTTTCGGTACGTAAAGATACTTGGGGTGAAGTGGAAAATACGCCCGAAGGAAATCCAGGTTGGCTTTGTAACGAATGTCGTTTCGAAAAGAAAAGTGTAAGTGACTGGACCA
>JBJXGU010000260.1:0-14497 GCA_046160245.1 Bacteroidia bacterium
GGAACATTCCTATTAGTTTGCTCTAACCTATTTGGTCAGCAAACAACATTTCATCGTGTTTATCATTTGCCAAATGACAATTATGGAGCATGTATTCGAGAGATGTCAGATAGTAGCTATATTATTGGTGGAAGATTATTTATGTTGCCTTTTCAACAGACTTTTGTTTGGCATTTAGACTCTAATGGTGATACTTTAAAAACTTTTCAAACATGTGGAGGGGGAGTAGAGGCATTAGAAGTTAATTATCAAAATAATTTAATCATCAGTGGAGCGAGTACAGCATGCAACGGACCGGCCGGAGATGTTTTCCTTACTGGAATTGATACGCAAGGTACAGTATTGTTTTCAAACACTTTTGGAAATAATGGCATTGACAGAGGAAGAGATATTCTAATAAATAACGATTCCACTTTTGTCATAGCCTGCTACAACGGCTCTTACCCCGATTTATTAAAAGTCGACATTGCAGGCAATATCATTTGGAGCCGAAGTTATGGGTTGAGTGGACTGTATTCGGTAAAGCACAGTTTAGATGGCGGCTATTTTGTTTGTGGAAATGCAGGCGGAGGATTTGTGGATCCCATGTACGTAGCAAAACTCGATTCCATGGGATTTGTGATTTGGTATAAAACATTTTACAATAACAACATGTTTATTTTTACAGACATTGAACCTACTCCGGATGGGGGTGTGGTTGCCTTGTGTGATAACTGGAATTTATATAAAATTTCTTCTACAGGTGATAGCTTGTGGAAAAAAAATGTATATCCTGCTTATTCTCGAATAACAACTACATCTGATGGAAATTTAATAATGACCGGTGCCGGCACTGGTATGGCGATAGTGAAATCGGATACGAGCGGAAATATTATTTGGGGTAGACAATTTTCATATTATCCTTTCATCCAAGGTATCGGCTATGAAAGCAACGACGTCATCCAAACCAGCGATGGAGGATATATGCTTTGCGGGTTAATTGATTCATTTGGCGTTCAAAATTTGTATGTAGTAAAAACAGATTCATTGGGGTTAGTTACCACCGGATTATTTGAAGTAGAAAATCAACTGTTAAAAAGCTATTGCTATCCTAATCCCATGAAGCAAACAACGCAAATTACTTTTTCAGATATAAATTTGCCTGTATTGAAAAATAATATATTGCGTTTGTATGATAGTCGGGGTGCAATGCTCAAAGAAGAATATGTACATTCTTGGCCTTATACATTGCATCGAAACAATACGCCACCAGGCTTTTATTTTTACACTATCACTAGCCAAAAAGAAGTGATAAGCACAGGGAAATTGGTGATGGAGTGAAGAGTCGCTTCAAATGGTAAGTTATTTTTGAGTTTTATTCCAGAAGTCAAAATAGTTATCGGTTTGCCAAAAAAAACGTTACTTTGTAGCCTATTCCCGCTATGTCTACATTATCCGTTGTCATTATCACCTTAAATGAAGAGCTGAATATCCTGCGCTGTTTGCAAAGTGTGGAAGGTGTTGCCGATGAAATTATCGTAGTCGATTCCGGGTCGACCGATCATACTCTTGAGATCTGTAAAAGCAGAAATGCAAAAGTGATCCATCAAGATTTTTTAGGATACATCGAGCAAAAGAATTTCGCGATGAACCAAGCTTCTTCCGATTGGATTCTTTCTTTAGATGCCGATGAAGCCCTTTCGACCGAGTTGAAGTCAAGTATTCTGCAAGCATTGGTGAATCCATCTGCTTCAGGTTATTTAATGAATCGCCTCACAAACTTTTGCGGTCATTGGGTGAAGCACAGTGGTTGGTACCCCGATCGTAAATTGCGGCTTTATCAAAAAGGAAAAGGAAAATGGGGCGGAGTGAATCCGCACGATCAATTTGATTTGTTTGAAGGGAAACCTTCACTATTACAAGGCGATCTTTTACATTATTCCTATAATACCATCTCCGATCACATCAAACAAATTGATCGATTTAGTACCATCGGCGCAAAAGCGATGTACGAGAAAGGAATGAGCTCGAGCATTGCAAAAATTATTTATAAACCCATTGCACGCTTTCTTAAAAATTATATTGTGTGGTCAGGTTTTCGGGATGGACTTACCGGATTTATTATCGCAAAAAATAGTGCACATGCCGTTTTTCTAAAATATTTGCGCTTGTATTATCTTCAAAAAGGAAAAACAATATGAAGGTGTTGCATGTCTCCACACCCATGAGCTGGAGAGGTGGCGAGCAACAAGCCGCTTATCTTGTTGGTGCTTTGAAGGAGATGAAAGTAGAGGTGACGGTTCTTACACCTAATCATTCCGAGCTCTCTAAACGTTTGCAGAAGGATGGAATTAACGTTATTAATTTTGAATCGCGTGGGGTATTGGATTTAAGTCTGGCCAGGAAAATTGAAAAAGTTTGCAGAAAACATAGATTCGATTTAATTCACACACACGATTCTCATGCGCATAGCGCTGCTGTTTTATCGGCTGCCGTGTTTAGTAATATCACGCCGATAATTGTGAGTCGGCGAGTTGATTTTGCGGTATCGTCCAACTTGTTTTCAAAATGGAAATACAATCATGCATCCATCAAAAAAATTATTTGTGTTTCCGAAATGATTTTGAAAATTACAGCGCCTTCCATCAAGGATAAGAAAAAGCTTGCAGTAGTACATTCAGGAATCAACACCTCAAATTATAATTTTTCTCTTGATAGTAATTTGTTAAAGAATGAATTGAATCTTTCTCAAGATGCACTTCTCGTAGGTAATTTAAGCGCTCTCGCCGATCATAAAGATTTTCCAACTTTTCTGGCTGTTGCCAAGGAAGTAATTTCCGCCAATCCAAAAGTTCATTTTATCATAGCCGGATCAGGGGATGAAAAAAGTGGGATTGAAAAATTTATTGAAGAAAATAATTTGACTTCGCGAATCCATCTTCTCGGATTCCGAAAGGATGTTGAGAAAGTGATGAAGTCGTTGGATGTGTTTTTAATTACATCTAAAACAGAAGGATTAGGAACGATTGTACTGGAAGCTTTTGCAGCTGAAATTCCTGTGGTGGCCACTCGTGCAGGTGGAATCCCGGAATTGGTGAGCGATGGTATTACAGGATTATTGGTGGAGGTGGGTAATGTAGATGGATGTACCCTTGCCGTACAAAAAATTCTTTCTGATCGTGAATTGAAAACGAAGCTCGTTAGTAACGCAAAGATAAAAGTGCAAGGATTTTCTTTCCAAGCAACCGCTCAAAAGACGTTGAGTATTTATCAAGAATTTATGTAAAGCGATTTGGCAACCGATAATATCCATATTAAGCAAATTCTTTCTTCGTTACCTGACACTCCCGGAGTCTATCAGTTTTACAACGAGGAGATGGGAATATTGTATATTGGAAAAGCAAAGAATCTAAAGCGAAGGGTTAGCAGTTATTTTAATAAGAACCATAACAGCAATCGCATTAGTAGGATGGTGCGACAAATTGTAGATATTAAAACAATTCTTGTCGAAACAGAGTACGATGCTTTATTGCTCGAGAATAATCTCATCAAAAAATACCAACCTCGCTATAATGTGAGCTTGAAGGATGATAAGACCTATCCCTGGATTGTTATCAAGAAAGAAGATTTCCCGCGCGTATTTTATTCTCGCCGGAAGATTAATGACGGAAGTACTTATTATGGTCCGTATGCCTCCGTAACGATGATCCAGACGATGTTGGATCTCATTAATAAATTGTTTAAACTCAGGACTTGCAACTTGGTTTTGTCGAAGGAAAATATCGAAAAGAAAAAGTTCCGTCTTTGTTTAGAGTATCATGTAGGAAATTGTTTAGGTCCTTGTGAGAGCTTGCAATCGAAGGCGGACTACGATTTATCGATCACCGGCATTAAGGATATACTAAAAGGAAACATCAATAATGTGATTCGCCATGTAGAAGATCAAATGAAAGAGCATGCGGAAAAACATGAGTTTGAAGACGCTCAGTTATGTAAGGAGAAGATTGAAATTTTAGAAAAGTATAAAGGTCGAAGCGTGATCGTTCATCCCACCATTCATAACGTGGATGTGTATTCTTATGTGGACGAATTGAATTCAGCATTTGTAAATTACATGAAAGTAATGAGTGGCGCCATCGTACAATCGTTCACCTTGGAATTAAAGAAGAAACTCGATGAGTCGCCGGCCGAATTACTAAGTCTTGCCATTGCGGAACTGCGACAACGTTATGAAGGTGATGCGAAGGAAGTATTAGTTCCTTTTGAGCCTGAATTGGAAATTCCCGGAGTGCAGTTTGTGGTTCCTAAAATTGGCGATAAGAAAAAACTCCTCGACCTCAGCGAAAAGAACGTGCGCTATTTTATGAAGGATAAGATGGAGCAAGAGGATAAACTCAATCCCGAACATCGCATTGAACGACTGATGACGGTGATGCAAAAGGAATTGCGCTTATCAGAAAAGCCTTATCATATTGAGTGTTTTGACAATTCAAATTTCCAGGGCGACTATGCCGTAGCTGCCATGAGCGTTTTTAAAAACGGCCGACCCTCCAAAAGTGATTATCGCCATTTCAATATCAAGACCGTTGTAGGTCCGGATGATTTTGCGAGTATGGAAGAGGTAATTTATCGTCGATACAAGCGCATGAAGGAAGAGAATCAACCCATCCCTCAACTCATCGTAATTGATGGCGGAAAGGGGCAATTATCTGCTGCACTAACAAGTTTAGAAAAACTAGAGTTGCGTGGAAAAATTAGCATTATCGGCATTGCAAAGAAGTTAGAGGAAATTTATTTTCCAGGCGATTCAGTGCCATTATACTTAGATAAGAAAAGCGAGACGTTAAAGATTATTCAGCAGTTACGCGATGAAGTGCATCGTTTTGGAATTACTCATCATCGTAATAAAAGAAGCAAGGGAGTAATCAAAACAGAACTCAACGATATCAAAGGGATTGGAGAAACCACTGCGGAAACTTTGTTAAAACATTTTCGATCGGTCAAAAGAATAAAAGAAGCCAAGTTCGATGAACTAACCGCCGTCATAGGAACAGCAAAAGCAAAAATTGTACAAGAACATTTTAAGAAAGAAGAGTAATCGTTGATTAATATTCTTCAATAAATAGAAATTTAGTTTTATCACTATAGACACAAGAGAGCACAAGAGTACTCTTGAGGTAAATTATTTTTAAAGTCCCTCGCATCTTTTATCCTCACCTGCTGAGAAAACTTTGCGCCTTTATGTCTTTGCGAGAAAGATTATCGTCGAAACTCTGCTGAGAAAACTTCGCGCCTCTGCGCCTTTGCGAGAAACACTAGCGTCGAAGCTCTGCTGAGAAAACTTAAGTGACAAAAAAACCCGTAATGTTTTTATTCCTAATACTTCACTCCCAAACTGTCTAAATCTTCAATACTAATAGAAGGGGGCATAATGCCATTCGAAATACGATACAACATCAATGCCCCAACCGCTTTCGCATCTTCTTCCGTATTAAATCCTTTATTGCCTTGAATAGCAGGAATTGAATTTTGATGAATCATCATCTTTCCTTCTTGATAAATGTCAAATCCATAGCCTTCCAACCCATCTGCATTTTTAAATGTGTGCATGGAAAAATGTGAAGTTGTGGAATCGGTAGTAGGAATTGTGTCTGGAATTTTTGATTCTACAATAGAATCAGCACAAGAGGTATGTCCATTTTCAGATAATGGATTTGTGCAGGAGGCAAATGCGATCCCAACTAGAATTGCAAATGAAATTCTCATCAATTACATGTTGGATAATTCGTTTTTCAAGAAATCGATGACGTTTACTTCTGTAGCATCGATGTTTTTAATTTCAGCAATGTACCAGCTTATCCAATCACCCATATGTAACAAATACAAAGAACGTTGTAACTGTGTAGCACCTTTTGCTTTCATCTCAATGAGCGTAGCATTGTTGCGCTTTACTACATCTCCAGAAATCTCCATGCGCTTTTGAGTACGGAAATAATCGTCTTCACAACGGAACATGAGTACAACAGCTTCCGGATGTGGTTCCGTCCAACCTACTAATTCATTATGATTCATCTCTGGCAACACATTATGCCAGCAAAGCATTTTACTGTTTTCGTTAATCTGCTGACGGAAGCGCACCGCTACTCCTTCGTATCGCGCTTCACAATAAATAATAGGAAGTTTACCTACCAATTGTTGTGCAATCGCTTTCGATTCTTTTTTAATATTTTCTTCTTCTTTATCTAAAAGTTGAATCGCATCACTCATATCTTTACGATACGAATCATCAATCAATCCATGAAATCCGAGAATGTAAGGAAGCTGTGTAAACGAATATCCAAAGCATGCACGTGGAGGCATCCCACCTGGAATGTTCACCACATCTAATCCTTTTTCATTAGCAATAGCTCCAATCTTTCCGCCAGAAGTAACACAACAAATTTTAGCTCCTTTTTCTAAAGCGGCTTCCATCGCTTGCAAAGTTTCTTCTGTATTTCCGGAATAAGACGAAACGATAACTAAGGTATGTTGATCAACAAATGCAGGAAGGAAATAATCTTTGTTTACCAAAAGTGGAACGCGTATAGCTTTATCCGTTACTTGTGCTACGATGCTACCACCTATTCCTGAACCGCCTAAACCAGTGACTAAAACATTACGAATTGGATGCGTTGCTTTACTAAGTGTTGCATTACTTCCAATTTCCATAGCCTCACGTACGTGTTGTGTAAATGCGGCAACTAATTCATTCATTAACATATTCTCAAGATTTATAAGGGCAAATATATACGAAGAAGGAATAGAAGTGTTTCGGAACCACTATCTTTTATGAGCATTGATTTCCTGCTAACTACAGAATTGTGGATTTGATTTTTTGGTTTGGAATTTCAATTTCCAAAAATCGGGTTTTTAGAACTTTTGAGGATATTAAATACTCTGATAAACAGATACTAAAAGCGAACTAGAGCCAAGCTAGTCTATTAACTTTTTAAGGCTTTAGCATCTAAAAATCGATGGTAGAAAAATACATTTAGAAGGAGAAGTTCTAAACCATAAAACACGTCTTCAAAGGGTATGGTCATGAGTCGGAGCCCAATAATATGGGATTCATTGTACCATACTACCGGCGAATCTAGACAGGTCCCAGTTAAGATTCCGTTTACGATGGAAAAGGGGATCAAAAGGACAAGATAGACGCTTAAAAACGAGGAGAGCCAATTTACTTGAAAGTAAAATTTGAGCAGTAGTAACAAAAGGGCCAGACTAATAAAAGTAACCGATGTGTATAGATGTGAAAGATAAATAATTCCCGTGACCAATAAAAACAAGACAAGGATGGAAATTAGAATGCGTTCAGTTCTCTCTGCCCATTTCATTTTAAAGAATAGTTGCAAGCAATGATAGGTGAAGACACAAGAAAAAGGAATGCAAATGAAAAAAAGAACTTCTTCAATTGGTAAAGATAGAACTTTAATTCCTGAAATATAAATTTCGTTAAATCCCCAAACACCTAGCGAAGTGAAGCAAGCATCCCAAAGAATAAAAGGGATAGCCACCAAGGTGCTCGCTTTAAGAAAGGAAAGGAAGTGTAGATTAAACTTCAACTTTCTATGAAAAGAGAAAATAAAGGGAACGAGAATCGTAAAAAGATTTACGTAGAGATAAAGGGATTTCATTCGAGAATTTCTATTTCAAATTTTTGAAATATTTCAAAGGTACCCATAACATCCCAAAACATTCACCGTGTTCTTTTTGAATATGCTTATGATGCATTTTGTGAGCGCGACGAATAGCTTTGAAATATTTGTTTTCAATGTTTCGTAAAAATTTAAATCGTTGATGGATGAGAATGTCATGCACAAAGAAATAAGTAAATCCATAGAGCGTAATCCCTAAACCAATCCAAAAGTAGGAGTTAAAATTTTCGATCATTCCAAAATAAAGTCCTGCAATTCCTGGCAATGCAAAGATGAGAAAGAAGAAATCGTTGTGCTCAAAGAATCCATTTGATTCTTTATGATGATGATCCTTATGCAAAATCCAAAGCCATCCATGCATAATGTATTTATGCGTAAACCAAGCCATGAATTCCATGCTAAAATAGGCGATAAGTGTGATGAATATTTTCTCCATGTTAATCTTTGCTGAATATTATACCTAGCATTTTTTTTCGATAATTAAATATCTCCTCAATTTTTCTTCTGACAAAGAGCCAATGTGCAAATTTTCCTAAGTAAGAAAATGGAAGTTGATAGTGAACGGTGTCAAACATTATGGTTCCATTCTTCACGGGTACAAAGGTATGAGTATGCTCCCATTTTTTATACGGCCCGATTAATTGTTTGTCCGTAAATGTAACTTTCGTTTCAACATGGTCAATTTCGGTGAGCCAATTCATGGGGATTCCTAATATCGGACTTACCTTATACTTTATTTTTTGTCCATTAAAAATTTCACTATTTCCAATTTTAGTAAGGATGTTGAATTTCAAATCAGGAGGCGTTATCCGGGATAAATTATTGGCAGAGGAGAAAAACTCCCATGCTTTTTCTACAGGGATGGGTAAAAATTGTTTTTCTTGATATTGATAATCTTTCATTATTTAATTTATATTGAATTCAATTTAGTTTGAAATAGACTATTAATCATAAGTCCAATTTTGTAGGGATTGCTAATTCGAATTCTTTCTGTGAACACTCTTTCTGCAGGAACCGATTTTATTTTTTTGAAAAGCGAAGTGTAATAGACATACGCTAAATATACTCCTCCTTTAGCAGCCGATGGAAGTTTTCTTATTCCAATAAGCGCATATTTGAAATCATCTTCTATTTCTTGTTCTATTTGTTTCTTCGATTCGTTATTGAATTTCGATAAGTCAACGCTAGGGAAATAACTTCTACCTAGTAAGTAGTAATCATCTTTCAAGTCTCGTAAAAAATTTACTTTCTGGAATGCGGATCCTAATCGCATCGCATAGGGTTTTAATTCTTCATACATCTTCAAATCTCCAGACGTAAAAACATGCAAGCACATTAGCCCCACTACTTCTGCAGATCCTAAAATGTATTGCTCGTAGTTCTCTTGTGTGTAATGAACTTTTTCTAAATCCATTTCCATGCTTTTCAAGAACGTTTCAATCAAGTCCAGGCTGATATTATTTTCATGAACACTTTGCTGAAAAGCATTCAGAATCGGATTCAGTGAAATTTTGTTTTCGATGGCTTCATAGGTATCACGCTTGAATTTTTCGAGCAAATAGGCTTTGTTGTAACCTATGAAACTGTCTACAATTTCATCTGCAAACCGAACGAATCCGTAAATAGCATAAATAGGATCTCGCATATTATTATTAAGAAAATAAATGCCAAGAGAAAAGCTAGTGCTATACGCTTTTGTCGTTAGTTTGCTACAAGCGATGGACACTTTGTCAAAGGATGCTTTCATGTTTTTCTTTTTTGGATAATTGTTGAAGGACTTGTTGTGCAGCAATTTTTCCAGAGATAATGGATGGCGGCACTCCCGGACCTGGAACTGTTAGTTGTCCAGCATAGAACAAATTGTGAAGATGTTTGTTTCTAATTTTGGGTTTAAGAATGGCGGTTTGTCGCAACGTATTCGCTAAACCATATGCATTTCCTTTGTATGAATTGTAATCTTCAATGAAGTCATTTACACAATAGCTCTTTTTGTAATCGATGAATGGAGTTAAATCTTCTCCACATTGTTGGTTTAGTCTTCTCATGATCACCTGAAAATATTTCTCTCTCATTTCTTCCGTATCTTGAAGTCCTGGAGCAATGGGCATGAGTAGAAAAATGCTTTCATGTCCAGCCGGAACGATGGTTTCGTCAGATCGAGATGCACAGCAAGCATAGAACAAAGGTTTAGTGGGCCATTGTGGATCGGAATAAATTTCTTTGCTATGTTGTGTTAGATCTTCGTCGAAGAATAAAGTATGATGTTGTAAGGATGGAATTTTTTTGTTCAATCCTAAGTAGAAAATGAGACTGGAAGGAGCAAAAGTTTTCTTCGACCAGTAATCTTCTGTGTAATTTCTAAATTTAGGAGGCAACAATATTGATTCTACATGATGATAATCGGCAGCCGCCACAATCGCATCGCAATAAAATAATTCACCATCAACAAGCAATGCATTAACTTCGTTATTGTTAGTTTCTATTTTTTCTACATTGGCATTATAATGAAATGTAACTCCTTTCATTTTCGCCAAATCAACCATCGCTTGAACTACACTGCCAAAGCCACCTTCGGGATAATGTGTTCCTAGTTTGAGTCCGGCATAATTCATCAAGCTGTAAAGAGCAGGCGTGTTTTCAGGAAGTGCACCTAAGAAAAGAATAGGAAACTCCATCAAGGCAATGAGCTTTGGATGCGTAAAGTAATTTCGAATATGTTTACTAAAAGATGAAAAAACTTGTAATCGAAGTACGCCTTTCATTAAGTCGAAATCTGCGAATTCGCTTAATGATATTCCGGGTTTGTAAACTAGACTTTCCATTCCTGTTTTGTACTTGTATTCTGCCTCTTCCATAAATTGGTCGAGACGCAATGCACTTCCCGGTTCAATCTCTTCGAAAAGTTGACGAAGGGAAGCATAACGGTCAGGGATATGGGTAGTATCGTTTTTTCCAAAAACTACATCGAATGCAGGATCTAATCTTTTCAAAGAATAAAAATCTGAAACTTGATGTCCAAAGTCGCCAAAGTATTTTTCAAATACGTCAGGCATCCAATACCAGCTCGGACCCATATCGAAGGTGTAGCCCGATTTAGTTTTTAGCTGTCGAGCCCTACCTCCTGGTAGACTGTTCTTTTCAAATACATGTACTTGATAACCCGCTGAGGCTAAATAGGTGGCCGCACTAATTCCTGAAAATCCAGCACCAATAACTGAAACAATAGACATTCGTTGTTTATAGATTTGTTCAAAATCATAAACAACGTATTCGGTCTAAAGTTTTAAAATAAAATCTTCAACTGTTTTTATCCATTCCACATTATCGTCAAAATGCAATTTGGAGATGAGTCTTTCATTACCGGAAACATATATTTTGTGGTTTTTAAACTTGAAAATCAATGAATTGATGTATTCTTGCGACTTTTCTGGCTGATCATAATGAATGAGGAATACTAAAATATGCGTTGCATAAACTTCCTGGACAGTAGTAATTAAAGATTCAAATGGAAGATTGCTACCCAGATAGATGGAGTTTTTTCCAGCTTGGCAAAGCATAAAATGTGAAAACAGGAGTCCTATTTCATGAAATTCACCTTCGGGTAAACAAAGCGCCCAAGTTTCAGCCGATTTTTTTCTAGGGGGTAAAGCATCTGTTGCAGCATGAATTTTTTGGATAATTAGATTACTCATGAAGTGCTCCTGACTGGGTGGAATCCTTTCGCCCGCCCATAAAATGCCTACTCTATTTAAAAAGGGAGTAATTACTAATTTATAAAGTGTTATAAAATCAAATCGCTTAGCAGCTTGCTTGTAAATTTGGTCGAAGGTATTTGTATCGTAGTTTATGCCTGCTGATGTTAGTTGTAAAATATAATTGGATGCATCGGATTCATCTGAGTGTAAAAGATCAAACTTCTCAATTACTTTTTGTGCAAGTTCCTCATCACTCAACAAACAGAACTTGGCAACTTGTGTTTCACCTTCAATTAAACTAGCAATATTTAAAAGACGTTTTAATTGATGGCCATCATAATTCCGAGTATTTCCCAACGATCGATTCGGGCGAAGTGCATTATATCTTTTCTCCCAAATACGAATCGTATGTGCCTTTATTCCCGAGAATTGCTCGAGCTGAGAGATAGTGAATGAATTCATGATATACTTGAAAACAAATATAGTGGTTTAGCTGGAATATTGAAGTATGATCGGGTTGAATTAATTGGGACTGTTATGAATACTGAAATGGTTTTCAGTATTCATATATAAATAGTCTTCTTGTAATTATTAAAGCAGGCCTGGAGATCTTCTGAAAAGGAGTTGGAGAAAAACCAATGACGTTGAAAGCGTTGAATAAAATGGTGTTGAAAAGGTTGGTTGTTGACGCGTCATTTCCTGTATTCATAGAAGATCCCCAGTAACACTTCCTGCTTGTACTGTAATTTTAATGTTTGCTCAGGGAGATAGGTAAGTGTTGTATCGAAGCGTAGTTGTACATATTTTAAAAACCGAAAGCATAAACGATTGCTGATGTCGAATTGTATTTGTTGCGAAGTCATTGCATTTAAAAAAAATTGAGAACGATGTTGTAAGAGAATAAAATCTTTGTAGAAGTACTCGTCCATGTTTAAGTATGCACTGAATCCATAGCGCGAGTAAATATGACTGTGTTTTGATTTTAATAAAGGACGCTCTTTAAATGCAATGGAAGTGCTTTGCTCGGGTTGTATATTTACTTGCAAGGTTGCAGGCGCTACCATTAGATTACTGTTTTCTAAGAAGTCGAAGGTGAAACTGTAGCCAAGTGTTATGGCAGCAGGATTCATAAATCCACCTCTCCAAATTTTTTGGTCTGACGTGTGTTGCCAGGTATTCATCCACTGTGATTGCATTTGGAAAAAGTAAGTGTGTGTCATTTTTTTCGATCTTTTTTCCAGCCATCTTAAATGAATCTTAAAAGAATCTGTACTTTTTATCCATGTAGAATCAATGTAGCTGGTATAGCCAAGCTGAGTTTGTACAAAGTGATCGCGACTCCAACCCGACGCTTTCGTTTTTCGAAAACGCGCTTCACTATATGCTTTGATCAATACGAAACTTTGAGCGCCATTCCACCACGTCTTTTCATGAGTATAACTTCCACTAAGATCAGCACGCACAATCATTTTTTTAGTTAATACAGAATCTGTATTCGCCATGACGGAATGCAAATGAAAAGATAGAATCGTACTAATGAGTAAATAACGGGGAAGCATATGGGTATTTTTAGTCAATAGAATTTCAGGCCACGATAGTAGCAGATTTTTAAATGAATAGAATAGAGATTACATCCTTGAAATTTTCAGGACGCTACCATTAGAGGAAGTGGGATGGGTATTTCGAGGTGGCGACGATATACATGTTGCTTTATTTGTTTGCCGTTCCGAAGGGTTTCGTTGTCCCGGCCAAAAACCAAATGCACGATGTATTAAATTTTCGCTAAGTAAGCTTGAATTACTTTTACGAATGTAGATTGATTTATTCGACGTTTAATTCTATTCGCTCCTATTTGTTAACAGACCAATGTTAAAAGCATAAGAGATCGCATGAGCAATATAATCTTTTCTTTTTATATCATATTGTTTCTGTGAAAAATTCAAACAAAGCCATTTCATTTACAATAGGACGTAGCCCTGCCAATCATCGTAAAACAAAAATGTAATGAAAACAAGGGGCGCAGCCCTGATATCTTCGTAGGAAAAGAATGAAAAGAAAAGAAGGGGCGTAGCCTTGATATCTTCGTAGAAAAGAATGAAAAGAAAAGAAAAGAAGGGGCGTAGCCCTGCCAATCATCGTAAAACAAAAATGTAATGAAAAGAAGGGGCGTAGCCCTGATATATTTCCTAATCATACCATTCAAATAAATATTTTAGGTCATATTCAATATCAAATTTTTCAAGAAACTGTAAATATTCTTCTTTAAATGTTTGTTTTTTATGATGTGCTGGTTGATTCAAAATATATTTCACGACATTGTCAATATGCGACTTGGAATATGTAAATGCTCCAAATCCATCTTGCCAAGCAAATTTTCCGAGTATATATTTTTTTTCGTTCAACCATCCTGAAGATCCTGATTTTACTTGTTCCATCAATTTTGAAGGCGCAATGGTTGGATGCATAACAATAAAGATATGTGTATGGTCGGGATTGCAATAAATAGCAAATGTTTTACATTTATGGTTGTTAATGATGCCACACATGAATTTTTCCAATTCATCCCGAAAAGATTCGTTAATAAGATTTGCTCTGCCTTTTACCGAGAAAACAAATTGTATGTATAATTGTGTATAGGTGTTTGCCATGGTTTTCTTATGTTAGGGCTACGCCCCTTTAATTGGTTATTTGTTTTCGATTTTACGAAGATTATAGGGCTACGCCCCGTTGATTGATTATCTGTTTCGATTTTACGAAGATTATAGGGCTACGCCCCTTTAATTAGTTATTTGTTTTCGATTTTACGAAGATGACAGGGCTAAGCTCTAATAAGAAAATACTCTTGTTCTTATACGCCTGATTTTTTCTGCCCTGTACTAGTTTTTAATTGGGGTGTTAAAACTTCCATTAATGCCAATTCTCGTTTGGTTAGTTGTTTTCACTGTAAAAATGAATTACATCTTTGATGAATTCAGGACGCAATCTTTACAGAATGTGGGATGGGTATTTCGAGGTGGCGACGATATACATGTTGCTTTATTTGTTTGCCGTTCCGAAGGGTTTCGTTGTCCCGGCCAAAAACCAAATGCGTGATGTAGTAAATTTTCGCTAAGAAGTCTAGAATTA
>JBJXGU010000261.1:0-2982 GCA_046160245.1 Bacteroidia bacterium
ACGGAAAAGTTCCAGAGATGGGAACGAAGATGATTCCGGGAGATGAAATTCGTGTGGATGGTAAATTAGTAAGTGCTCCTTTAGAAAAACATGTTTACATTGCTTTCAACAAACCCGTAGGAATTGTTTGTACAACAGATGTAAAATCGGAACGCGACAACATCATTGATTACATCGCCCATCCACAGCGAATCTTTCCCATTGGACGATTGGATAAACCCAGTGAAGGTCTCATCTTTCTCACCAGCGATGGAGATATCGTCAACAAAATTTTACGTTCAAAAAATAATCATGAGAAAGAATATTTAGTAACCGTTGACAGAGCTATTACAGATGCGTTTATTCAAAAAATGTCGAGTGGTGTTCCGATCCTTGACACCATCACCAAAAAATGTGTTATAGAACAAACAGGAAGATTCACTTTTCGCATTATATTAACACAAGGTCTCAACCGACAAATTCGACGCATGTGTGAATACTTGGGATTTGAAGTAACCAAGCTAAAAAGGATCCGAATCATGAATATCAAAATGGATATGTCTATTGGTAAATGGAGAGATTTATCTCAACCCGAATTGGAGGAGCTTTTATCGCTCGTTTCTGATTCCTCTAAAACGGATGAAGGATAAATTTTTCACTTCGAAAATAATTTGTTGACGTTTCATGCATTCATAAATAGTCGTAGTACGGAATCCAAAAAACCAAAAAGCCAGTCGTAATATTTATAGATGCTATTAAAGAAGACCGGTGTTTTATTCATTTCGAATCAACATCAAAAAACGAAGGCTGGATAAAGAAAACAAGTCTTTTTCGTCCATAGAATCCAAATAGACCTTATTCAACTACTCTTCATTTCCTCCCTTGTTTAACCTTTTGGTCGAAAAGCCCCTTTATTATCATCACTTTTCAACGTTATTAACAATTATTTTCAGAAGAGATTTAAGATGGTTCCGAAAAAGAGATTTGGAAAAATTCGATCCCCAGAAGTTTTGAAGTCTGCAAATTTCAATATATAAACTATTGATTAAATGCAGTTTATAAAAATAAGTTGGATTTATCCTTCTTCTGTTTAGTCAACTTTCTTGGCGCAGGACTTCAATAATCTGCCAAAATCGAAACTTGAAAGAGAAAGTATTTCTTAAAAAAACGTTGAAAACAAAGATATTTTACCATTGCACTGATTTAATACTTAACTTTGCCACCTATATTTAAAACAAAAATTAATTAACATGAGTAAAGGAACAGTAAAATTCTTCAATGAAGCTAAAGGCTTTGGTTTCATCTGCGAAGAAGGCAACAACAAAGAACACTTTGTACACATTTCTGGATTGATCGACGAGATCAGAGAAGGTGATGCAGTTGAATTCGATCTGAAAGAAGGCAAAAAAGGCTTGAACGCGGTAAATGTAAAGGTAGTTTAATATTTACAATTTAACTTTCTTGTAAGAAAAAGCCTGTCACAAGTGATAGGCTTTTTTGTTAGTAGAAACATAAAACACAATTTCTAAAAATAAAAATGGGTAGATCACAAGAATCCTTTAATAAGAAGGAAGTAAGAAGTAAAAAAGATAAGAAGCGGAAAGAGAAAGCGCAGAAAAAGGAAGCGAAGAAAGACAATCCTAAGTCAAGTAGTCTGGAAGATATGATGGCTTATGTTGATGAAAACGGAATGCTTACTTCTACCCCTCCCGATCCTACCAAGAAAACCGTTGTCTCCGCTGAATCCATCACCATTGGAATTCCAAAACGTGATGATACCCTATCAGATGATCCTATTCGCAAAGGAGTAGTTAGTTTTTACAATGATGCAAAAGGTTTTGGTTTTATTAAAGACAGTGAATCACAAGAAAGTATTTTCGTTCATGCGAACAATTTGTTAGAAGCTATTAAAGAAAATAATCTCGTGACTTTTGAAGTAATGATGGGTCCAAAAGGTCCGGCTGCAACTCAAGTAAAAATAATTCGTAATTAATATTTTTTTGCTTTCCCTCCTTGTCCTTTTCTATTTCTTCTTTTGAGTTTCATTTTATTTTCAACCATCGATTTTAATCACCAAGTCGCTTTTCAATTCCGAAGTATTCTATACTTTAGACTAAAATTTGCAAAAAAAATGAAACAACCATTAGTCCATCCGAAGTCGAGTGTAAATGATCCAGAACTTCAAAAGCTAATTGCATTTTATAATGAAACGTTAGGCTTTTGTCCCAACAGTGTAATGACTATGCATCACCGACCAATCATTGCAACTTCGTTTATTGAATTGAATAAAGCGGTGATGGAAAACAAAGGACGCGTGACGAGTGCATTGAAACGATTAATTGGATACATCAGTAGTTTCACTGCAGGTTGTAATTATTGTCAAGCGCATACGATTCGTGCTGCTGAGCGTTACGGTGCAGAAGTGAATCAATTGGAAAATATTTGGGAATATAAAAAACATCCTTCTTTTTCGGATGCCGAAAGAGCAGCATTGGATTTTGCAATTGCCGCCTCTGTAATTCCAAATGCAGTAACTGATGAAATTGCAAATACACTTCGTAAACATTGGGATGAAGGAGAAATCGTAGAAATTTTAGGAGTAGTTGCACTCTTCGGATTTTTAAATCGCTGGAACGATTCCATGGGAACACAAATGGAAACTGGAGCCGTAGAATCGGGAGAAAAATTTTTAAAAGAAAAAGGTTGGTCTGTAGGTAAACATGCTTATTAATAATTAAAGTAGACCGACTAAAAAATAGATTCGTCAAACTAAGAAAATATTAGTTTGCTATTAAAAGAATAAAAAAATGAAAGAAAATAAAGAAGTCCGCATTGCCGTTTTAATCGATGCTGACAATATTCCCTCCACCAATATCAAAGAAATGATGGAGGAGATTGCAAAGTATGGTA
The DNA here is from genome assembly GCA_046160245.1 of Bacteroidia bacterium. Lineage (GTDB taxonomy): Bacteria > Bacteroidota > Bacteroidia > AKYH767-A > OLB10 > JAJTFW01. Next base: position 2,890 of record JBJXGU010000261.1, read on the forward strand.
CGCCTACTTTTAAAAGAATTTATGGTGACTGGACGCAGCCCAATTTAGGAGGATGGAAAAGAGTGTTGCTTGAAAATGCAATTACGCCCATCC
>JBJXGU010000262.1:0-5553 GCA_046160245.1 Bacteroidia bacterium
GGAGAAACTTCAGTTCATGTACATGAATTTATAATCTTAACGAAATCGCTTCGCCCCTTACCCATTGTAAAAGAAAAAGACGGTGAAGTGTATGATGCGTTTTCAGATCCGGAAACAAGATATCGTCAACGTTATGTTGATATGATTGTGAATCCGCATGTGCGCGAAACTTTCATCAAGCGAACACAACTTGTGAATTCCATTCGACAATATTTAGGTGGCAACGGTTACTTAGAAGTAGAAACACCTATCCTGCAACCGCTTTACGGAGGTGCAGCAGCGCGTCCGTTCAAGACCCATCACAACACACTTGATATGACGTTGTATTTACGTATTGCCAACGAACTTTATTTAAAGCGACTAATTGTAGGTGGCTATGAAGGTGTTTTTGAGTTTGCAAAAGATTTTCGCAACGAGGGTATGTCGCGTTTTCACAATCCAGAATTTACGCAAGTAGAATTATACGTGGCTTACAAAGATTATTACTGGATGATGGAATTGGTGGAGGAGATGGTAGAAAAAGTAGCGATGGACTTACACGGAACTACCGAAGTACGGGTAGGCGACAACGTTATTAACTTTGCACGACCGTGGAAGCGCTATACCATGTATGAAGCCATACAACATTTTACGGGTGTTGATATTTCGGAGATGAGTGAAGAAGAAATGCGTGCCGCCGCGATTCAATTAAAAGTTAAAGTGGATGAAACCATGGGTCGCGGAAAATTGATTGATGAAATTTTTGGCGAGCATTGCGAATCAAAATTAATACAACCTACCTTCATCACGGATTATCCGGTGGAGATGAGTCCGCTTGCTAAGAAACACCGAAGCAAAGAAGGATTAGTGGAACGCTTTGAAGCCATCTGCAACGGAAAAGAAATCTGCAATGCTTTCTCTGAGTTAAACGATCCCATCGATCAACGCGCTCGCTTTGAAGAGCAACTAGAATTGGGAAAACGTGGTGACGAAGAAGCGATGCAACTTGACGAAGACTTCTTGCGCGCCATCGAATACGGGATGCCACCAACGGCAGGATTAGGAATAGGAATTGATAGACTTAGTATGATCATGACCAATTCCAATTCCATTCAAGATGTGTTGTTCTTCCCACAAATGCGACCTGAAATGGTGAACACATCACTAGATCTAGAAATGGAGGAATTGGAAGGAGTACCTGCTCCTTGGGATGATGTACTTCGAAAGATGGGCATACAGAATAAAGAACAATTAAAAGCCGTTAATCCCAATAAGCTCTTCAACGATTTAGGGGGCATGCGGAAAAAATTGAAGTTAGAAGTAGCGATGCCGAGTCTTGATGATGTGAGGCAGTGGATTGGGTAAGTTGGTGATCCCGATAGCTATCGGGAGGCAAATTGGTGAGTTGGCAAATTGGTGGATTGGTGAGTTGGTGAGTTGGTGAGTTGGTGAGTTGGTGAACGTAAAGCCTCGCGAGGTGAATTTGAGAATTTAAAAGTTCACATAGGAGATACTAAGCCCTGAAGTCGCAGCAACGCTAAGTCCTTCTGAGTTGGTTGTTGGATCCCGCAGTTCTGTGGGACAGGTGTTGGATGTAAGTTAAGCGAGTTAGTTTATTGAAAAAAATAAATGAGGAAATAATTAAAATGAAAAACAGCAAAACTATATTATTCTTTACAGTGCTAATTTGTTTAATAAACAATGATGCATTTGCTCAACTTGATTCTGTAAAAATCAAACCCCTTCTTAAGGCGCATATTTCCACATTAGCTTCCGACGAGTACGGAGGACGTGAGCCGGGAACTAAAGGGGAGAAATTATCCAGTATTTATATTATCAAACAATTTAATGAAATTGGTTTAGTTGCTAAAGGTGAAAAAGGATTTTTACAACCCTTCACCTTTACGAAGAGCTTAAAAGTGGGTCCAAAAACAAAACTGAAAATTCGCGACTTAGAAATTGAAACAGGTAATGTTTCCTATCCATTGGCCTATTCAGCAAATGCTTCTGCTAAAGGAAAAGCGATTTTAGTAGGGTTTGGAATATCCGCAGCGCCATTAAATCATGATGACTATAATCGGAAAGATAATTTAAAGGGAAAAATATTTGTTCTCGACGCATCCACTCCGGATAAAGGCGGACCTCACTCTAAATTTGCAGCCTATGCAGATTTAAGAACAAGAATTGATTCTGCTATCGCTAAAGGAGCAATCGGGATTATTTTTTATACTTCCGATAAGGATATGAAAGAACCCGTTTTGAATTCTAAAATAAAAGTAACACCATGTACTATCCCGGTAATGTATCTGATTTCAGGTAAGTCTGTCATTTTACATAGTGATATGGAATTTGATGTAGACATGACTGCTGAGATCATCAAAGAAGAAGCCACCGGAAATAATGTGTTAGGATATCTTGATAATAAAGCCGAGAACACTATTGTTATAGGTGCTCATTACGATCACTTAGGTCATGGTGGAGATGAATCCTTGTACAGAGGAGAACCCGCCATTCATAATGGTGCTGACGACAATGCGAGTGGAGTTGCCGGTGTGATTGAACTAGCTCGTTACATCAAAGCGAACGGACCGAAGAGCAATAATTATTTATTCATGGCGTTTTCAGGTGAAGAAAAAGGACTTTTGGGCTCTGGATACTTTGCTAAAAATCCAAGTATCGATTTGTTAAAAGTTAATTACATGTTAAACATGGATATGATTGGTCGATTGAAGACTGAAGATCCTACTTTGATCGTTAGTGGTGTAGGAACCTCCGATGCTTGGAAAATTACGATGAATTATATTAATCATGAATACTTTAAAGTGAAAACGACAGAATCAGGAGTAGGTCCTTCTGATCACACATCATTTTATTTGAAGAATATTCCAGTGCTGCATTTTTTTAGTGGAACACATAATGATTATCATAAGCCTTCCGATGACGAAGAGCTCATCAACTATAACGGTGAACTCAATATATTAAATTACATGATCTCGCTTATTCAAAAACTAGATGATAAGGGAAAATTAAATTTTGTGAAGACGAAGGAAGAAGACAGCGAAGAGAGTCCAAGGTTTAAAGTTACCTTGGGTGTTGTTCCTGACTATGCTTTTGAAGGTGCCGGAATGCGCATCGATGGTGTGAGTGATGGAAAGCCAGCCGCTAAAGCCGGATTAAAAGCAGGAGATATTGTAATTTCTATTGGCGATTTAAAGGTGCAAGACATGATGAGTTATATGAAAGCACTTGGAAAATTTGAAAAGGGACAAGCTGCAACCGTAGGAATTTTAAGAGGGAAAGAAGAGTTAAAGATCGATGTAGTCTTTTAATGAATTTATCAAATAAAAAATATTTAGTGATGGCGAGTAAGAAAAAACGATCTTCTTACTCGCTATTCTTTTTGATGATTTTTTCCTTTTTTAGCTTTTCGTTTGCTCAAGCGCAACAAAATATTATTGTTACCGGAAAAGCAATGGACAAGGATTTTCCCGGGTTACTATTAGAGCAAGTGATGGTAATTAATTTAAGAACACAACAAGGAATTTTTGCAAATCCGGACAATAGCTTTACCATCCAAATGAATAAAACCGACACTTTGGTGATCACTGCATTCGGGTATGGATCCTATAAATTTTGTTTTAACGATTCTACCTTAAAAGATATTTATCGAATTATTGCTCCGCTAAAGAAAATTTCCATCACTTTAAATGAAGCCACTATTTTTGCACCGCGCGATTTAAATCGAATTGAACAAGACATTCAAAAGCTTGGATACAATTCTAAAGATTATCGGTTAAGTGGAGTCTCAGCATGGCAGAGTCCAATCACTGCACTTTACCAGGAATTTTCTCGGAAGGAACGTAGCAAAAGGAAAGTTGCCGAGATGATGAATGAAGATCGAAGACGTGAACTCATGCGTGAAGTTCTTGGCAACTATTCAAAAGCAGGACTCATTAATTTACGTTACAACGAATACAATGCTTTTATTGAATATCTAGGATTAAACGATTTCCTGTTAAAAGCACTGACGCAATATGAATTGGCTGTGTATATTAAAGCTCGGTATCAGTCGTATTCGGAAAGGTAAATCCATTCAAAAGCATAGAGGTTAAATTCAAAAGCCTAGGGTTTAAACCCTAGGCTTTTGAATTATTATAATTATCAAACTCTTATTCGACAATCATTCGTACTACCTTTTGCGTTCCATCATCAAAACGAACCGCAACAAGATATAAACCTTTTGCTCGGTTTAGTAAATCAATTTCAAACTGATCATTCGAACCATTCTTCCGTAAAATTTCGCGACCAAGAATATCTGAAATAGTTACTTGATAGTTACCTGGATCAACACCCAGATTCAACGTAGCTTTTCCTGAACTTGGATTAGGAAGTAATTGTACATTATTCGCTTGTACATCTGATAAACGACAAACTACCGAAACCGTCATGCTGCGTTTTTGAGCAGATCCACATGGATTAGACGCTGTTACTCCTAATAATCCAGTGGTCGTCGCCCAATTTATGCTTACTGCACTTGTACCTTGTCCACTTACAACACTTGCTCCTGCTGGCACCGTCCAAGTATAATTTACACCAGGTTCTGAAACCACAGAATAAGAAATGTTTGTTTGGTTGGCACAAACACTAGTAGGACCACTGATTAAAGCCGGACGAGAGGGATTCGTTGTCAAACCGTTCAAACAACGCAATGGACTTGCGCCACAAGCATTGGTTGCTTCAACACATATACTAGCACCTGTAACGCTTGTGTTTGACCATTGAACATTAATTGAAGTTGTTCCTTGTCCATTCAGAATTGTTGCTGAAGCAGGAACATACCATGTATGTGATGTTCCTCCTGTTGTAGAGGCAGGAACAGAATAATTTACAACAGAGTTGCATAAATTCTTAACTCCACCAACGATAGACTTTGGCAAACCTGGAACACTTTTCACAGTAGCACTTTTAGCTGAACTCGTTCCACAACTACTTTGTGCTTGAACAGTAATATTACCGCTGGTGAATCCTGCTAAATAACTTATCGTAATATTCGTAGTGCCTTGACCGTTAGTGATTGTAGCATTTGCGGGTGCTGTCCAAATATAATTGGTTGCGCCACTTACAGCTGAGCAACTATATGCTTTAGATAGTCCTGGACATACACTATACTTACTTCCGGTAATTGTACCAGGTGTTGCAGGCGCACTTCCTCCATTTGTACCCACACTAGTTGATGAAGAAAAAGTACATCCATTTGCGTCCGTTACTGTTACTGTATAATTGCCTGGGGCAAGACCAGAAATATTGGCAGTAGTACTTCCGTTACTCCATAATATTGTATACGGTGCAGTGCCTCCATTAATAGATAGATATGCAGCCCCGTCATTCAATCCGCAATTCGCATTTTGTGCAGATGTAAACCCTTCTAATAAAGTAGGAGAATTCACAGTAACCGATTTTACTGCTGTACATCCCGATCCATCTGTAACGGTACAGGTATAAGTTCCGGCAGCTAAATTATTGATAGTACCAGAAGTTGCGCCATTCGACCAATTATAAATTGGAGTTCCTGTT
>JBJXGU010000263.1:0-42498 GCA_046160245.1 Bacteroidia bacterium
TTGTACAACGTTTTTTCCCACTCTGAACGCATCGATTGCGCCACTTTCGCATAGCCATATCCTGGTAAATCGACTAAGTACCAAGTTTTGTTGATGAGAAAATGATTAATGGTTTGTGTTTTTCCAGGACTCCCAGAAGTGTGCGCCAACTCTTTTTTATTCACTAAAAAATTAATGAGTGACGATTTTCCAACATTGGATCGTCCAATGAATGCAAACTCGGGCAAATCGGCTTCGGGAAGCTGTTCCACCGAACCTGAACTTTTTACAAATGTTGCCGTTTTTACTTTCACGATTTTCTCCTTTTTAATTGATTATTTTTTTATCGCTTCGCCCATCTACAGAAAGGGAATAACGACAGACGAAAATTATTTAATTACTTTTTTCTCTTTTCCGAAACGGTGAGCAAAGGCTTTAATCTCTTTCGCCATTTCACTATCGCTGGTGGAACGCTCATAGGTATCAGCCATACTCGCCAAAGTCTCGTACATGAAAAACTCCATTTCCTCAACCGACATCTCATGCGTCCACAAGTCAATTCGCATCGTACTTTTTTCTGCTTTGTCCCAAATGGCTAAAAGCATGGCACTTGCCGGTTTTTGAGCATCGAGGCCAGCATCTTGGGCAAGCCATTGAAGTCCAACGGGCTGCTTCTCTTCATTCAGCTCCACCATCACTTTAATTTCAGATCGGCGGGCAACTTTGGTGTTAATAGACATATTTCTTTAGTCAGCGAGGTGTCAAAAGTACGCAATACAAGGCTTATACACACGTTTCCTTATAAATTCCCAATAATTTGTGATGAAATTCCCTAATTTAGCCCTTAGATTCTATGGCTAAAACTATTTTACGAAAACTTACTTATCTGCTCATCTTTATGCTCTTGGCTCCCTCAGCCAATGCTCAGTTTACAAGAGGGGTGCAGATGAATTTTGGGAAGAACAGAGTTCAATACAATGATTTTTTGTGGACATTCTATCGCTTTAAAAATTTCGATACGTATTTCTACCTCGGCGGACAAGAACTTGCCGTTTACACCGGAAGAACAGCGGATGCTGACATTGCCGAGATTGAAAAACTTTTTGATTATCGTATCAATGGTCGTTTTCAGTTTATTATTTACAATAGATTGACAGATCTGAAGCAAACGAATATTGGATTAGAAGGCGAAGAACAAAATACAAACACCGGTGGATTAACGCGCATTGTAGGAAATAAAATTCTGATTTATTTTGATGGTGATTATCGCCATTTCCGTGAACAAATTCGTGCAGGTGTAGCACAGGTGATGATAAATCAACTGATGTATGGAGGAAGTATTAAAGATCGTTTGCAAGCCTCGGTATTGTTGAATTTACCAGAGTGGTATGTGAATGGATTGATTGCTTATGTTTCGAAAGGATGGACGCCTGAGGAAGATAGCAAAATGCGCGATGCTATCTTAGGTAAACATTATCGAAATTTTGATAACCTCTCTGGACAAGCTGCCGAATTTGCAGGCATGTCGCTTTGGAATCATATTGTAGAAACGTATGGTAAAACATCAGTTTCGAATTTGTTGTACATGACGCGCATCAACCGAAATATTGAAAACGGTTTTATTTATGTATTGGGTGTGCCGTTGAAAGAAGTTCGTAAAAATTGGATTCAGTATTATCAAAATCTTTATGTGGAAGATGATAAGAATCGAAAGCTACCGACCGGAGATCCTGTTTATGTTTTGAAAAAACAAAATCGTTATTTGAGTCAGGTGAGAGTGAGTCCAGATGGAAATCAAATTGCCTATGTTACCAATGACTTGGGTAAGTATAAAATTTGGTTGTATGATGTACGCACGAAAAAAAGAAAAAAAATTGCGAAGGGCGGATATAAATCGGTGAACCAAGCCATGGATTTAAGCTATCCTACTTTAGCTTGGCATCCATCAGGAAAATATTTGAGTGCAATCAAGGAAAAGAAAGGCAAGCTCTGGTTAGATTATTATACGTTCGGCAAGAAAACAAAACGTGAATCGAATAAATTTTTCTACTTCGAAAAGGTACTCGACTTCAGTTATAATTCTTCTGGCTCGGAAATCGTATTATCTGCAGTGCAAAAAGGTCAGTCGGATCTTTATAGTTTTAGTCCGCGGACAAAAACCTACACTCAACTTACTAAAGACCGTTGGGACGATCTCGCTCCTAAATTTGTGATGGACGATCGTTACATTATCTTCAGCTCAACTCGAACCGAAGATACCCTGCGTCCTACTCCTATTCGCCAAGCGGATGAGTTGGAAGTACCTCAGTCGAGCGATGTTTTCTTGTATGATTACATGAACAAATCAGCTCAACTTTTAAAACTCACCAATACCTATGGCATCAACGAAACGGAACCGATACAATTAGATTCTTCCCATTTCTCGTACCTCAGCGATGAAAACGGAATTAAAAACCGATATACCGCTACTCTTGACAGTGCCATTGCCTATATTGATACGGTAATCCACTACCGTTATATTGTAAAATCGGAACCACAAAGTGATTACAAACGAAATGTTTTGCAACATGATTTAAGTAGCAAAGGAACGAAGTACGCTGAACTGTTTCATTTGAATTCACGCTTTCAAATCTTTTTGAATTCGGCTCCCTCCTCTTCCTCTGTGCTTACGGAACCCTTAAAAAATACAAGTCTGCGCAATAAAAATTTCAGAGCAGCGGCTCCTAAGAAAGAAAAATCGAAGAGCGGAACCTCTGTAAAAGTTATTTCTACAGAAAGCTCCTCCACAGTTACCAACACAGAAAAAGTAGACGACAGTACTGCCATCGATATCAATAATTATGTTTTTCAATCGGATTTTCCTCGCAAGAAAAATAAAAAGGAAAAAGAAAAACCTGTGGTACAAACGCCGGCTGCTGATACCATTAATTTAGCAGATCCGTTTGAACCTGGCTCAAGTGAAACACCCACTGGAATTATTGCACAAGGTCCCGTGGAAGACACGGCGTCCTATTTGTTACCAAAACAACGCAACTACGAATTATCGTTTATGCCGAGTTATGTGTTAACCCAACTCGACAATAATTTATTAAATGAAACTTACCAAGCTTACACAGGTGGTGCTGTTTATTTTTATCCAGGATTAAACGCGCTATTTAAAATTGGCGTGAACGATTTATTTGATGATTATCGTATTGTTGGCGGATTTCGACTCAGCGGAAATTTAAATTCCAATGAGTATTATGTACGTTATGAAAATTTAAAAAATCGTCTGGATAAATCCATCTCTTTTTATAGACAAGGGCGAGAAGAAGCCACTAGTTTTTCGCTTTACAAAGTACATACACATGAAGTGAAATACAATGTACGTTGGCCATTCAACGATTTGGCAAGTGTGCGTGGAATGGTAGCTTATCGAAATGATCGATTAGCCATTTTAAGTACCGACTTAATCAATCTCTCCATTCCAAATCAATTCCAACATTGGGGATCGGCGCGGGCTGAATTTGTTTACGATAACTCTATCAATACTGGCTTGAATCTTTACAATGGAATACGTTACAAAGTTTTTGCTGAGATCTATCAACAACTCGAACAAAAGAATGCGGTGTTGGGTGTTTTCGGTGCCGACTTCCGTCATTACCTCAAGATTCATCGTCAACTTATTTGGGCGAATCGATTTGCAGCAAGTACCTCCATTGGTACTCGTAAGTTGATTTACTATTTAGGTTCTACAGACAATGCATTTACACCGACAGATAATTTCAATTACGATATTCAGATAGATCAAACCCAGCAATATGCTTTTCAAGCTTTAGCAACCAATATGCGTGGATTTATTCAAAACATCAGAAATGGAAATAGTTTCGCGCTCATCAATAGTGAAATTCGACTTCCAATATTCCAATACTTAGTGAATAAACCGATCCGTTCTGATTTCATTCGCAACTTCCAAATCGTTGGATTCGGAGATATCGGTACAGCTTGGACAGGACAGAACCCATACGATAAATCGAACTCGTTATTTAGAAAAGATTACAACGGAAATCCTATCAGCATCTCTGTAACTAAAACAGTAGAACCTGTGGTAGGTGGATATGGATTTGGATTGCGAAGCAGAGTGCTTGGCTACTTCTTACGCGCCGATTGGGCTTGGGGAGTAGACGACGGTGTGGTGCAAGAAAGAATATTCTATTTCTCCCTCGGACTCGATTTCTAATCCAAATACTTCCCACCTAACTAATTTTACTTTTCAAAAAAAATAATACGCTCCTAATAAAGATGATCTCAGCTAAAAAAGTGCAAGAGTTAGCCACACAACAACATCAAGAAATTGTGGCCATTCGTCGGCATTTGCATAGCCATCCTGAATTATCTTTTATGGAGTTTAACACTTCTAAATTTGTTGCAGAAAAATTAGCAGCATTCGGAATTCCATTCAAAGATAAAGTTGCAGGTACTGGATTGGTGGGACTCATCGAAGGAAAAAATCCATCTTCAAAAATAATTGCACTCCGCGCTGATATGGATGCTTTGCCCATCACCGAAACTAACGATGTGCCTTACCGAAGTCAGAATGAAGGTGTCATGCACGCTTGCGGTCACGATGCACATACTTCATCTCTTTTAGGAGCTGCTTCCATCTTGAATCATTTAAAAGGAGAATTTGAAGGCACTATCAAACTTATTTTTCAACCCGGCGAAGAAAAGCTTCCCGGTGGAGCATCCATGATGATCAAAGAAGGGGTGTTGGAAAATCCAAAACCGTCCAGTGTGTTTGGTCAACATGTAATGCCTTTTATTCCTGCAGGAAAAGTAGGATTTAGAAGCGGAATTTACATGGCCAGTACTGACGAACTTTATTTGAAAGTAAAAGGCAAAGGTGGACATGGAGCCATGCCTCATTTAAATATTGATCCTGTACTGATCACTTCACATTTGATTGTTGCCATGCAACAGATCGTAAGTCGCGTAGCTAATCCAATTTTACCGAGTGTACTTTCATTTGGAAAAGTAATTGCGAATGGAGCCACGAATGTTATTCCCGATGAGGTTTATATTGAAGGAACTTTTCGTACACTGGATGAAAAGTGGAGAGAAAAAGCCCATCAACGTATGCTTGATCTTGCTCATCAATTGGTGGAGTCGATGGGAGGAAAATTAGAATTCGAAATTAGAAAAGGATACCCTACTTTATACAACGACGAAGCGTTAACCGCACGTGCAAAACAACATGCGATCGACTATTTAGGTGCAGAAAACGTAGTTGATTTAAGCATTTGGATGGCAGCAGAAGACTTTGCTTTCTTCTCCCAAACAGCGCCCTCCTGCTTCTATCGTTTAGGAACACGCAACGAAGCACGTGGAATTATTTCATCCGTGCATACTCCTACTTTCGACATCGAAGAAAATGCTTTGCAAATTGGAACCGGACTCATGGCATGGTTAGCCATTTGTGAGTTACAAGCAAATTGAAGAAATAAACTTTAATTCAACAGAGAAAAATAATTACAATCTCTTCTTGAGAAAATCCTCAGCTTTTGCCACCATATTCGCAGAACCAATAAAAAGAGGAACTCGTTGATGTAAAGATTCGGGTTGTATCTCTACTATTCGATTGAATCCATCAGAAGCTTTCCCTCCAGCTTGTTCAATAATGAAAGCCAATGGGTTGCACTCATAAAGAAGTCGTAATTTTCCGCTCTTAGCTTTTCCTGTTGAAGGGTAAATATAGATGCCACCCTTTATCATATTCCTATGAAAATCGGCAACCAGGGAACCAATATATCGTGTTGAATACGGACGGTTGGTGGTTTTATCATCTTCCTGGCAATATTTGATATAATCCTTTACGCCTTCCGGAAAATGACGGTAATTGCCTTCATTGATACTGTAGATAGCTCCGTCTTTCGGAATTTTCATATCGGGATGTGAAAGACAAAACTCTCCTATGGAAGGGTCTAATGTAAATCCATTAACACCATTGCCAGTGGTATAAACCAACATCGTACTCGATCCATAAATTACATACCCAGCGGCAATTTGCTCAGTTCCTTTCTGCATAAAATCAGAAACATCCGTAGGTCCATGACTATCATCCGATCGACGATAAATAGAAAAAATAGTTCCAATACTCACATTCACATCAATATTTGATGACCCATCCAATGGATCAATACACACCACATAACGAGCATCTTTTGAAACCTTACTATCAATTTCAATGAGGTCTTCGTTTTCTTCAGATGCAATCGCGATGCACTCTCCTCCTGCACCCAGCGCTAATATGAATTGCTCATTGGCATATACATCCAATTTTTTTTGATCTTCGCCCTGCACATTTGTTTCACCATATTCTCCTAAAATATCAGCTAATCCTGCTTTGTTCACTTCACGGTTTACGACTTTCGCCGCAATTCCAATGTCTCTTAAAAGCCGACTCAATTCACCTTTTGCAAATGGAAAATCACTTTGTCGTTCGATAATAAATTGTCCAAGAGTAATAAATCTTTTACCGGGAGTTAACGTTTGAGTCATGATTGTATGTATGGATTGAGCGTAACAAATATACAGAATGTAGATTGGTATTGTTTCAATAAAATTGGCATTTCACTAACTTATACCTGTTTAAAATTTATTGTCCTTTCCTCTCCATGTTTTGGGTAGATGTACTAACCTTGTAATATGCAAACTTCCTATCCGAAAGAAAAATTAAAGATTCTACTCTTAGAAAACATTCACCCTTCGGCCATCACCCTTTTAAATAAAGCAGGATACACTGATATTGAGTCCATCAAAGGATCCATCTCTGAAAAAGAACTGTTAGAGAAAATTGGAAAGGTGCATATTTTAGGAATTCGTTCTAAGACTCAAATCACGGAAGCGGTTTTAAAAAAAGCAGAGAAACTGATTGCTATTGGCGCCTTTTGCATTGGTACCAATCAAATTAAAATGGACATCGCTCGCAGACAAGGAATAGCGGTTTTTAATTCACCTTTTTCAAATACGCGATCGGTAGCAGAACTGGTTTTGGGATTAAGTATTATGTTGATGCGACGTGTTTTTGAAAAAAGTGAAGGTGCTCACCACGGTCTTTGGCTAAAAGAAAGTAAGGATTGTTATGAGGTGAGAGGAAAAACATTAGGTATTGTTGGATACGGACATATTGGCTCTCAAGTTTCTGTAATGGCCGAAGCTTTAGGGATGAAAGTAATGTTCTATGATGTAACTTCTAAGCTGAGTTTGGGAAATGCTAGGTCGAGTAATTCATTGGACGATCTATTAAAAAAATCGGACATCATTACTTTACATGTCCCGGGAACCGTGGAAACTAAAAATTTAATTAACTCCACTCGATTAAAAAAGATGAAGCCTGGAGCTGTGCTTATTAATTTGAGTCGTGGTGATGTGATGGATGTGTGGGCAGTGAAAGAGGCCATTGAAAAAAGACATTTAGGTGGATTAGCGGTGGATGTTTTTCCAGAAGAACCCAAAGACAATAAAGATGTTTTTGCCTCTCCTTTGCAAGGACTAAATAATGTTATTCTCACTCCACATATTGGTGGAAGCACGGTAGAAGCACAAGAAGCCATCGGATTAGATGTTGCGGATAAACTCGTTGCATTTATTGAGAATGGTAGTAGCTCAGGTTCATTAACCATTCCTGAAATTAGTTTGCCTGTGATGAATAATGCACATCGTATATTACACATTCACTCCAATGTACCTGGTGTTTTATCTCAAATTAATGGCGTACTCTCCAACATGAAAGTAAATATCATTGGACAATATTTAAAAACCAACGAAGAAATTGGTTATGTCGTTTTAGATATCGACAAGAAATCGGGGCCGAAAGTAATGACTGAATTGAAGCTAGTAAAAAACACAATCAGAACCAGAAGCTTATATTAAGCCTATTTCATAATTATTTTTAAAAGAAAAACAAGTTGCGGCATTTGTTACTGTGTACTGCGTAGGTTAGGCAACATAAAGACATCAAAGTCATTACGGGATCTATTATGTAATGTCACCTATGAAATGAACTACGCAGTATTTGCCCATCTCGACTTTGTTGTCAAAAAAAGACTATTTTAGTTCCATAAATCTAATCCTCAATTTATGGAAATCATCGAACAAAAATCACTTCACAGCAACCCGGAGCGAGTGTATCCGTTTACTTTTGTAGGTACAGGAAGTACTTACTTTGGCATTGCTATTATTAATATGATATTGAAAATTTTCACCCTCGGATTATATTATCCATGGGCAAAAGCCAAAGAATTGCAATACTTGTATGGTTCTACTTCTTTTGATGAAAGTCGGTTCGAATTTCATGGCACCGGAAAGGAGATGTTCAAAGGATTTATCAAAGCGATTCTCTTCTTAGCAATCATCATCATTGGATTTATAATATTGATGAATATGCAGATGATGATCCTAGGATTTATCTGGTATCTGGGTGGATTTATACTTATTATTCCATTAGCTATTCATGGAAGTTATAAATACCGGATGTCGAGAACCAGCTGGAGAGGAATTCGATTTGGCTACAGAGGTGATCGAAAGGAATTTATGATGCTCTTCTTTAAGGAAATGTTTTTTACGATTATTTCACTGGGGATTTATGGCGCATGGATGGCCATTAATATTCGTAAATACGTATTGAGTAATGTCCGTTTCGGAAGTGCCGAGTTTAAATACAAAGGGAACGGTGGCGAATATTTTGTACTGAACCTGAAAGGATATTTTTTAACACTAATCACATTAGGAATTTATATGTTTTGGTGGCAGAAAAGTTTGTTTCAATATTATATCGACAATCTTTCCTTGCATCATAAAGATGATAAGATTCGATTAAAGTCGACCGCTTCAGGTGGCGATTTCTTTGGATTGATTGTCGTGAATTTGTTGATGCTGATTTTCACCTTAGGAATTGCCTACCCATGGGTACTCACTCGATCACTCAAATTTATTTTTTCGAAGATTGAAATCGTAGGTAATATAGACACCGAACAATTGGTACAAACCGAAAAAGAGTACACCGACGCTACCGGAGAGGATATGTCGGATATGCTAGATTTAGGATTTGTAGTTTAATTTATGTCTGTCCATAATGTCCGCTTCGTCGTTACTCTTGTCTTGAAAACAGTCATTTACAGTTGTAAACTCTTTGGTTTTCAAGACTGCGAAAGCCTCGAACTCGAACATTATGATCCAAACACTAACATTATAGACAGACTCTAATTAGACTCAAACGATGTCCGAATTTGTTACAGAGGTTAAGTATTACAATGGTGTTATTACAAAACCATTTAATGCGGAGTGTTCCATTAACAAAACCAATTCCGGATTAATATTAACCATGGAAGAGGAAGGTGTTTTACATCTTCCTTTTTCAGAGTTAACCATCAAACGGAGAGAAAAATCATATTTGATTTTATCGATAAAAAACACCAACAGTCGTATCATTGAAATTAAAGATGCTGTTTTTATTGATGCATTTTTTCACTTTAATAAATCAAGTTCTAAGGAGAACTGGTATTATCGGATTCTTCATGCGGGCACTGCATTTCATCTTTTATTAGCGGCTTCTGTGCTGTCATTGTGCGCTGCCATCTATTTCTTTGTTATCCCTTTCCTCGCCGAAAAAGCGGTGGATCTAATTCCAAGAAGTGTTGATGATCAAATTGGAAAAACGGTAAGTGAAAGCCCTGACTTTACAGACAATGAAGATTCAACATTAAGTTTACAGTTGAATTCTTTTCTCCACACAATGGCTCCCGAATTAGATTCACGGTACCACATCACCGTTATGAACGACGATCTTGTAAATGCCTTTGCCTTGCCCGATGGCAGCATCATCATCAATACCGGAATTCTAAAAAAAATGAATCGCTTTGAAGAATTAGCTGGCGTGCTCTCTCATGAAATATCTCACGTCGAGCATCGACACGGCATGCGACTATTAAGTCGAAATGTTTCGGGTTATTTATTACTGACGCTTGTCCTTAATGATGTAAATGGATTGATGACTATTTTCATCGACAATGCGCATCAGTTTCACACCTTAAGTTACTCGCGCAAATTCGAAAAAGAAGCCGACTTAAGTGGACTTGCTTTATTGCGCACCCATAACATCAATCCTCAAGGCATGATTGATCTTTTTAAGATGTTAGAAAAAGAACATGACATCGATATCCCCGAATGGATGAGTTCGCATCCTGTTTCCAAAGAGCGAATCAATTATCTTCAAAAACAAATCAAAGAACATCCAGTTAAAATAAAGGAACATCAGCAATTGGAAACTAAATTCGACAACATAAAAAATATCGTTAGTGAATAATTACTCAGCTATTACTGCTCGAAATGATAAAAGATGATAGTCAAATTAAAGTCAAAGCCTCTCCCCTGCCCTCTCCAAAGGAGAGGGAGTTTAAAGAAATTCAGCCTAATCTCTAGTTACCTTAATATCTTTCCTGACTTCATATAAAACAATATTAAATCGAAATCCAGAAACGCAGAAGAAAAAATCCGTGTTTATCTTATTAATCTGTGTCATCCGTGTTCCATTTGTTAAGTACTAATTATCCGACTTAATAACTTTATTACTTAAAATTTATTTTCATTTACCAACTAAAAAAGTATTAAGAAACACTACACATTTATCCTCTTAAATAAAATTAATTCTACAATAGAAAAAAATCAAATGAAAAAACGCGTAATCGGAATCGGCGGCATCTTCTTCAAATCCCCTGATCCAAAAAAACTACAAGCTTGGTACGACAAACACCTTGGCCTTTCTATGTTAGGCGCAGGCTATCATTCTTTTCTTTGGAAAGACGCAGTCGAACCAGAAAAAGGCAGAACTGAATTTTCCATTTTTAATAATGATACCGATTACCTCAACCCATCAACCTCCCCTTTCATGATTAATTTCAGAGTGGAAAATCTAGAAGAGCTTTTAATTTTGTTAAAGCAAGAAGGGGTTGAACAAATAGGAAACATGGACTCCTACTCTTACGGAAAGTTCGCTTGGATCATGGACCCCGACGGCAACAAAATCGAACTCTGGGAACCTGTAGATGATGGGTTTTAAGAGCGACACTCGATGCTCGATGCTCGATGCTCGATACAAGATACTTGATACTTGATACTTGATAACATGAAGCAAACTTGCAGCTTGCAGCTTGAGGCTTGCAGCTTAAAGTTGAATTACGAAGCCTTCAGCTTATAGTAACTGAATCTTATATAAACCAACCGTTTCCTCCAACCCAAAATACAAAGCATCACTAATCAATGCATGGCCAATACTTACTTCTAGAAGGTTCGGAACCATCCTTCTGAAATATGCAAGGTTTTCGAGATTTAGGTCGTGTCCGGCATTGATTCCCAAGCCTACTTCACTTGCTTTTTGTGCAGCTTCTATATAAGAACGTATCGCTTCTGATGGATCTTCGGCAAATCCACTGGCATAGGCTTCGGTATATAATTCGATTCTATCTGTGCCAGTATGACATGCTGCCTCCACAATCATCGGACTTGGATCCACAAATAAACTGACTCTACAATGGATGGATTTGAAATAGGAAACTACATCTTTCAAGAAAGAAGCATTTGCAATCATATCCCAACCTGCATTACTCGTTAGCACACCGGGAGGGTCGGGAACTAAGGTTACTTGCTCAGGTCGAACATCATCCACCAACTTCATAAAATCCATAGAAGGATAGCCTTCAATGTTATACTCTGTTGTAATGACCTTTTTCAGGTCATATACATCTTGATAACGAATATGTCTTTCGTCGGGTCTTGGATGGATCGTAATCCCATCGGCCCCAAAATTTTGAATATCTATAGCAGCCTTTATTAAATCAGGCATATTTCCTCCTCTTGCGTTCCGCAGAGTAGCGATTTTGTTAATATTTACACTTAGCTTCGTCACGACCCTGCAAGATTAAGAAGTTCTAAGCAAATTATGTAGTTTCGGCACGGTCTTTTGTAATGGATGAACTAAACTCCTCAATATTTTGTTTATTCATCCAGATGGGTACATAAAACGAAAATAAAATGAAAGATCTTCTTATGTTTGCGCCGAACTTGAAAGACACAGAAACCGTTACATCAGGAAACTTAAGCATGTTCGCTGCTCGATTAATATCTGATAATGTACCTCCACTAAAGCCTGGCGATTCTTGTAAGCGCGCAGTAACTTGGATGGAAGAGCTAAGAGTCAATGCTTTACCTGTAATTAAAGGCCGCGAATATTTAGGTCTTGTTTATAAATTAGACGTAAATAATCCTGCTTTTGCCAATACTAGCCTAGAAGATGCTAATATCAAGTATCATAAAGTTTTCGTTTATGATAACCAACACGTTTACGATTTAACAAAAGTTGCCTCGCTTCACAAATTGGATCTGGTTCCTGTACTCACTACAGAGAATGATTATTTAGGTTTGGTGACAGTGAACGACCTCGTTTCCTATTTCGCCGCTAGCCAATCTGTCTATACTCCCGGTGGAATTATCGTCATTGAATTGGCTTTATCCGATTATTCGATGTCGCATATTGCACAAATTGTTGAGTCGGATGGTGCTCATATTCTAAGTGCTAACGTGACTACCGGAAACGATCCTTCTAAAATTGAATTAACCTTGAAAGTAGATAAAGTTGATTTGAGCCGTATGTTAGCTGCCTTTTACCGTCTCGATTATCATATCATCGCTTCCTACCATCAAAGCGAACATTCCGAAGATTTAAAAAATCGTTTCGAGTCGCTGATGAATTATCTTAATATCTAAGTGGATACTTTTTCGATCCCCTAAGCATCGGAACTGTTTAAATCATTTTCTTCGTGACAATGAAACTAAGGATTCTCTTGCTCTTGCTGCTGATGTATGCACCCCATCTTCATGCACAAGTTTTAAGCGATAGTCTCCAGCTGCAAACATCCATCATCGATCAAATTATTATTACGGGAAATAAAAAGACCCGTTCCTATATTGTTCAACGCGAACTTACTTTTCATAAAGGCGATACATTAGCTCCCTATATTCTTGAATCGGCGATTGAACGCACCCGACAAAATTTAATGAATACCGCGCTCTTCAATTTTGTGGAGATTCGTTACTTCCAAGGGTTGGGGAATACGGTAGTGGTACATATTAATCTTACTGAAAGATGGTACCTCTGGCCCTCTCCTGTTTTTGAAATCGCCGATCGAAATATTAGTGAGTGGTGGCAAACAAAGGATTTTAGTCGAACGAATTATGGAATGTTTTTGCGACAAGAAAATTTAACCGGAAGAGATGATATTGCACAATTGCAAATGCTATTTGGTTACACCAAACGTTTCGGTATTTTTTATACGATTCCCTACATCAACAAAAAATTAAATGTAGGTCTCAGCGCTGGATTTTACGTGACCAGTGTAAAAGAAGTTGCTTACAATACACTCAACAATAAAATTCAATTCTACAAAGATCCCGATCGTTTTGTAAGAGAGGAAATGCAAGCTTATGTCCGTCTAACTAAGCGACAAGGTTTATATGATTATTATAATACAACACTTGATTACCGCATTTCATCCGTTGAAGATACCATTCTAAAATTAAACGATAAATACTTTGTTGATGGGTCTACGCAACAACAGCATTTAGCTTTATCGTGGAACTATCGTCACGACACACGCGACTACCAACCTTATGCATTAAATGGTTATTTATACGAGCTAGAAGTAAGTAAAGTAGGCTTGAAATTTTTAAAGAATGAGCCTGATTTAATTGCTATCTCAATGGGTGTTCGAAAATATTTACCTTTTTCAAAAAGATGGTTTTCTTCTTTCGCACTCAAAGGTAGAATCATGCAACGCGAAGGCGGACCGTTCTTCAATCAACGTGCTTTAGGATATGGATTTGATTACATCAGAGGATATGATTTATACGTACTCAACGGACAAGACTTCGCACTTTTCCGCTCGAACCTCAAATACAATTTAATTCCTGTAAAAATATATCAGTTCTCTTTTTTAAAATCCGAAAAATTTAAAAAGTTTCCTATCTCTGCTTACCTCAATGCTTTTTTTGATGCAGGTTATGTTAACGATAAACAATTCGGATACCGAAATTCTTTAAGCAATGAATGGCAGTTGGGCTATGGTGTAAGCTTAGATGTGATTACTTATTACGACATCGTGATGAGATTTGAATATGCACTCAATAAAATTGGTGATACCGGTTTGTATTTTAGAGTGGGCGCTGTATTTTAGATAGACCTTACAATCTGCTATCAATTAGAAATAAAATTTCAGAAGTTCTCGGTAAATCAGTTTCCTACCATACCATTTTCGACAATTTTCCATCTTCAAATTTTCAAATTTTCAAATTCCTTTCATTAATATAAAAATCCTACCTATTTTCGTATCAATGAAGATAGCCTTATATGCTCGCCAAGTCGACACCGAAAATTTTCCGTTGATTCGCGAATTATTGAAGGAATTACAAAGGCATCAGTGCGAACTCTATATTTATCAACCTTTTTTGCATCGCATTAAACCCTTGGGCAGCGATATTCCACCCAATACTCCTTTTAATTCCGGCTCTGAAATAAGAGGACAAATTGACTTTTTATTAAGTTTAGGGGGAGATGGGACTATTTTGGATACATTAACCTTAGTACAAGACAGCAATATTCCCGTGATGGGAATTAACTTAGGACGATTAGGCTTTTTAACGGGCGTAGGTACCGAAGATATTTCGGGAGCATTGGAAGCGCTGATGAAAGGTCATTATACCATCGATAAAAGAAGCTTGTTGAGATTAGAATCGAACCGAAATTTATTTGGCGGAGTGAATTATGCTCTCAACGAATTGACCATCCACAAAAAGGACAGTTCGAGCATGATCACCATCAACACTTACCTCAATGGTGAATATTTAAATTCTTATTGGGCTGATGGGTTGATCATTGCAACGCCCACCGGTTCGACCGGATATTCATTAAGTTGCGGCGGCCCCATCGTTGCGCCCTATTCCGGTAACTTTGTAATCACCCCCATCGCTCCTCACAACCTAAATGTTCGCCCAATTGTGGTCTCCGATAAAAATGTGATCTCATTGGAGGTGGAAGGCCGAAGTCAGTACTTTTTGGCTTCCCTCGACTCCCGATCGGTTACCATCGACTCAGCTATCTCATTGGCAGTCAGAAGAGAAGACTTCACCATGAGCCTAGTTCGACTCGGAACCACTAACTTTTTAAACACCCTTAGAAAAAAATTAAACTGGGGTCTCGACACTAGAAACTAAACTACTCGCCAAATCGTGAAAATTTACACCCTTATATTTAGTGGAAAATATTACTTTTGTGCAAGGCCTTAAATATTCTTATGAAGAAACACATACTACTTTGCTTTACGTTCCTGATTCTGTTTAGCTCCATGAGCGAAGCACAAAGATTGCGTGCACGTTGGAAAGCATATCGTTACGAATGGAGTTTTGGTATTGGTGCCAGTAATTTCTTAGGTGACCTAGGAGGTGCAAATGCTATTGGAACCAATGGCTTCAAAGATTTAGAATTGAGCTTAACTCGACCCGCACTTACAGTTGGGATGCGTTATAAATTAAGTCCTGCTTTATCCATTCATTCTCACTTAACATATGGTCATGTTAAGGGAGATGATAAATTAACTAAGGAATATTTTAGAAGTACTAGAGGAATGAATTTCAAATCGAATATTTACGAGTTCAACGTAAATTTTGAAGCTGCTCTTCTAAGTCAAAAAGAAGGTGGAATTTATCGCTTGAGAGGAGTTCGTCGTTCTAATACCTTTGAAGGATCACTTTATGGATTTATCGGAATTGGTGTTTTTCACTTTAATCCAAAAGGTGAAGTGAACGATAAATGGTACGAACTTCAACCTTTAGGTACTGAAGGGCAAGGAATTTCACCGGCGCGTGATAAATATAAAAGAACTCAAATTTGTATCCCATTCGGAATAGGTGGTCGTTATTTCTTCAACCGTCGTTGGGGTGTAGGATTTGAATTCGGACTTCGAAAAACATTTACTGATTATATTGATGATGTAAGTAAAACGTACTATGATCCAGATGCTATTAGTCAAGCAAATGGTCCTATTGCAGAATATTTTTCAAATCCTAATCCTTTTGCTGAATCTACCGCCGTAGGTCAACAGCGTGGAGATCCTCGTGATAAAGATGCTTATATGTTTGCGATTATCAGTTTGCATTATAAGATTCGTACTGGTCGTACTAACTTCCCTATCTTCTAATAGCAAGGAGAAGTACTGTTTGTTGAATGGATAAACTCAACAATACTCAAATCAAATTCACGTTTTGAAAAACAACATGAGGCCAATAGTCTCCCTCTTCCTTATTATTCTGGCATTCCCTTTCATTTCCCACTCTCAATCAAGAGAACTTGGAATTATGGTAGGTGTGATGGGCTACAGAGGAGATTTGGATAAAAATATGTATGATACTCGTTTTTTAGAGCCTGGAATCAGTGCAATTTATCGACGCTCCTACAGTAATCACTGGGCATTCAAAGCTGGTTTATTGTATGGGCATGTGAAAGCCGATGATAGTAAGGCTGATGACTTCTACAGCCAAAACAGAAACTTAAATTTCAGATCGCATATCATTGAGTTGTCTGGACAATTTGAATTCAATTTTTTTCCATATCAAACAGCAAATCCAAATTCAACTTTTAGCCCCTACTTGCTCTGCGGATTATCTGTTTTTCATTTTAACCCAAAAACAAAAATTAACGACGATTGGATCGAACTGCAGCCCTTGGGTACTGAAGGTCAAGGAACGGATGCTTCAAATAAAAATCCATACAAGCGCACGAATTTAGCATTCACTTTTGGAGGCGGCTTTAAATTTAAAATTGGGCGTCGATTTGGATTAACGTTAGAGTCGGGAGTTCGACAAACTTATACTGATTATTTAGACGATGTAAGCACCGTGTATGCAGATCCAAAATCCATTTTAGTTGAATATGGAAAAACAGCAGCTCTCCTTAGTGATCGATCGCTCAATCAAGCACCTGGCGGAAATATTGGAAGACAACGTGGCGATAAACAGCGACGTGATTTTTATGTTTTTACAGGGGTACAATTAACCTATACATTGAGTAAGAAATACATCGATGCATGCCAGCCGTTTCGCATAAAACTCTGGTAATACCAATTACAATAATATTCTAATCCAATTATTGTATTGTATAATGCCGACCTACAAAGGCTTACGCTTAATGAACTGGACATGATTTATATGTAGCGTCGGTATAATTACGTTAACGTCAAGTTAATATTTTTAAATGCCCGAGAAGGCCAATGCATTTACTACATTTGCGAGCCGAAATATGTCACTAAAAGAGCAGATAGATATTCAACGTTTACCACGTCACGTTGCCATCATTATGGATGGTAATGGAAGATGGGCTAAACAGCAGGGAAAAATGCGCATTTTCGGTCACCAAAATGGTGTACTCGCAGTGCGAGACACTGTTGAAGGAGCTGCTGAATTAGGAGTAGAAGTGCTTACGGTTTATGCTTTTAGCACCGAAAACTGGAATCGTCCAAAGCTAGAAATTGATGCATTAATGCACCTTTTGGTTCAAACCATTACCAAGGAAACTCCGAAGTTGATGGAGAACAATATTCGCTTAGCAACCATTGGCAATACAGATAGCCTACCCTCCAAAGTAGCATCTAATTTGAAAAAATGTATTGACAAAACAGCAAACAATACAAGAATGACCCTCGTTCTTGCGTTGAGCTATAGTTCACGCTGGGAAATCACGGATGCGATGAAAAAAATTGCTGAAAAAGTGAAAGCAGGAGAAATAGATCCAAAAAATATCAACGAAGAATTAATAAGTAAACATCTGAATACTGCAGCCTGGCCCGACCCCGAATTATTGATTCGTACGAGTGGTGAATCAAGAATCAGTAATTACCTATTATGGCAAATCGCCTATGCAGAACTATACTTTACTGAAAAGTTGTGGCCAGATTTCCGTCGTGAAGATTTTTATAAAGCCATTATCGACTTCCAACAACGTGAACGTCGCTTTGGAAAAACATCAGAACAACTGAAATCTGAACATGCGTAAAATAGTAGTACTCCTCATTTCCATCATCACTTTCTTTGCGAATACTTCCTACGCACAGGTTGAATCCATTGGATCGGAAAATCAGCAAATTGATTTTGCTCAACCGAAAGAATTTGAATTAGGCGGTGTCACGATTAGTGGTATTCGCTATTTAGACGAAGGCGTTTTAATTACGTTGACCGGATTGAATATCGGAGAAAGATTCAAAATTCCTGGAGATAAAATTGCTACTGCCATTGAAAATCTCTGGAAACAAGGATTGCTTTCTGATATTAAAGTAACCGCTACTAAAATTAATGGCGATCGTATTTTCTTAAATTTTGAATTAAGCGAACGTCCTCGACTTTCTAAATTTGCTTTCAGTGGAATCAGCAAGAACGAAGCTGATAAATTACGCGACAAACTTCAACTTGTAAAAGGAAAAGTAATCACCGAAAATTTAATTCAGATTACAAAAAATCAAGTTAAAGATTATTATGTAGAGAAAGGATTTTTATTTGTTGAGACCGATATTAAAACGGAAAAAGACACAATTGGCGGACCCAATCAAGAGTTGATGCGCATCAGTGTCTCCAATAAGAAAAGAGTGAAGATTAATAAAGTAACTTTTCATGGAAACACTCAATTTGAGTCGAAGAAGCTGAGAAGGAAAATGAAAGGCAGCAAAGAGAAAGGCTGGTATAAAATTTTTAGTTCCTCTAAGTTTAGTGAAGAAGCCTTTGAAAAGGATAAAGAAAAAGTAGTGGCTACTTATGCTTCAAAAGGATTTAGAGATGTATCTATTTCAAAAGACAGTGTCTATAAATTCAGCGATCGTACTGTAAATATTGATGTATGGATTGATGAAGGACCTAAGTATTACTTTAGAAATATCACCTGGATCGGAAATACGAAATATCCAACGACCCAACTTGATCAAATGTTAGGAATTAAGAAGGGTGATATTTTTAGTCAGTCGAAATTAGACGAAGGCTTATTCATCAGTCAAAACAGCAGAGACATTAGTTCATTGTACATGGATGATGGATACTTGTTTTTTCAAGTTACTCCCGTAGAGATTTTAGTTGAGAATGATTCCATCGATATTGAAATGCGAATTTATGAAGGCCGACAAGCCACAGTGAATCGTGTTACGGTAAAAGGAAATTCTAAAACGAATGACAAAGTAATCATGCGAGAAATTCGCACAAAACCGGGGCAGTTATTTAATCGTTCTGATATTATTCGCACACAGCAAGTATTAGCACAGCTAGGTTATTTTGATCAAGAGAAATTAAATGTTACTCCTCGTCCAAATGCAGCTGATGGCACCGTGGATATTGAATACATCGTTGAAGAACGTCCTTCCGACCAACTTGAATTATCTGGAGGTTGGGGCGGTGGTGCCGGTGTGGTAGGAACTTTAGGAATATCGTTTAATAATTTCTCGGCAAGAAATATTGCGAAAAAAGGAACTTGGTCTCCGCTACCCACTGGCGACGGACAAAAATTGAGTATCCGTTTTCAATCGAATGGCAGATTCTTCCAAAGTTACAATGCTTCCTTTACTGAACCTTGGCTTGGTGGTAAAAAACCAAACTCCTTAAGTGTTTCTGTATTTCACTCGATACAAACCGATGGATTACCAAAAGGAAATGATGATCGTTCTGTATTAAAAATTAGTGGTGCCTCTATTGGATTAGGAAAACGATTAAAATGGCCAGATGATTTCTTCCAATCATATAATGAATTAACATTTCAACGTTACTCTTTAGACAATTGGGCTGGGACTTTTTTATTCAGTGATGGATACTCGAACAACTTAAACTTCGAACAAACCTTTTCACGTAATTCTGTAGATGGATTTATTTGGATTCGTAGTGGATCGCAATTATCCTTCACTTTACAACTAACGCCACCATTTAGTTTGCTTGACAAAAACACAGATTATGCGACTGCCAATGCAAAAGAAAAATACAAATGGATCGAATATCACAAATGGAAATTTAGTGGATCGTGGTATAAAAGCTTAGGGACAAAATTTGTATTGTTCTCCAGAACACAAATTGGAATCTTAGGATTTTATAATAACGATATCGGACAATCTCCTTTCGAACGATTCTATTTAGGTGGAGATGGTCTTTCGGGATTTGCATTAGACGGTCGTGAAATTATTGCACTTCGTGGTTACAACAACAATACGGTCACTCCACGAATTAATGGCAGCACAGTAGGTGGTACTGCTTATAACAAAAACACTTTCGAGTTGCGCTTCCCGGTTTCGTTAAACCCATCTGCAACCATTTACACCTTGGCTTTCCTGGAAGCAGGAAACAATTGGTTAGGAACTAGAAATTTCAATCCTCTAAATTTAAAACGTTCAGCAGGTGTTGGTGTAAGAATTTTCCTTCCCATGTTCGGATTGTTGGGACTGGATTGGGGATATGGATTTGATGAAATTGAAGGAAATCCCGGTGTAAATAAAGGGCAATTCCATTTCACCATTGGACAACAATTCTAAAAAAATAAGCAGTTTAAGTTTTGAATATATTCGAAAAACATTCTGCTTAACATCCTCTTAGGTGAAGAAAGCATAAAGAATTTAAAAGAGATTCTTCAAAATTTCAACCAATTAAGAATAATCGCCGAACCAATAATTTGACCAACAATACGTTACCTTTACTCTTGTCATCGAGTATCTTTGGTATCTACGATAAAAAGAGGTAAATTTGGCACGATAATTTGCAAAAGCCGGATACTTAAAAAAATCCAAAATCTTATGAAAAATCTAATCATTGCATGTACATTCTTTATTGGAATGTTTGCTAGTACCTCCATTTTCGCACAGAAATATGCGTATATCGATTCACAATATATTTTAGATAATATTTCTGAATACAAAGCTGCCAACCAACAATTAGATCAACTCAGTATTTCATGGCAGAAAGACATTGAAGCAAAATATACGGTGATTGATAAGCTTTACAAAGACTATCAAGCAGAACAAATTCTTTTAACCGAAGAAATGCGACGTAAGCGTGAACAAGAAATCACGAACAAAGAAAAAGAAGTAAAAGAATATCAAAAGCAAAAATTTGGTTACGAAGGCGAGTTGTTCAAAAAGAAACAAGAGTTAATCAAACCGATTCAAGATAAAATTTTCAATGCCGTTAAGAAAATGGCAACGGATCAAAGTTTCGCAGTGATTTTTGATAAGTCGGGCGATTTAGTAATGCTTTACACCAATCCTAAATACGATAAGAGTGACGACATCTTAGAGGCGATGGGATACAAAGCAGGAACCAAAGGAGATGCAAAAGGTGGTGAAAGTAAAGAGGGCGGAAGTCCTTCTTCTCCTCCTCCCAGTGAAGGAAAAGGTGGTGGATCAGAAGAACGTAAATAATAAAACTAAAAACACATAAATAAACCTAATATCATGACAAGAATCGTTGCCATTTGTTTTGGCATTCTATTGAGTTTGGCTGTACAAACGCAAGCTCAATCCACATTAAAATTTGGACATATTAATTCAACACAGTTGATTAGTTTAATGCCAGAAACCAAATTAGCAGATTCCACTTTGCAAAAGTTTGGAGCCTCTTTAGAGAATCAATTAAAAACCATGACGGCTGAATATCAGGGAAAAATTACTGATTTCAAATCGAAAGAAGCGTCTATGGCGGATCCTATTCGCGATGCGAAATTAAAAGAGATCAGTGATCTTGAAGAACGTATTCAATCGTTTCAGGAGTCGGCACAAAGCTCCATGCAAAAAAAGAAAGAAGAGTTATATACTCCTATCTTGAAAAAAGCAGAAGAAGCGATTAACTCGGTAGCTAAAGAGAATAAGTTCTCTTACATATTTGATGCAAGCGCAGGAACCTTGTTATATGCTCAGGATTCGGATGATGTTATGCCGATGGTTAAAACAAAGTTGGGATTGAAATAATCAACTCAGTCGAATGAATAAAAAAGTCCATGGAACATTCCATGGACTTTTTTATTGAGCATAGATTAAGCTATGAAAAAAGGAATTGTATAATCGTCTATATTTCAGCAAATAATTTTTACTTTTGACTATGCCTAAACATCCTTCTGAAGCTTCTCGTCCACTCGGAATTTTTGATTCGGGAATTGGCGGCCTAACGGTGGCTAATGCCATCCATAAACTCATGCCCAATGAGTCGTTAATTTATTTTGGTGACACTGCCCATCTCCCTTATGGAGATAAGTCGCCGGAAGCGATTAAAAAGTGGTCGGTGGTGATTGCCGACTTCCTTATTAAGCATAACTGTAAAGCCATCGTTATCGCTTGCAATAGCATTTCCTCTGTAGCCTTTGATGAAGTAAAGAAGCATGTAGGAAAAAAAGCAATTGTAATTAATGTAATCGATCCCGTTGTAAATTTTGTATGTGACGAGACCTCCTCAAAACATGTGGGAATTATTGGAACAAAAGCAACGGTGAAGTCGGATGTTTATCCTAAAAAAATAATAGCCAAATCAAAAAAAGTAACGGTTACTTCTTTAGCAACTCCCCTATTAGCTCCGATGATTGAAGAAGGATTTTTCAATAATAAAATTTCAAAAACCATCATTAACGATTACCTTTCTCGCACCAAATTAAAAAAAATCGACAGCTTGATTTTAGGTTGTACCCACTACCCATTAATTCGTCCGGAGATTGAACAATATTACAAAGGGCGAATCACCATTTTTGATTCAGCAAGTATCGTTGCTCAGCATGTGAAAGACGTTTTAGAAAATAACCAGTTGTTAAATGCTAAGAAAGCAAAAAAACATCTTTTTTACATTTCAGATTTCACGGCTTCTTTTGAACAGAGCACGAAAATATTCTTTAAAGGAAAAATTAAACTGGAGCAGAAAAATCTTTGGAAGTAATTTTTTATACCATTTACAATAATATTCTAGCCCGATAATTTTATTGTATAATTCCGCCCTACAAAGACAGGTCTTTAAGTGATTGGACATATTTTATAGGTATAGCGTTGGTATTAAATCATCAAAAACAACGCTGCCGCAATTAAGGCCAGCACGACAGTTCCCAATAAAAAATACAAAACTCCAATGCCTATTCCTTTGAATATGGTTTTTCTTACTGATTGATTATAAACTTTTTTAAGTGAAATAAAATAGTAAATTGGGACATATAAATACATCCAAGTCGTGTCTATCGGACTTATTAAAGAAAGTAAATCTTCTATCGTGAGAATTACAAAAGTGGCTGTATGCAAATGAAACGCATAAATTAAATGATCCACAAAAAATATTTTTCTCCGAATATAAAACAAATATAAAACGAAAGCAAAAACTGGCATCAACGAAAAAAGCAACCAAGGTAATTTATGTTTGTAGTAGTCTACTATTTTTTCATTTCCTGCTAACTGCGATTTAATTGCTTGACTAAAAAAAATGGTATTGAAAAAAGTCTTTTTAATTTTAAATGTATCCATCAATGCAGTTGGATCTGTGATACCTTGATCAAGGAATCGCTGTAAAGTATCCTTTTGCACTTTTACTTCACCAAAACTCCAATAAAAATTAGGACGATTATCATTTTCACTTGGATTTGCTACCCTCTCGAATTCCAAAGTCTCAGTATCAAAACTATAAAGAGAATCTGGTCGAATACTACGAGGATCAATGCCTGCTTTCACAGAATCGGCTAAGTATGAATTAATTTTTTCTTGACGCTTCCTTTCATATTGAGAAATTGAGAAATTACTTACAATAAACATAATCACCGTTACGATCAAAAACATACGTACGGGATGAAAATAGCGCGCTCTCTTTCCTTGGTTATAATCAACGGTTAAAAGTCCGGGCTTGAACAACAAGGGCACTAAACTTTTCATCACTTTAGAATCGAGGTGCAGAAACTCCTCCACCAATTCCTTCACTAATCCAAGGGCTGTTTCTTTCTTCGTATTATTTACCTGGCCGCAGTTTGAACAAAAGTTATCTGTCTCAATACTCAAAGGAGTATTACAGTTTAAACAATGATCAGCTCTACGGATTTTCTTAAGATTCATACTCTCTTGAATCAATGAATAAATTGGACAAAAAAAGAACCCAGTTAATAAAAGTAAAATTTTCTCTTATTAACTCGGCTCTCTTTTAATTAATAATCTCAATAGAATTTCGATCTCTTGTCTACAATTCCCGCTTTTTCACGCAGGGCATTGTACGTTTCATACTGAGAACGATTTTGCAATTGCGAACCTAATTGTTGCTTTGCTTCAGCTGCTAAATCAGCGGGCTCTTTTACATCAGCGAAAGAAACTACTTGCGCAACGAATACGCCATTTGTTCCTTTTAAAGGGGGTGAAACTTGTCCCGCTTTAACATTCATTAAATAACCGACTACATACGGCTCCATACCACTACTTGGGAAAACAGGAGATGCGAAAGAAACATTATCGGCTGTTTGCACAGCTTGTCCGTTAGCAGCAGCAATGGCATCTAAATTACTTCCACCCTTCTTTAACTTTTCAATTAATAAAGCTGCTTTCTTATCGCGACGCACCTCAACCGTAAGTTGATCTTTTATTTGCTCTAGCGTGCTATACCCTTTTTCTTTTCTTTCATTCAACTTCGCAACAACAAAACGACTTCCGAATTCAAAAGCTTTTGAAACCTCGCCTATCTTAGCGGTAAACGCCCATCTTACTAATTCGCGAGAATTTTCCATCGGACCTACTTGACGTGCGTTCTCAAAAATATTGGGTTCCGACATCTTCGTTAACTTCTCATCTGTGATTGATTTTTCAAACGCATCCGCATTTGCATTTTTAGATGCAAAGCCATTTGCTTTAGAATAAACGGCTTGATACGTTTTAGAACTTGGTTCAATTTTCTTGTCTACATACGCAATTCGAAGTTGACGAGCCATCTTACCTTGATCTACGATGTGAATGATATGAATTCCAAATTGAGATTCTACAATCGTATAATCACCTTTGGCTCCATTAAAACAAGCATCATTAAATTCAGCTACCATCATGCCTGGAGAAAACCATCCTAAGTCACCGCCTTTTATTTTCGAACCTTCATCCGTTGAATATTGAAAAGCTAGAATCGCAAAGTTAGCTCCTCCTTTCAATGCAGTTTTGATACTATCGGCTGTTGCTAAAATGGCATCCTTCTTTGCAGGATCCAACTTTAATAAGATATGAGAAGCTTTCACAGAATCTGGAAGCATTTTCACAGCAGAAACTTTAGCTAATTTATATACGTTATTCTCTAGGTAAGGTCCAAAAACAAAACCAACAGGAGAGGAGAACATGATAGAATCAATATTAACCGGCAAGGTTCCTTTTTTGCTGAATGCAGGGTTAAAAGGAGAATCACTATTTAACGCAACAAACATTGAATCATTCTCAGTTGCTCTAAACTCATCTGACAATTTGTTAATTTCAAAAACTGATGCTTGGCGATCCACATCACTAGGCAAAACTTCGAATGTTACATAATCAATATTTGCAGATGCTTCTTGCTTATACTTCTTCATCGTTGCATTGTACAAGGTTTTCAACTCTGCATCACTCACTTCAATGGTAGAATCAACAATAGACGCATAATTTAAAGTCACATATCGAAGAGAAGCTGTTTTACTTCTATTGAAGAAATCATCTTTCGCTTCTGCTTTTGCTATGTACAAGCCTTGTTTAATAAGGTTGTAATACTTTTGCTGAATACGTTCATCACGAATGGCTTTTTCAAAAACAACCCATTGTTGACGTGTTTTTCCAGTTTGATCATTATCCATATTCTTTAAGAAATTGGATACGTTTGCCGGATTAAACACTCCTGTTTTCGGATCGGTGAAAGCTTGCTTCACCTGTGGATGCGGGTTTTTCCCTTGCACCATGTCCAACAGTTCCTTTGGAGAGCACGTAATTCCCAACTTCTCGTATTGAGGTGTCAACACCATGTCGTTGATCAATTGATTCCACGTCTGCTCACGAATTTGTTCGGTAGTGTTCTGATCAACGTTATCAGAATTACTTTGAAGTTTATAATTATTCAACTGAACCTGGACCTTCTCTTCAAAGTCCATTACATTGACCTTCTTACCGTCTATTTCACCGATATTAGCATCACTGCTACTCATTCCACTATTAGATGAGAAAAAATCACCTAAGATGAATGCTACAAGGCTAAAGCCCACAATAACCAACAATAAATTGGCTTTGCCTCTGATTTTTTCAATTACTGCCATAACTCTATTATTTCTAATTTAAGGCTGCGAATATACGAAGCTTTCTTGAAGGCTAAAAACTTATTTCACAGATATTCAAAAGTAAATAGCTGAAATCCAATAATATATTTTGAAATGGAAAGATTAATGGGTTTAGAGGTATAAATCACCGCTAATGACAAGAATTATCGAATCTTTTTCTGAATTCGAATTCTTTGGTTTCGACGAACGATCCAAAAAACACAAGCCACACCAGAAAGAATAAAAAACCAAATGGCGGAAGAAATATTTTCGGCCATGCACTTATAAGTGCCAAAAGAGGCTCCTAATAGCATGATAAAAAGCCAAGAATATTCTAACACCTTCAACATAGTGAACACTTACTTTTTTACTGTTATTCTTCCTTTCACATTAAATATTTTGTACCGGCTAAAATCTTGATTGGCTTCGAAACCTTTCCCATAAATAATCTCTTCTGCCGTGGTGATTTTAACATGCTCATCGCTTGTTAACTTCTCTTCTCGCTCATTCCATACTAATTTCTCAGTATTTAATTGATCTCCTTTTTCATTGATCACCACTACATCCTTTTGAGCCTCCCATTTACTATCATTTTCGTAATGAATAGCGTATTTAGCTTTTAATTCTGATGTTACATTTTTAGATTCATCATAAAATTGAATATGAATCCCTGAGGGCATTTCTGTGATTGGCTCTGGAAAGACCATTTTTTTTAGCTCTGGAGAATTTACTTTCACCCTAACTAATCCAGAATCACTATACAATATTTCTAATCCTTTAATGTGTTCAATAGGCTCCTTCGAAATATTTGTGACACGCTTTATTTCAGCTTGATCATTTTCACAGGAAACCAGTTGAACACCTAAAACTAATAAAAAAAGTGATCTGCCAACTCTACCTTTGAAAAATTGAATAAAATTAGGCTGAGATCTCATTAATCGAAACGACGTTTTTGGAACCAAACTTCATTAAAAGTGAGTCCGATAACTGCTCTTATATATCGCTCCCGAATCAAATTATCATCCAAAGTGCCCATCTGCCCCGCTTCTAAAGCAATATTAATCATCGACTGATACGCTTTACGGATAGGTAATCCGAAACCGATACTCACGCCTTGATCGACGAGTGTATTGTTGCGAATATTTAAGAAGGAAGTACCATAATAGATTCCAGCACGATACTGTATTCTTTGTCCAAAACTAGTTCCTCGGGGATCGCGAACAAATTGACCTCCAAGTGAAACACGAAAGGTGTTTTTCAAGCTATCCTTTCCTCTGAAAGATTCATAAGAACTCCATTCTGTGTATCGAACATCCGATTGGATCAACCATTTTTCATCTTTGGCTAACTGCATCCCAAAACCTAAGGCCAAAGGCAGTACAATTTCTCCATGCTCTTTTTCCTTGTATTCGATAGTATCTCGAGAAAAGTCAATTCCGATCGAATTCAATTTAAAATTTTCCCACAACAAAGTCCTATTGGCTTTTAGCTGTTGAGAAATACTGGCTGTAGCACCCAAGCTTAATGTATAACCTTTTTTAAGGGGTGTTTTAAAACTCAATCCCGCATCAAACATAAAGTCTCCAATCGAAGTATTGTCTTTCACTCGTGTTCCAAAATAATCGGTATTTGAATACTTCGCGATTCTACTTTGTTCCAATGAACCAAACAAATAAGAAGCGTTAATACCCAATGCCAATTTAGGAGTGAGTTTTATACCCGTTCCAATAAAATAGCGATTGTATCCACCGGCACCCTTATATGCTGTTGACAATACATTGGAAGAATCAATTCTTGTTGAAGACTCAATATCATATCCAATTCCGCTAAAGGGAATAAATCCAAAAGCTAATCCCATTTTGTTGCGAACTAATGGAAGACCAATTACTAAGTATTCCAATTTCGCATTCCATTTCTTACTGCTTAAATCACCTTGTTCGAGCCAAATTCTTTCACCACTTAAACCAATCTCAAAAACCATTAAGGAGTCGTAAGCATAGGAGGCTGGATTGGAAAAATTCAGTCGGGACACATTCGTTTCAGCAATTGATGTTCCACCCATTGCTCTTTGATGAGAAAACCCTTTAAAGAGTAAATCGCCCGGACCGAATCGAGAATAAGGTGAAACGCTACTTGTTTGTGCCGTACCGAATAATGGCAACGCCAAAATCAACAAGCTAACTATCAATAATTTATTTCTATTCATGTGGAAGATTCGATGCAATATAATTTAAACCCAATAAAGTAAGATGTGGGGCCGCAAAGATGCGGGATTTGAACTGATTTAAAAAGAAATTCGAATCGCCACCCGTCAGAATGATTTCTAAACGTGGATATAAATTCCTGTATTGCCAAATCATATCATTTATTTCTCCCATCATTCCATTCATAACACCTGAAAGAATTGACTCCTCTGTACTTCTTCCGACCAATCGAGGCTCTAATTGAGGTGAAATGAGAGGAAGGTGTGCGGTTTGATCATTCAACCCTTTGAATCTCATTCGCATACCTGGAGATATGCCTCCACCTAAGTATTGACCTTCTGATGTAATGATGTCAAACTTTAAGCAAGTTCCTACATCAATCACTAAAACATTTCTTTCAGGAAAAAGCGACAAAGCACCGCATACATTAGCCAACCGATCTTTTCCTAAAGTTTCGGGTGTTAAGTACATATTTGTGAGAGGCAGCGGAGTGTCGGTCTCCAACGCAATTACCTTGGAAAAATTATTCAACATATTTTTTAAATCAACAGGGATTTCAGCCACTGTAGCGTAAATAATGTGTTGTATTTCATTGATAGCTAAAATTTCTTTGAGCTTTGAAAAATCGTAATCTTTAATAACACCTGAAGACGCAAGTTTATTCCCCTTAAAGAGGCCGAATTTTACCGCTGAATTGCCTATGTCTATTGCCAGATTCATACAACAATATTAAGACAAAGAGAGTAATTAGAAATTCTAGCTTCAATAAGTAAGATCTCATTACTCAGAAGATTTTTTAAAAAGACCATTTTTTTAGTCCTAATCCCAAGAAAGTTCAACAGGAAGGAATAGAATATTTCGCTATCTATCTGATTTATATAATTTTCAAATAATAAAAGAAAGACAGGTCAATTGGCCTTGTTTTTTGCAAAAATGTCTTACTTTTGCACGCTCCTAGAAGGTGATGTAGCTCAGTTGGTAGAGCAAAGGACTGAAAATCCTTGTGTCGACGGTTCGATTCCGCCCATCACCACAAACGCTTGAAGAAATAAAAGGATGAAAAATAATCGCTATCGAAAAGTCTTACTGATTGACGATAATGAAATAGATAATTTCATCAACGAGCGAATGATCACCTCCAGTGGTTTTTCTTCTGAAGTGATCGTAAAAAATTCTGCAGACGCAGCTTTAGATTTTTTGAAGAATTTATCAAACGAACAAGATTTCCCTGAAATTATTTTTTTAGATTTAAACATGCCTATTAAAGATGGCTTTGCCTTTTTAGTGGAATACGAAGAAATTTCAGAGGCGATTAAAACTTTCTCAAAGATTGTTGTTTTGTCTTCTTCCATTTCTCCTGATGATATCAATAAGGCTTCTACCAACTCACATGTATTTAAATATGTAAACAAGCCCTTGAGCGAAAAATATCTCGACGCAATTAGTTTGTAAAATCTAATAAAAACAACAAAGGCTGCATAAATTATGCAGCCTTTGTTGTTTTTAGCTAAGGGAATAACCTTTGCTGTATACGGAGAATTATACCAATACCAATTATATTTTAGTCCGATCTGCTAGTCCTTTTTCACCAATACTTCTTAAAAAAATAGTTCCGTTGGCTATGGCTATGCAACAATTTTTTTAATTCATCTTGTTAAAAAAATACGTCGCAGCTTTGAATTAAAATATAAATGGTATTGGTATTAATCTTTAATTGGATTACTCATTTTACGGATGATCATATCGTCAACTTTAACATACGACAACACTTGATAAGTTCCATTATTCAGCGAATCAAATTCTGTCCACATTTCAGCGATACGCTTTACTTTGCGTCGATAGTCGGCTGGCTTCAATGCTGTTTTTAAAAGCTTCATCATATAACGAGCGGATTCATACTCTGCATCCTGTTCTCTGATTTGTCGTTTCAAACTAGAAATAATTTGCATGCACAAACTATCATCGCCTAAGATACAATATTGTAAAGCCTGAAATAACTTAGCATCAATATCCGTAAATAAATAATGTTTGAGCGACATTTGATTTCTCAGCTCATTTATTTTCCTTGCCGATCCATGATAATCGTGTTGGTAAAACTTAACAATGGCTAAAAATCGTTTGGTGCTAATATAATGATAGGCTTCCTCAATATTAATGTCACTATACTTTTCAAGTTGATCAGCATAATGCTGAAGATGTTCGAGGTTTCCATCAATTTGATACTTCATCACTTTTGATTTTAAAAACTGCACCACGAAAAAATTCATCATGTGTTTCTCTGTCAAGTCGGGTAAGTTTTGATGTACGCGTTGGATATAATAATCGGCACGAACAATATTTCCCGTTCGGATGTAATATTCGAAATACAATAGATCAGGAATGCATTTAATATTCTGATAAAAAGTATCCATTGGGTAACTTTCGAAAATTTGTGTCATTCGTTGCAATACAGCTTCCACTTCAAGCTCGCGTGATTTTAATCCATCTTGTTTATGAGGAACAGTACATAAGTAATAGATATGAGCAATATTGTACAATACATATAAACGATGTGATTCATACAACTCGCAAATATTACTTAACTCACGCTTCATCATGATCACTTCTTCCAAATCCGATTCTTGACCATTTAATTGATAAACGCCCAATTTTTTTATGAATCGAAAAAACAATCCTTCTGCCTTTGAAACTGCCAACGAAAAAGCAACATGCTTATTAAACTTCGTTTCATAGCTATCGAATTCTTCGGAGTGAAGATGTAATTGTGCCAAGGTTTTGTACACTAAAATCAACTCTGCATTTAAGTCATACTCGATAAGTTGCTTTTCCAACTCCTTTAATGCACGAACAGAAAACTCTCGATTATTCCCGAACAGATGAGCAGGAACGCGTGAAACCTCATCCATTAATGTTTGAATGGGATTTTGCACTTTCTTACTTAATATAGATGCTATCTTAGAATTCAGTCTTGACTTCAGTGTATAATATGCACTTGGGTTCACCTGCAAAATTTCCATCATTTCACTATCCTCCACTTCACGTTCACGTGTAGTTTCAAGTACTAAAAAAGGTTTGTTCTTCTTCTTCCCCGAGACTTCTTGCAATAGCTGCTGGTACTCATCTTCGGTAAGCTTCTTAATTGTCTTGCTTAAAATTTCCATGTGTAGGGTTAATTAATAAGATTACATTTTTTGTTTGTCCTTCTTAATACGCAAGTGATGATCGAAAGGTTATATCTCATAAAAAGTCGAACAAAACCAACTTTAGATTTGAATTTTTGAAACAAAAGACCTTAGAAAGTAGTATATAGGAAGGTCACTCTGACTCAAAAAACATTGAAAATCAACACGAATTATTTCAATTTTTATCTAAAAAAAGGAAAAAACACGCCAATTTCTTACAAATGACAGAAATGTAACCTATACCCCCTACTTCAACGTATAGATGCATGTAAATTGAAACTGATCAAAATATTAAAATATGATGAATCACCAAACACACAACGAAGATTTCTACAAAACCATTCGCGAAAACAGAATGATGATGTACAACAAGCCAAAGCGTTATTACAATCGCGATGAGCAAAAAGGTTCTGCTTTCAAGTTCTTATTCTTGATAGAAACCATTGTATTTATTTTACTAATGGCGGTTGCCGGAACTGGCATGGCGCAAAACACTATGCAAAATTCTGCTCCAATGAATTTAGCTAGCAGTCAACCGGAAGTAAATATTCATAACTACAACACTGTTTATAACAGCGGGAAAGTTTTTGTGAGTTGGACTTCAAAAAACGAAACGGAAGATTGCGTGTACATCATTGAAAGGTCTAATGATGGTAGAGAATTCAAATCAGCCGGTATAAAAGAAGGTATCGGTTCTGAAATTGAACTTTACTATTCTTGGATTGATCAGAAGCCACCTGCTGGTTTTGCTTACTACCGTGTAAAGAAAATTACAAAGGAAGGAACGCAACTTTATAGCTCTGTTGGGTCAATAATAAATCAAGCAAGTAATTTCGAAAACTTCGCTCAAGGTGAAGAAGAAAACAAATAAAAAAATTAACACTATTAAAGCCTATTTGCCCATAAGTGGTTAAGAAATGATATGAATAAACTGGCAAAAGAATTTTTAAAAAATTACTTAAGCCTATTTCTTTTGTTGACAACAACAATGCTACGGGCCCAAGTGCCCGTAGCTTCGTTTACAACGAGTCAGGATAGTGGTTGTGCGCCGTTACTTATTAACTTTACGAATACGTCGTCAGGGGCAGTCAGTTATCAGTGGACTTTAGGAAATGGAAATAATTCAATTTTACAACATCCTTCTTCTTCCTACATTAATGCTGGAACGTATACTGTTGTATTAATTGCAACCTCAGCTACCGGCGGAAAGGACACTGCGACTGGAATTATCACAATTTTAGGTGATCCTACTGCTAACTTTACTGCTTCTTCGTTTTCTGTTTGTTCATCTGAGTCCATTACATTTACGAATACCTCTACAGGTGCGTCTTCCTACATATGGGATTTTGGAGATGGAAGTTCTTCCAATGCCGCCAATACTACACACCAATACAATACACCGGGAACATATAATATAAAATTAATTGCCACCAATATTTATGGTTGCCAAGACATCGAAATTAAAAGTAATTACATTACGGTAAACCCATCGCCCAATGCTCAGATAAGTGCAAACCAATATTCGTCATGTGATGTAAATACCATTTTTCAATTCACGGGAACTGCGAGTAATATTTTAAATTGGAATTGGAATTTTGGTGATGGAAATACTTCATCACAACAAAACCCCTCACATCAATATGGTGCACCGGGTTCCTACCCAATACGACTCATAGTAACCTCTAATAATGGCTGTATTGATACCGCTTATGCATCCAATAATATCACCATTGGAAATTCTTTGATTCCTTCTTTTACCATGAGTGATAGTGGTGGTTGTGGAAATGTAACTATTCAATTTGATTGCACAGTTCCTAATTCAACTTCTTGGCTTTGGGATTTTGGTGATGGAACAACATCAACGATTGACAATCCACTTCATACTTATACTATTGTAGGCAATTATTCAGTTACATTAACAGTAACGACAGCTTCAGGATGTAATGGTAGCGTGACAGTTCCCAACATCGTACATGTTGACGGAATGCCCTTTGTTAATTTTACAGTGGTTCAAGACAGTGGATGCGCTCCCTACACCCCTCAGTTTGTAAACTTAACTGTGGGTGCAACATCTTATTCATGGAAATTTGGAAATGGAGATTCATCTATTCTTACAAATCCGACTACAACGTATAATCAAGGTGGATATTTTTCGGTTACGCTTACTGCAACATCAGCTTATGGTTGTCAACTTGCACTTACTAAAAGCCAACTCGTAAGAGTCTTTGCACCTACTGCTTCTTTCACTGCGACACCTAGAATTGGTTGCCCTGGTATGACTGTTCAATTTACACATACTGGAAATCCGATAAACATAACAGGATATCTATGGAACTTTGGTGATGGAACTACTTCAACCGCTCTCAATCCAACACATACATACAATGCAATAGGCGTTTACACGGTATGGCTTATTGTTACTAATTCCTTCGGTTGTATTGACACCGTTTATAAAGCAAATCATATACAAGTAGTAAGCGGAATCACGCCCTATACGGTTCCAGATACTATGTATGTTTGCCAAGATAATCCCATTGCATTTACCGATCCTACTACAGGAAGCAATTCATGGAACTGGAATTTTGGAAATGGAAGTAGTTCTACTTCACAATCACCAAGTACTATTTACACAACTCCGGGAACATACATTGTCACCTTACAAACTTCAATGGCTGGTGGCTGTTCTCAAACATTCAATCCATACGCCATTGTAAAAGTAATTCCTTACATACCTCGACCTATCGATATTACTTTTGGGAATTCATGTAAACCTTATGTGATTAATTTTTCCACGCAAACTTTAAATATCACTGCTTATAATTGGGATTTCGGGGATGGTGGAACTTCAACATTACCAAATCCTACTCACACCTATACACAAAGTGGAACCTACGTTATCACACTAAATATTACAGTAGGTGAAGGTTGTATGACATCCATTAGTAAAACTATTACACTTGGCTATTCGAACCCATCACAAGCTTCGACCTACGATTTATGTTTGGGATCAAGTGTCAATTTTACGCTAACAAATTTACCTGCCTTCACAACAGCTACTTGGTTCTTTGGAGATGGAAATAATTCCAATCAATTACAACCATCACATATCTATGGAGCCGCCGGAAGTTATCAAGTAACTGTGATAACACGCGACACATCCGGTTGTTTAGATACATTCAACTTAGCACAACCTGTTGTTGTCAACAACCCAATTCCAGCCTTTACTGCGCCAAACATAGCATGTATTCATGTTCCTGTAACATTTCAAAACACATCACAAAATGCAAGTAGTTACTCATGGGATTTTGGAGATGGATCGACTAGTACAGATAACAACCCAACTCATACTTATCAATTAGGAGGAGTTTATACAATTTCATTAACGGCAACTATTAATTCTTGTTCGGTAACTACGGTTTTCACCAATTACATTACAGTTGCAGATCCACAAGCAGCATTTACATTTAGTACGAGTGGTCAATGTATGCCGGTTACTGTTACCTTCATCAATCAAAGTTCTTCATCGGCTGTTCAATGGAATTGGTTTTTTGGAAATGGTGATAGTGCCCAAACACAAAATCCGGTTTATACTTATCTTAGCGATCCTACAGATTCCATTGCACTTTTCATTATGGATAACAATGGATGCATTGATTCAACTAAATTAGTTCCGTTCCCCTATTATGCAGCAGGTGCTTCTGTCGACGTCTCTATTGGTTGCTTACCGCTCACCACAAATTTCACAGATTTATCGAATGGTGCTATCAATTGGAATTGGTCATTTGGTGATGGCGGTACTTCATCGGTGCAACATCCAACTCATCTATATGCTAACAATGGATTCTTTAACGTCACGCTAATTGCTGAATTTCCAGGTGGATGTTTTGACACCATTGTTTACAACGATATGGTTCATGTATCAACTCCAGTTGCTGACTTCTTCTCTCCTTCATTGGCAGGATGTTCTCCGACACAAATTAGTTTTGTAAACACGACTAATGATGCTACACAGTTTAGTTGGTCATTTGGAGATGGTGGTACATCTTCTAATATAAACCCTCAACATATTTATTACATTCCGGGCACCTACTCAATAACTTTAATTGCAATCAATAGTTACGGTTGTATAGATACGATAGTAAAACCCGATTATATCTCCATTCCGGGGACCTATACATTATTTGGAATATCAACTTTGAGTGGGTGTCAAGGAGAAAATATTGCATTCACTGATTCATCCATCAATGCAAGTCAATGGAGCTGGGACTTTGGAGATGGTGCCGTAGGTTCAGTACAACATCCTACTCATATTTATGCTGACACAGGAAATTATACCATTTCATTAATTACACGTGATTCTATTGGTTGTACGTCTTCTTATATTTATCCTCTTCAATTGCGCATACATCCAGCACCCATAGCTTCAGCAAGTGTGACTGATTCGGTTGGATGTAATAGTTTCAGCACTGGATTTATCAATAACTCACAAGGAGCTATTCAATTTGACTGGACTTTTGGTGATGGAAATACAAGCACTGCTATAAATCCTTCACATACTTATTTACAAAGTGGGTTGTTTAATCCACAATTAGTAGCCATTACTTCCTATGGTTGTCGAGATACTTTCCAATTTAACTCCGGTATCAATGTATTACAAACACCGGAAGCAATCATTATCTCGAGTGATACAGTAGGATGTGATCCTGCAACTTTCCAATTTACGGATGGATCTCAAAGCACACAAAATCCAAACTACAGCTGGACATGCAGCAATGGATTAATGGGCAATGGAAGTACTTTCTCCCCACAAAATATTTCAGTTGGAAATTATTCAATTGAATTAATCATTACTAATGCGAATGGATGCAGCGATACTGCTCTACAAAATTTTGTAGTGAACCCATCTCCAACTGCAAATGCTTCGGTAGATGTTAATTCAGGATGTGCGCCTCTTGCCGTTCAATTTACAAATTTATCAACGGGTGGCCTTACTTACAGTTGGAACTTTGGAGATGGAATCAGTAGCACCTTAAGTGATCCGAACTATACCTACACGATTGCGGGAAATTACAATCCAACCATGATAGTCACCAATGGTTTTGGATGTGCCGATACCTTTTATTTTAATCCCGGTGTAATTGCACTCTTAACTCCCGTTATTTCATCTATATTAAACAATCAACAGGCTTGCTATAACGATTTTGTAAATTATTCTACTACCCTTTCTGATACATTGCAACCCTCCTATAACTGGAAT
Organism: Bacteroidia bacterium; assembly: GCA_046160245.1. Classification (GTDB taxonomy): domain Bacteria; phylum Bacteroidota; class Bacteroidia; order AKYH767-A; family OLB10; genus JAJTFW01. The sequence goes on from JBJXGU010000263.1 coordinate 36,976, forward strand.
TTTGGATTCACTACCTCTAACCAGTTTAATCCATCTATCCAATGCACCAGTCCTGGGATTTACGACGTTTCATTAATTGTCACTAACAGTAATGGATGTACAGATACATTCGTCGAAACAGATTTCTTAGAAATTTACGATACTATTCCACCTGTAGCAAATCAAATTGCATCGGCAAGTGTATTAAGTGATGACCAAGTAAACATCATTTGGTTTAATGGAATTGAATCAGACATTGTCGCATACAAACTCTATCGATTAAATGCAATAACTGCAGGTTGGGATTTAATATATACAGATAACAATCCTATTTTACAAACCACAGCTTCTACCAGCAGTTATATTGACGTTGGTTTAAATACGAAAAGTAATACCTACACTTATTTACTCCAGACCCTTGATCAATGCGGATATGAATTGCCCTTATCAAGCTCCACTCCCCATACTACAATAGATATTAGCACCAGTAAAAATGGGTTAATTATATTTATCAATTGGACACCTTATGGTGGATGTACAGTAGGTTCCTATAATTTATTTAGAACAGAAAAGCCTAACGGAAATCCTGTGTTAATAAGTAATGTTTCAGGCAGCACCCTAAACTATATCGATTCTTCCATCACATGTCCTTTTCAATATGAATACAAAGTAGAAGCATTGGATCTATGCGGAAACCCGTTCAACTCCTTCAGTGATACATCTGCCATTTGGCCAGTAAACGTATTATTGAACCAGCAAAGTAATATTGTACGATCCACTGTTGTTGACAACTCAACTATTCTGACTGAGTGGATGGTCCCGTCACTTTTACCTAATCGAGTTTTAGAATATAAAATTTATCGAAGTACTGATAAAGTTAATTATAGTTTAGTAAACACAAATCCATCAAATATTACTTTCTATATTGATTCCGATGTGGATGTTCAACAACAAAGCTATACTTACAAAGTAATTGTTGTGAACGATTGTAGCCTCGATGGAAAAGAAAGTAATATTGGAAAATCCATTGTGCTTGATGGAAAATGGAAAGATCATAGAGTATACCTCAACTGGAATAAATACGAGCAATGGGATACTGGCATAGATAACTACACCATTGAGTTTTTGAGTCCACAAGGCACATGGATTCCGATCAAAACGGTAGATGGAAATACGACCAACACCCAAATTGATGACTAAATGCATGGGCTCATCCATGCTAAGTGCTACTATTTGTCAGGCTTAAGTACAAATTTTACACAAAACAATTTAAGTTGAATTTTATAGCTTTATCTTTGTATTATGCAAAGTATGGCTCGACCACTTCTTCTCTTCTATATCCTCGTTGCCTATATCCTACTTCAATTTTCGTGGTGGGCGTATATGTTAATTGACCTCAATAAAGAAGTGATACAATATCGATTAGAAATCTCGGAACTTAGTCATCTTAACCCCGCATCTATTCAGGCAGAGAAGGTTATTTTTGATAAAGAGTTAAATAAAAGGATGTGGATGGTTCTTGGAGAAGGATCTGTTTTCCTTGGATTATTAATTTTTGGTATTTATAAAACCAAAGAAGCATTTAGAAAAGAATTTAATCTGGCTCGACAGCAGAAAAATTTTTTACTTTCTATCACGCACGAATTCAAATCTCCATTAGCAGCTGTAAAGTTGAATTTACAAACACTTCAGAAGAGAGAACTTGAACGAGCCCAACAACAAACTATCATCAGAAGATCATTAATTGAAACAGAGCGAATACACAATCTGGTTGAAAATGCTCTTTTCGCGGCACGGCTGGAAAGTGATAATTTTGAATTTTATTTTGAATCTATTGACTTTTCTCAGTTTTTAAATTCACTCATCGAAGAATATATTTCAAGAATTGATCACGATCATGCCATCATTAAACATATTCCTCCCGGTATTCGACTTTTGGGAGATAAATTAGCGCTTAGTTCGTTATTTTTCAATCTTATCGAGAATGCAGAGAAATATTCACCAGAAGGAAGCAAAATTGAAATTATTCTAAGTACTACTCACGATCAAGTAATAATTCATGTTATTGATCAAGGGAATGGAATTCCAGAAAACGAAAAACAAAGAATTTTCGAAAAATTTTATCGAGTTGGAAATGAAGATACTCGAAGAACGAAGGGGACAGGGTTAGGTTTATTTATTGTTCAACATATTGTTAACCTGCACAAAGGCTTTATAAAAGTCAGAGACAACTATCCTCAAGGTTCCATATTCGAGATTAAATTTCCCCTCGGAAATTAAGTGTTTCCCTGCAAAACACATCGTCAATTATACAGGCTACATGCATTGCTTCTGGTAGGGTCACCACCTGTACAATAAGAAAAATAACCCCACATGCTTTTAGTGCTTTTATCTTGGATAAGCTATGTTAAACACAGTATTTTGAATAACTTTGCGTTTGACTAATTATTCTTAATAATTGCATGCAAAAAACGGCATTAATCATATTAGATGGATGGGGTATAGCTCCCAAAAGTAGTAGCAATGCTATTTCTCAGGCGCATACCCCTTTTATGGATCATCTATTAGCGGAATATCCCAACTCCCAGCTCCTAACATCCGGGGAAGATGTTGGTTTGCCTGAAGGGCAAATGGGAAATTCGGAGGTTGGTCATCTGAATCTAGGAGCTGGCAGAATAGTTTGGCAAGAGTTGGCAAACATCAACAAGGCGGTACGAGAAAGAACGCTAGATCAACAGCCTATCCTAATAGAAGCATTTAAAAATGCAAAAGGAAATAATGTTGCACTTCATTTAATAGGACTTGTTTCGGATGGCGGGGTGCATTCCCATATTAATCACCTTAAGCATCTTTGCACACTAGCTAAGGAACACGGATTAAAACAAGTTTTTATTCATGCTTTCACTGATGGAAGAGATACAGATCCAAAAGGGGGAATACAATATTTAAGTGATTTACAATCTCATCTTAATTCCACCACCGGGAAAATAGCAAGCATCACAGGTCGTTACTATGCCATGGACCGTGACAAAAGATGGGAGAGAATAAAAATTGCATACGATGCATTGGTACACGGAAAAGGAAATCCACAATTAGATTGGAAAACCGGAATACTTGATTCCTACGAAGAAAATATTACTGACGAATTTATACAACCCATCATTATCATCGATTCAACCAACGAAGCAATTGGTTCTATTAAGAAGAACGATGTAGTTGTCTGTTTTAATTTTCGCACTGACCGATGCAGAGAAATTACGCAAGTACTTACGCAGATGGATTTGCCGGAATTTTCAATGAAAAAAATTCCACTGCATTATGTTACCATGACCCGATACGATGATTCCTATAATGACATTCACGTAATTTACGAAAAAGACAATTTAACAAAAACACTTGGTGAAATTTTAGAAACAAATCAACGTACTCAATTACGAATTGCAGAAACAGAAAAATATCCCCACGTCACTTTCTTCTTCAACGGTGGAAGAGAAGAAGCATTTCAAGGAGAACAACGTATTATGGCACCGTCACCTAAGGTGGCAACCTATGATTTGCAACCAGAAATGAGTGCGCATCAAATTACCCAGGAGGTGATAAAAGTTATACAAGAAAACAAGACTGACTTTATTTGTTTAAACTATGCCAATGCGGATATGGTGGGACATACCGGAAATTTCAAAGCCGTAATCAAAGCCGTTGAAACTGTTGATTCTTGTTTGAGTGAAGTAGTAAAAATCGGTATAGAAAAAGAATATATTTTTATTATAATTGCGGATCATGGCAATGCTGACAAAATGATCAATGCGGATGGAACGCCCAATACTGCGCATACCACCAATCCTGTTCCTTGTATCTTAGTGTCTAGTGGTAAGAATTATAAAATTAACAACGGTCGATTAGCAGATATCGCACCCACAATATTATCCTTAATGGGTATTGCATCTCCTGTAGAAATGACTGGAAAAATTTTAACTACTACGTAAAAAGATTCATAGAGAAACATGCGAGAAAAATTAATTATTATTTTACTTTTTTGCGGACTATCAAAAGGATTACAAGCACAATCTAGGTGGGGAGTCTTTGCCGGAGGAGGTATTACGTGGTATTATGGTGATATGAATGATCGACTTTTAACACATAAAAAATTATTTTCAAACTATTGGAAAGCAGGACTACTTTACAAAGCAAGTCAACGTGTTTATATCACGGGATCTTATGCTTCAGCAAAAGTAGTTGGGGCCGATTCCTTAGCCATTCAAGATTTTAACCAACGAAGAAATTTACATTTTAGAAATGATATTTGGCACACCTCCCTTCAAGTTGAATATCGACTTTTAGGATATAAAGATGGACGCTCCCGAAAAGTGACGCCCTATTTAGTGGGTGGTGTATCCTATTTTCATCACAATCCAGTTGCAATTCTCAATGGCAAAGAAATTGAACTTCGTCCATTAGGTACAGAAGGTCAAAATATTAAAAATGGCGGTTATGATTCTCCCTACAAAGAATATAGTTTTTCTTTTCCCTATGGAATTGGCGTTGAATTCAAATTAACCAATGCCTTTGCCCTTAGATTAGAAATTGTAAATCATTATACACTTACCGATTATTTGGATGACCTTAGTGATTCTTATGCTGATTCGACCGAATTAGCCGAAACTACTTTAGGAGCATTAGCTGTAACGATGGCTAGTAATCTTGCAAAAGGCTATCCTCGTAAGGGATTTGGGAGAGGAAATCCTAAGAATAATGACACCTATGTATTTGCAGGGCTATCACTACTCTATTCACCATTCAACGACAAAGATTCAGGAAAAGGCGGAAATAAAAGTGGCCACAAAAAAAGCGGAAAAAGAAAAAAAAGAAAAGCGAGCTGTCCTGCTTTTGACTAAAAAGCAAATCAAGCTCTTCATCAGTACAAAAAAGATTGGATTTAAATAGTGTATTACAGAAAATACTAGATCAGCCGCAGACCCGTCGGCTCGAAAAACTATTGCTAAAAAGTGAGTGTAATCGTATTCATCTAGCAGGTTTATCGGGTTCTTCCGATGCATTACTCTTAGCCGCTTTCTTTAAAGAACATCGACACCCCGCTCTATTTATAGTTGGTGATAGAGAAGAGGCTGCCTATTTTCAAAATGACTTAGAAAATATTTTAGGAGTTGGAAGAGCAGTATTATATCCTTCCTCTTATAAGAAGCCGTATCAGATCGATCTACCCGACAATGGCAACATACTGCAGCGCGCAGAGGTTTTGACACGAATTAACAAAACAAGAGATCACTTCATTATTGTTACCGATGCAGAAGCCGCTTTAGAAAGAGTCATCACGAAAAAAACATTGGAACGAAATACGCTTGATATTAAAGTAGGCGATAAGTTCACGTTTGATTTTCTAATGGAATTTCTTCAAGAAAATACATTTGAGCGAATTGATTTCGTTTTTGAGCCAGGCCAATATTCTATTCGAGGCGGCATTATGGATATCTATTCATTTGCGCATGAACTCCCATTTAGAATAGAGTTAAATGGAGATAAAAT
>JBJXGU010000264.1:0-5461 GCA_046160245.1 Bacteroidia bacterium
AATCTATTACCTAATAAGCACTTTGAAATCGATTAATCCGCTCGAAAACCTCGTCTTTACCAAACAAAGCTACCATTCCAAATAAATCAACACCGCTGCCTTGTCCACTCATGATCACACGAAACAATTGCAATACATCGCCTGGTTTTATTCCTTGATCAATGGCCAGTTTTTCAAATGCTGCCTTTGTTAATTCCGCTGTAAATTCGGGAACACTAGAAAGTACATCAGGAAGATTTTGCAAGAAAACTTTAGCAGGATCATTCCATCTTTTAGTAATTATTTTATCATCATAGGATGTAGGTGCTTCAAAAAGATATTTTCCTGTTTCATAAAATTCGTTTTCAAACTGCACTCTCTCCTTTAAAAGTTTCACTGCTCCTGTTGCATAGGAAAATGTGGCCAAAGGATGATCTGCTCCTAAAATATTTTTTAATTCATGATAGAAATGTTCTCCTAAGATGGTATCATCTGTATGTCGCAATCGTTGCTCATTGAACCATTTTGCTTTATCCGGATCAAAGCGCGCTCCGGCTTTGTGAACGCGTTGAAATGAAAATGTTTTTACTAACTCATCTAAAGAAAAAACTTCTTGCTCTGTACCCGGATTCCATCCAAGCAAGGCTAACATATTGATAAACGAATCGGCATAATAACCTTTCTCTCTATATCCACTTGAAATTTCTCCAGTGATGGGATCTTTCCATTGCAAAGGAAACACAGGGAATCCTAAACGGTCGCCATCGCGTTTGCTTAATTTTCCGTTTCCTTCTGGCTTAAGTAACAAAGGAAGATGGGCGTACTGAGGCATTGGAATTCCGAGCGACTGATAAATCAAAATATGCGCAGGTGCAGACGGCAACCACTCTTCGCCACGAATAGCATGCGTAATTTCCATCATGATATCGTCCACTATATGTGCGAGATGATACGTCGGCATTCCATCTGCTTTAATCAACACTTTATCATCTACCAGGGTACTATCAAAAGAAACTTCGCCTCTTACCATATCCGTAAACATTAGTGTTTGTCCGGGCTGTACTTTAAGACGAATAACATGCGCTGTCCCTTGATCCAAAAGATGTTTTGTTTCTTGCTCAGGCAAACTCAACGAATTTCTCAAATTCATTCGAGTGGATGCATCATACTGCCAACCGTGTACTCCGGCGGCCTCTGCATTTTTTCGGGCAATATCTAAATCTTCTGCACTATCAAAAGCATAGTAGGCATTTCCACTATCTAATAAACGCTTCGCATAATCCATATAAAATCCTATGTGCTTTCTTTCGCTTTGACGATAAGGTTCGTGCGAACCACCAAAACCTACGCCTTCATCTGGAATAATACCACACCAATTCAAAGCTTCAATAATATATTCTTCAGCACCGGGTACGTAACGATTTTGGTCGGTGTCTTCTATACGCAAAACAAATTGACCGTTATGTTGCTTAGCAAATAAATAAGCATAAAGTGCGGTGCGAACACCTCCCATGTGAAGGGGTCCAGTTGGTGAAGGAGCGAAACGAGTTCTAATCATTGTGAAAGAGTATTCAAGAATTAATGGAATACAAAATTACATATTCTAAGCTAGTTTGGTTAGTAAAACACTTTATCCGATCAACAAACCAGGAGAAACGGTGTCGCTTCTTCATTTTCCATGGAAGTTTCTATCTTTTTATTACTTTTGAATTCTCCTAGAATAGGAATATTTAACATTAAAAAATTATTCACCCTAATTGATACAATCATGAAAAAAATCATTTTAATCTGCCTTCTATTCTCGAGCGTAATCGTTCAGGCACAAATGACACGTGAACAAGCTAAAGCAATGTACTTTACAAAGAAAACACCGGCGGAAATGCGCGCTACATTTCCAAACGCCTGTTATTTTTATAATTCCCTTGAAGATTATAACCATAATAAGCCCGTCAGCGATGTCGAGTGGGATGCTTATAGTTATAGCATGACTCTTGGAGCTGAAAAAATTACTGTTAAAAACAAAGGCAACGAAGAAAAAGTAAAAATTAAGGAATTACCCTATAATTGGGTAACTACCAGTGATGGTACCTTGATGCGAAAATATGACGGGGTTTTATATCAAATCGTTGTGAATGGTCCTATCTGCTATTATATTCGATTTAAGCATGGTGATTTCTCTGGCACAAAAAACAATTACTCCTTCAGTAGAAATAATGACGATAAATTTTTTGATTTTTATTCTCAAACAATTAATGGAGAAATATTAGAAATGAATAATAAAGTGATGGAAGATTTATTAGAAAAACATAGTCTTCTTGAACAATATAAAAGCGAGAAAATAAAAAGGGAAATGAGGGATAATGTAAATGATTATCTGACTAAAGAAAAAAGCAAGCTTGTCAAGTATATTCATTTGATTAACGAGAAAATGTAAAAGGATTGTCATGCATTAATTTTATGCATCGCGCCTTTATTTTATTACAGTAGGTATTTATACAACTCCGCAATCGTTTCATGGTATTCTTTTTCGGTTTGTATAAAGTCTGATTGTGCTTCGGTGTAAAAGTTAATTTCCATAAGATATTGCATGGTTGTAATTTCACCCAGTGCGAGTGCTTTATTTAAGAGCGTTGTGTTATTAAGTGTGCTGAAAATTGTTTGATATTCCATTAAAGTGATTTTAAGATTAGTGTATCGCTCGTAAATATGCTTGATGTGGTAGTAATGTTCGTTAGTATGCGCAATAAGCTGTGATTCGCTATAGAGAAGTTGCGATTTTTTTTGCTTTACCGTATTTTTATTTTCCCACAATGGAACTGAAATTCCAGTATGGAAACCGCTGTATGTTTGCCCAAGAATTCCTTGATAGTGATAGCCGAGTTCCATTTTAGGAAGCCATAAGGATTTACTCAGCTCCAATTGCTTTTTTGAAATAATTTTTTGCTGCTGCAAAATTTTTAAAAGCGGATCTTCTTTTTCGTAATCTTTTTCTAACTGAGCGAAATCGGGAATGGAAGGTGGAGAGAAATAAACCGTATCGGTGAAAAGAATTTCAGTGCCGCCATTTAGTTCGGCAAGCTTGATGTTGAGTTCGCTGATGGCACTAACATTTTCTTGAAATTTCTTTATGATCTGAATGAGTTGCAATTTTGCCTTGTTCACATCCAATATGTTTCCATCTCCTGTGTCCAATTTGGTTTGAACGTTTGCTAACAATTTCTCGAAGTTTTGTTTTTGCTGGGTCAATTGTGTCTGCAATTTATTGTGATGGACTAATGCAATGCAAACCTTTTTCGCTTCAAGTAAAATGTCTTGTCTATTGGCAATAATTTCATATTCTGACTTTGCTATTTGTGTTTTTGCGAGTTGTGATCTTTTGAAGTAAGCAGATGGAAAATCAAACTGCTGCGTTATTGTAAAGTCATGTTGGTTGCCAGCATTGGATGGTGACCCTTTCAAGAAATCATATTCTGCAGTTGGATTGTTTGGATTAAGTCCGGTTTTGAATTCAAGATCTTGCGCATTGTAATACTGCGCAGTTGCCTGAATTGTTTTGTTGTTCTTACTGATTTCAGTAAGAACATTTTCAACAGTGCTCTGTGCATTTACAGATGTGCAAATTACAAGCGAAATAAATTTTATGATGATGCTCTTATGTCTCATTGTAAATCTTTTTTAGTGCCCGCCTTTTCAGCTGACAAGTTTGATAAATAATAAACTACAGGCACAATGAAGATGTTGAGCAATGTGCTGGTGAATAATCCTCCCAAAATAACTATTGCCATTGGACTTTGAATTTCGTTGCCTGGCAAATCACCTGCAATAGCCAGCGGAACAAGTGCAAGGCCTGCAGTAAGTGCTGTCATTAGGATTGGACTTAGTCGGTCTTTGGAACCGGTGATAACGGTGTCGTAAAGATTGTATCCTTCTTCGCGCAATGTTTTGTAGTGTGATACAAGCAGTATCCCGTTTCGTGTGGCAACTCCAAACAAAGTGATAAAACCAATAATACTCGGAATACTCATAATTCCGCTGGTGAGCCAGATGCTGAATACTCCTCCTATTAATGCGAGCGGAAGATTTAATAATATGATGCTTGCCGTTTTTACATTCTTAAATTCTTGATAGAGTAAAAGAAATATAACTAGCAACGAAAGCAGTGAAGTGAGGAGTAAAGTTCTTGATGCTTCTGCTTCTGCTTGAAATTGGCCGCCATATTCAATATGATAACCTTCGGGAAGTTTTACTTTATCATCTATAATTTTACGAATGTCTTCAACCACACTTTTTTGGTCGCGTCCTGCAACATTGGCTGATACAACGGTTTTACGCTGTACATTTTCTCGGTTGATGGTGTTGGGTCCGCTGGTGCTTATTATATCAGCAATGTAGTGCAGTGGAATTCTGCGATGATGCGATTGGTTTTGTGAAAGACTGTTTTGAGAATCTCCTTCAGGAATGGCATCGTTACTACTTACTCCTACATCAATAAGCGTGTTGCGAATATTTTCAAGTGAGCCTCGGTTGGCATCGTCAAAGCGAAGAATTAAGTCGAAGGTTTTATTCCCTTCGTAGATTTCAGAAACTTTTTCGCCTGCGAAAGCCACATCAATAAATTCATTGAATTCTCCGATTGTAATTCCATAATGATTGAGCATATCACGCTTCGCCTTTATCTGCAATTGCGGAATATCGATTTGTTGTTCTACACTTAAATCAACCAATCCCTCCACCGACTGAATTTCATTTTTGATTTGATTGGAAAGTGAAAAGAGTTTACTTAGGTCAGCACCAAAAATTTTAATAGCAATATTCGCTCGAGTTCCTGAAAGCATATGGTCAATGCGATGTCCGATAGGTTGCCCAATAGTGATGTTTACACCTGACACTCCTGAAAGTTTTTCGCGCACTTCAGTTAAAAATTCTTCGCGGCTTCTTTCATCTAGCGTGAAGGGAGCTTCTACTTCTGATGAATTTACTCCTTGTGCATGCTCGTCTAATTCAGCACGACCTGTTCTGCGTGTAGTGATTTTTATTTCGGGAACGGAGAGCAATGCTTTCTCCACCTGTGTTCCTAATTTATTGCTTTCCTCTAATGAAATGCCTGGTAAACTCACCACACTAATCACTAACGATCCCTCGTTAAATTCTGGGAGAAAACTTCTTCCTAACTGAGTCATTAAAAAAATCGAAGCGATGAATAATACAGCGGAAGTAGCAATAATCGCTTTCTTTCTTTGCATCACTTTATTAAGTAGAATAACATAAATTTTTTGAAGACGTTCTACCAACCAACTTTCTTTGTGTTGCCGCTGAAGCATTTTTTCATCTGCTAAAAGATAACTTCCTAAAACGGGAGTTAACGTAATAGAAACGACGAGGGAAGCAAATAGAGAAACGATGAATGCAATGCCAAGTGGTGCCAGTAATTTTCCTTCCATCCCCGACAAAAAGAAAAGTGGTACAAAGGCAACAATGATTA
>JBJXGU010000265.1:0-5300 GCA_046160245.1 Bacteroidia bacterium
CCTTAACCGCTTTGATTCCTTTGGTGGATAAAAATTCGCACGAATCTTGGCACAACGAATTCAAAGAAAAATACAAAATTGAATTAGACGCTGTCATCAACGAAGAGCTCGCACCTACAAACGGCAAAGGTATTTCGATGGGAGAAACCATCGAAATGATCAACAAACATTCAAACAATGATGCCATTATTGTTACCGATGTGGGGCAACACCAAATGTTCGCCTGTCGCTATGCCAAATTCAACTCCACCAAAAGTAATATTACCTCTGGCGGCTTAGGAACAATGGGTTTTTGTTTACCAGCAGCAATAGGTGCCAAAATGGGAAGACCCGACCGAGAAGTGGTTGCTGTAATTGGAGACGGTGGTTTTCAAATGACAATCCAAGAACTAGGAACCATATACCAATCCAAAGTACCCGTAAAAATTGTCGTACTAAACAATGAATTTTTAGGAATGGTGCGCCAGTGGCAAGAACTATTTTTCGACAATCGCCTCGCATCAACCGAAATGGTAAATCCTAACTTTTGCGCCATCGCCGAAGGCTATTATATCAAAGCAAAAAAAGTAACCAAAAGAGAAGAACTCGATGCTGCTGTTGCAGAAATGATGGCTTCTAAAGATTCGTACTTCTTGGAAGTTATGGTAGAAAAAGAAAATAATGTATTCCCGATGAGTCCAACAGGAGCTTCGGTTTCGGATATACGATTATCATAAGGAAGTGTAAAAGTGTAAAAGTTTAAGAGTTTAAAGTTTAAGAGTTTAAACAATATTGAACAATTTTAAACAACATTAAACAAAAAATTAAAATGGAAAATAAAATATTCACCATTTCTGTATATTCAGAAAACAACGTTGGTTTATTAAACAGAATATCTGGGATATTCTTAAAAAGACATATTAACGTACTAAGTCTTAATGTGTCTGATTCTGAAGTAGAACATGTTTCGCGTTTTATTATTGTAGTAAAAACGACCGAAAAATGGGTGCAAAACATTGTAGGACAAATCGAAAAACAAATCGAAGTAATTAAAGCATTTTATCATGTAGATGAAGAAACTATTTTCTTAGAAAGTGCCATCTTCAAAATAAACTCGGCTTTGTTATTTGACGAGCGTCAAATTCAAAACATCATCAAAGAAAGTCATTCTGAAATTGTAACCGTTTCCAGAGACTTTTTTGTAATTTCTAAATCAGGAAAACGAACAGAAATCAATGATTTATATAATAAATTAAAGCCTTTTGGAATCATGCAGTTTGCCCGTTCAGGAAGAATTTCGGTTTCTAAAGAAAAAATGGAAGTAACGAGTCTATTAGAACAATTAAAATCATAAAATAATTCAATCTTTAAATTAAATTTCAATAAATAAAAAACAATGGCAAATTATTTCAATTCATTATCACTTAGAGAACAATTAGCACAATTAGGCGTTTGCGAATTCATGGATCAATCTGAATTTACAGACGGAATCGAAGCATTAAAAGGAAAAAAAGTAGTAATCGTAGGTTGCGGTGCTCAAGGTTTAAACCAAGGATTAAACATGAGAGATTCTGGTTTAGATATTTCGTATGCATTGCGTGCCGAGGCAATTGCACAAAAAAGAGCTTCATTTATGAACGCAGCAGACAATGGTTTCAAAGTAGGAACCTATGAGGAATTGATTCCAACTGCCGACTTAGTTTGTAACCTTACACCAGACAAACAACATACAGCCGTAGTGGGTGCGATTATGCCTTTGATGAAAAATGGTGCTACTTTAGCCTATTCTCATGGTTTTAATATTGTGGAGGAAGGAATGCAAATTCGTAAAGACATCACCGTGATTATGTGTGCTCCTAAATGTCCAGGTTCTGAGGTTCGTGAGGAATATAAAAGAGGTTTTGGTGTGCCAACATTAATTGCTGTTCACCCAGAAAATGATCCAAATGGAGTTGGTTTGGCTCAAGCCAAAGCCTATGCAGTGGCAACTGGAGGTCATAGAGCAGGAGTATTGCGTTCGTCTTTTGTAGCTGAAGTTAAATCAGATTTAATGGGAGAGCAAACCATTCTTTGTGGTTTGTTGCAAACAGGTTCTATCTTGTGTTTTGACAAAATGGTAGCCGAAGGAATTGATGCAGGTTATGCTTCAAAATTAATCCAATACGGATGGGAAACTATCACCGAGGCTTTGAAACACGGCGGAATCACCAATATGATGGATCGTTTATCTAATCCTGCAAAAATTACTGCTTTTCAAGTTTCTGAGGAATTAAAAGATATCATGCGTCCGTTGTTTCAAAAACACATGGATGACATCATTTCTGGTGAGTTTTCAAAAACGATGATGGAAGATTGGGCAAATGATGATAAAAACTTGTTATCATGGAGAGCAGCTACTGGAGAAACTAATTTTGAAAAAACTCCAGCTGGAAATGTTGAAATTTCAGAACAAGAATATTTTGACAACGGAGTATTGATGGTTGCCATGGTAAAAGCAGGAGTAGAATTGGCTTTTGAAGCCATGACCGATTCTGGAATTATCGAAGAATCGGCTTACTACGAATCATTGCACGAAACACCATTAATTGCGAATACTATTGCACGAAAAAAATTATTCGAAATGAACCGTGTTATTTCTGATACTGCAGAGTACGGATGTTATTTATTTGACCATGCTTGTAAACCACTAATCGCTGATTATGTGAAAAACGCTCCAAGTAATTTAGTAGGTCGCCCTTTTGGTGGAGGAAATGGTGTTGATAACAAAGAATTAATCGAAATTAATTTCATCATCAGAAATCATCCAGTAGAAGAAGTAGGTTCTTGGTTAAGAGAATCAATGACTGCTATGAAAAAAATTGGATAATTAGTCTAATTTTATAAATTAAAAAAGCGAGATAGAATTTTTCTATTTCGCTTTTTTGTTTTTACTTTAACATCTTGGTTTATTCCTTGAAACTATTTTTGCTAATTGTAGAACTTTTTAAAACCACAAAATGAGAAAATATTTTCTAAAAATTAATCATTCACTTTACATTTTATTTTTGTTGTTGGTTTTGTTTTCAACCACGGTTGTTGCTCAAGAAATTAAACAACCAAACGTAATTATTGTAATTACAGACGATCAAGGCTATGGCGATTTGGCTTGTAATGGAAACCCAATTATCAAAACTCCTACTTTAGATAAGTTATATGAGCAGTCCATAAGATTAACTGATTTTCATGTGAGTCCCACCTGTGCACCCAGTCGTTCGGGATTGATGACTGGGCGTTACGCTGATAGAGTAGGCGTGTGGCATACTGTTGGCGGTCTTTCTATTCTTCGTAAAGATGAGGTCACGATGGCAGATGTTTTTCAAAATAATGGCTATGAAACTGCCATGTTTGGCAAATGGCATCTAGGCGATACTTATCCATCAAGACCACAAGACAAAGGGTTTAAATATACTTTTATGCACGTGGGCGGTGCTGTTGGGCAAACACCAGATTATTGGGGAAATGATTATTTTGATGATACTTATTTAGAAAATGGAATCCCAAAAAAAGTAAATGGCTATTGTACCGATGTTTGGTTTGACAAAGCCATCAAGTATATTGAAACCAACAAAAACAAGCCTTTCTTTTGTTATATCTCTACCAATGCGCCTCACGAACCTTATAACGTTCCTAAAAAATATTTCAATAAATACAAAAAAAGCGATATTCCCGACCAAATGAAACGGTTTTACGGGATGATTACTAATGTGGACGATAATTTGAAAAGACTGCAGGATAAACTAAAACAACTAAAAATTGATAACAATACCATTGTTATTTTCCTTACATATAAAGGCACTGGCGCAGGTTACAAAAAAACTGACGGTAAATGGTATGGTTTTAATGCCAATATGAGAGGCGTTAAAACCAGTGAATATGAAGGTGGTCATAGAGTGCCATTTTTTATATCCTATCCCGATAAAATTAAAGAAGCCCGAAACATTGCCACACTTACCGCCAACATTGATGTATTGCCTACATTAGCCACACTTTGTAAGTTAGAATTGCCCAATATAAAACTAGACGGTAGCGATATTTCGCCTTTGTTATTAAACAAAAATGCTGTCGTAGATCGGGAATATTTGGTAACCGATTCCCAGCGCGTGCAAGTTCCTATTAAATGGAGAAAGAGTGCTGTAATGTCTGATAAAATGCGATTAATAAATGGTAAAGAATTATATGATATTTCATCTGACCCTTCACAAAGTAAAGATGTAGCGGCTCAGTTTCCTGAAATTGTCGATAAGATGAAGGGGTATTATGAAGAATGGTGGCAATCGGTTTCAGCAGATTTTACTGATTTCACACCGATTGTTTTGGGTTCCGATAAACAAAACCCTGTCGAAATTAGCTGTCACGAACAACATCTCGAAGAACCAAAAATTCCTTGGGATCAAGACCATATCCGACTGGCTAACAAAAACCCTTTTGGTGGCGAATTCACCATCGAATTTGAACAATCTGGCGTTTACGAAATTGAAATTAGCCGTTGGCCATTTGAAGCTAATTTGAAATTAAATGAAGCCGTTCCAGGTAAAAATGCTACTTTGACTACCAATAAAATTCCGGAAGGAAAAGCATTGAATTTAAAAAAGGCTTTCATCAAAATTGGAGAATGGAAAGAGGAGAAAGAGGTTGAAGTAAATTCTAAATCAGTTGTATTTAAAGGAAACTTTGAAAAAGGAAAATCGACCTTGAGTGCTTATTTTAATGATGAAAACAACATAGAATTGGGAGCATTTTATTTTAGAATAACGAGAAAATAGTATATAGAACTGTCTTTAATATTTTAAGTATAATTTTAAAGCAACAAAAAACCCATTAGCCTCGGCTAATGGGTTTTTTTATAAGTAAGTAATTCTAAATTGAGTTGATAAAACGTTTATTTTACTTTATGAAGTATTGCTTTGAAAGCTACTGGATGATTCATAGCTAAATCGGCAAGAACTTTACGATTCAATTCGATGTTATTAGCTTTACATTTTCCAATAAATTGTGAGTAAGACATTCCCTCTATTCTAGCTCCAGCGTTGATACGTTGAATCCACAAAGCACGGAAATTTCTTTTATTTACTTTCCTGTCACGGTAAGCATAGCACATAGCTTTCTCTACCGCATTTTTAGCAACCGTCCAAACGTTTTTACGACGACCAAAGAAACCTTTGGCTTGCTTCATTATTTTTTTTCTTCTTGCTCTTTTAGCAACTGAATTTACTGATCTTGGCATAATTTTTCTGTTTTTTTGTAGCAGGCGTCCCGAATTCAATCAAGGGAACTTACGGCCA
>JBJXGU010000266.1:0-3414 GCA_046160245.1 Bacteroidia bacterium
TTCTCGTGAAACAGGTGACTTCCCAATTTTAGATAAAGCAGACGTTCAATTTATGGACGTTGCACCTAACCAAATTGTTGGTTTGAGTGCATCTTTAATTCCTTTCTTAGAGCATGATGATGCGAACCGTGCGTTGATGGGATCAAACATGCAACGTCAAGCGGTACCGTTAATTCGTCCTGAAGTTCCTATTGTTGGAACTGGTTTGGAAGGAAAGGCGGCACGTGATGCGCGTATTCAATTACATTCTGATGGCGATGGCGTCATTGAATTTGTGGATGCGAATGAAATTCATGTTCGTTACAGCAGAAATGAAATGGATCGTTTAGTGAGCTTTAATGAGGACTTAATTATTTATAAATTAACTAAGTTCATCAAAACCAACCAATCTACTTGTATCAACTTGCGTCCTGCTGTTAAAAAAGGACAAAAGGTGAAAAAAGGTGATTTCTTAACGGAAGGTTATGCGACTAAAGATGGTGAAGTTGCATTGGGTCGTAACTTACAAGTGGCGTTCATGCCATGGAAGGGTTACAACTTTGAGGATGCGATTGTAATCAGCGAAAGAGTAGTACGTGAAGATTTATTTACATCAATACATATTGATGAATATGAATTAGAAGTACGTGATACGAAATTGGGTGAGGAAGAATTAACTTCTGATATACCGAACGTATCTGAAGAAGCTACTAAAGATTTAGATGAGCATGGTATTATCCGTATCGGAGCTACCGTGAAGGAAGGTGATATATTAATCGGTAAGATTACCCCTAAAGGTGAATCTGATCCAACACCAGAAGAAAAATTATTGCGTGCCATCTTTGGTGACAAAGCAGGTGATGCAAAAGATGCTTCTTTAAAAGCACCTAATGGAACAGAGGGTGTGGTGATTGATAAAAAATTATTCCAACGCGCTAAAAAAGATAAGAGTGGTAAAGTGCGTGAGAAAGCATTGTTAGATAAAGTTGAAAAAGTACACGAGCAAAATGATATTTCTTTAAAGGAATTGTTAGTTGAAAAATTACAAACCTTATTAAAGGATCAAGTTACGCCAGGTGTGGTTAACAACTTTGGTGAAACATTAATTCCAAAAGGAAGCAAGTTCAATCCTAAAAATTTAGCCCCTATTGATTATCAAAACGTAAATCCTTTAGGATGGACTGGCGATAAAAAAGTAGATGATTTAGTAAACACTTTATTGCATAATTATAGCATTAAGTATAATGAAGAATTAGGTCGTTACAAGCGTGAGAAGTTCAACATTTCAATTGGTGATGAATTACCAGCAGGTGTGTTGAAATTAGCTAAAGTTTATTTAGCTGTTAAGCGTAAATTAAAAGTGGGTGATAAAATGGCGGGCCGTCACGGTAACAAAGGTATTGTTGCTAAGATTGTGCGTCATGAGGATATGCCATTCATGGAAGATGGGACACCAGTGGATATTGTATTGAATCCATTAGGGGTACCTTCTCGTATGAACTTAGGTCAAATCTATGAAACCATTTTAGGCTGGACTGGTAAAAAATTAGGCGTAAAATTTGCAACTCCAATTTTTGATGGTGCGAGCACTACTGAAATTGAAGAGCTATGTGTTAAAGCAGATATTCCTCATAACGGACATACTTATTTATATGATGGAGAAACGGGAGATCGTTTCCACCAAAAAACATCAGTAGGTATTATCTATATGATTAAGTTACACCACATGGTGGATGATAAAATGCATGCGCGTAGTATCGGACCATACAGTTTAATCACACAACAGCCGTTAGGTGGTAAAGCGCAGTTTGGTGGACAACGTTTCGGAGAGATGGAGGTTTGGGCATTGGAAGCATATGGTGCTGCGAACATCTTACAGGAATTGTTGACACTTAAATCTGATGATATCATTGGCCGTGCTAAAACATATGAAGCGATTGTTAAAGGAGAAAATATCCCTAAAGCGGGTATTCCTGAATCATTCAATGTATTAGTTCATGAGTTGAGAGGATTAGGATTAGATTTAAAATTTGATTAATACCCAATTGAATATTTAGTAAAATAAAAATTCAATCGATTAACACCACATTCTTAAAAATGTACCGGGATAAAAACCGGGACTAAATGAATAAAAAATATGGCATTCAAAAAAGAGAATAGACAACGTCCTGCTTTTTCACAGATCACCATTAGTTTGGCATCTCCAGACAGTATCTTAGAAAGAAGCTTTGGTGAAGTTTTAAAACCTGAAACCATTAATTATCGTACTTACAAACCAGAAAGAGATGGTCTTTTCTGTGAGCGTATCTTTGGTCCAGTAAAGGATTATGAGTGTGCTTGTGGAAAATATAAGCGTATCCGTTATAAGGGTATTGTTTGTGATCGTTGTGGTGTTGAAGTAACCGAGAAAAAAGTGCGTCGTGAGCGTATGGGTCACATTAAATTAGTGGTACCTGTCGTACACATCTGGTATTTTAAAAGTTTGCCAAATAAAATTGGCTACTTATTAGGAATGAGTTCTAAGAAATTAGAAACCATCATTTATTATGAGCGTTATGTAGTTATTCAACCAGGTATTAAGGATAATTTAAAAGTAGCTGATTTATTAACGGAGGAAGAGTACCTTGATTTATTAGATACTTTACCAAAGGAAAATCAATATTTACCTGATGACGATCCTCAAAAATTCGTTGCGAAAATGGGTGCGGATGCAGTCCATGATTTATTAGGTTTATTAGACTTAGATGAATTAAGTTTCTCATTGCGAAATGCAGCAGCGAACGAAACATCTCAACAAAGAAAAGCAGATGCTTTAAAGCGTTTGAGTGTGGTTGAATCTTTCCGTGAAGCAAAAACACATATCACTAACCAACCAGAGTGGATGGTGATGAAATATATTCCAGTTATTCCACCAGAATTGCGTCCACTAGTGCCATTGGATGGCGGCCGTTTTGCAAGTTCTGATTTGAATGACTTATATCGTCGTGTGATTATTCGTAACAACCGTTTAAAGCGTTTGTTGGAAATTAAAGCACCTGAAGTAATCTTACGTAATGAAAAACGTATGTTACAAGAGGCGATCGATTCATTATTTGATAATTCTCGTAAATCTAATGCGGTTAAAGCTGAGGGTGGACGTGCTTTGAAATCTTTATCGGATGTATTAAAAGGTAAGCAAGGTCGTTTCCGTCAAAACTTATTAGGTAAGCGTGTGGATTATTCTGGTCGTTCTGTAATCGTTGTAGGACCAGATTTAAAAATGCATGAGTGTGGATTACCAAAGGATATGGCTGCTGAATTATTTAAGCCATTTATTATTCGTAAATTAATTGAAAGAGGTATCGTTAAAACGGTGAAGTCGGCTAAGAAATTAGTAGATAAAAAAGAAGCCATCATTTGGGATATCTTAGAAAATATATTGAAAGGACATCCAGT
>JBJXGU010000267.1:0-46495 GCA_046160245.1 Bacteroidia bacterium
TAGCTTGTAGCTTGTAGCTTGTAGCTTGTAGCAAAAAGAAACCCCGAATTTTTTACATCCAAGGTTTCTATTATTACTTGTATTTTAATTTTACTTTTCTACCATCAGCAGGAAAAAATTAATTGAAAGCATTGAATCCGGTTACATCCATACCCGTAATTAATAAATGGATATCATGCGTTCCTTCGTAGGTAATCACACTTTCTAAATTCATCATGTGACGCATAATTGGATATTCACCACTGATGCCCATACCGCCTAACATTTGTCGTGCTTCACGTGCAATTTGTAATGCCATGTTTACATTGTTTCGCTTAGCCATGCTTATTTGTCCGGGAGTTGCACGGTTTTCGTTTTTCAAAACGCCAAGTCTCCACGTCAATAATTGCGCTTTAGTAATCTCGGTGATCATCTCTGCTAATTTTTTCTGTTGCAATTGAAATGCACCAATGGGTTTTCCAAATTGAATTCGCTCTTGAGAATAACGAAGAGCGGTATCGTAACAATCCATGGCAGCACCAATCGCTCCCCATGCAATGCCGTAACGAGCAGAATTTAAACATCCCAACGGACCTTTTAATCCTTTTACATTTGGGAAAATATTTGCTTTGGGAACTTTTACATTATCGAAAACTAATTCGCCAGTAGCACTTGCACGCAACGACCATTTGTTATGCGTTTCAGGAGTAGTAAATCCTTCCATTCCACGCTCTACCACCATTCCGCGAATGATACCTTCTTCGTCTTTTCCCCACACCACAGCGATGTCAGCAAAAGGAGCATTGCTGATCCACATCTTCGCACCATTCAAAATAAAATGATCGCCTGCATCTTTGATGTTGGTAGTCATGCCCGACGGATTAGATCCATGATCCGGCTCTGTTAATCCAAAGCAACCCATCATTTCACCAGTAGCAAGCTTAGGTAAATATTTTTTACGCTGCTCTTCCGATCCGTATGTGTAGATGGGATACATCACAAGTGAACTTTGCACTGAAGCCGTTGAACGCACTCCCGAATCACCACGCTCAATTTCTTGCATAATGAGTCCGTAAGAGATTTGATCCATGCCGCCACCGCCGTATTCTGCAGGAATGTACGGACCAAAGGCACCGATGCCCGCCAATCCTTTTATAATTTGAGTTGGAAACTCAGCGCGCTGAGCATAATCTTCAATAATTGGAGACACATCGCGCTTTACCCATTCACGAACGGAGTCGCGCACAAGGCGATGTTCTTCGGTAAGTAGCTCATCCATGAGGTAATAATCATGGCCCTGGAAACGATCTTTTGACATAATACAGTTTTGCTTTTTCCCTTTTGATGGGATTCTTGTTGGGTCGCAAAAATAACAAAAACGAAGCTTAGAATGGGTTCAAAGCTTCGGTAGTATTGATTATCTGTGAGATGAAGTTTTTGACGCTCTCATTTTATACCCATTCCGAGTATGTTTTAGTTCAAAGTTGCGGGTTATATTGTTACCAGGACAATTTTAATAGCCGTTTAACAGCATTCTTTTATTGAATTATTTCTAAAAAATAGTAATGAAAAGTGACTTGGTGATGGGACTAAAATATATTTAGAGTTAGCAATAAATGACGAATCAATAAAAAGGCCTTACGGGGCCTTTGAAAAAGGCATAGTTTACTCCATTAAACAAATAATCGAAATAAAATCATCAGAAATGAGAATGGGACAATAGCCAGACTTAAGTATTACTTCGTCTCTTAATCCAAGTTTTCTGCTTACATCTACTGGCAACACCGTTCCTTCAGCAATTGGAAATTGTGTGAGTCGAAGTAATTCTTTTTCCAAATTTTCATGTAAAGTGTTTCTGTTGATGTGAATTTGAATTCTTTGTTCTTCCAAAGTTATTCCGGCATCAACAGTGCGAAAATTGAATTTCGGTGGAACAAAGCAAAGCCCAAGCCCACTTTCGCAGTCATTGGCATACGATGCAATATCGAAATGAAAGGTCCATGTGAAATTAAATTTTTCTACTTGTGCAGAACTTGTTTTTGTGATTCCAACTAGAATCAACATGAGTAATAGGATGTTTTTTTTCATGAATTAATTTTTAAGAATGGTTAGCAAAATAATTTCCTAAAAAATATTATTAATTTTTGTCGAATTAATTTTACAAAAAGGCCTTACGGGGCCTGAGTACAATTTATTCAATTGCACAAGTAATGGTAATGTAATCATCAGAAATTTGGATGGGATAGCGCCCCGGAATGATGGTGACTTCTCTTGTCAATCCAATTTTATTTGTAATATCCATTGGAAGTGTCGTTTCTTCTTCAATGTTGAATTGAAGAAGGTGAAGCAGTTCATTTTCTAAAGATTCATTCATCGTGCTTCTGAGTAAATGAAATTGAATTTGATTATCTGTAGATGTGACTGTGGCATCCACTTGTCTTTTGTTGGCTACGTTAAACGTTATGCAAATTCCTAATCCTCCATCACAATCTCTTTGGGGAGATGCAATCGTTAATTTGTAAGTGATTTTGGATCTATCTGCTTGTGCAACACATGTAAGAGAGAAGCTAAGCAGAAAAAGGAGTTGTAGTAAAATGTTTTTTTTCATAAGATGGGTTTTTTTAAATGAATGATGAATTCGTTATTTTAAATAGTATAATCGTTAATCTGGGTTTTTAATGAATAAATTATAAAGGAAGTGGACTTGCAATATTTTTAAAAAAAACCTAGTTTTAAATTATTTGAAGTCACAGGTTATTGTAATAAAGTTGTCGTGAATTTCAATTGGATAATAGCCAGGAATTATTTCTATTGAAGTATTCTGCCTAAGATAACGAGTAATATCCATTGGCAAAATAGTCTCCACATCAATAGAAAATCTACTTTTTTGCATTAACTCACGCTCTAGTTCTTCGCTCATTGATGCTCTTTGAAGGTTGAATTGAATCTGTTTTTCTAATAGAGTTATTTCCGCTTCTACGTTTCGTCTGGAGAACCCTAGCAATTCAAAGCAGATTCCTGAGCCACTTTCACAGAAAGTAAGTGCAGAAGTCAGTCTAAAATAAAAATATCTTATAGGCTTTGTATTCTTAGATATTGCTTCATGCGATATCAAAATGCTAAGCAGAAAAAGGAGTTGTAGTAAAATGTTTTTTTTCATGAGATGGGTTTTAAAGGTTTATATTTATTTTATGTTTTAATTTATTTAAGTTCCATTTCTGACTGAGCAAAAATGTTGTCGTTGTTGATGTAAATGATGCGATAGGGCTCATTGCATTTTTGCAAATTTTCTATTACAAGTTTATGGAGTCGTTTTGTTTCGCGTATCATGAATCGATTCCAGATAAATACAACCGTGTATGGCTCGTTTTTTCCAACTTTTTGTTTCTCATGATTTTTAAAGGCCTTCGCATGGTTAATTAATCTGTCGAAACTTAAAAGTGTATCTAAAGGTGCTGCAGTCTTTGGAGGAAAAGTTGCAAAGTTATTGTCAATATTCCAGTTTAACTTTGGATATCCAGGTGCATAGCAATTAATAAACCAGGCCTCTTGAAATTGATTGTGCCCATAATAAATGGCTTGAATGGATTGATAGTGATTTTTCTTTTCTTTACGGAAATGAAGAGTATCTTTTATATCCAAGAAATGAACGTAATTGGTATCAATCAAGTAGGCAAGATCTGCAGGCGCTTTCAGTTTTCTCAAGTAACGAGTATGAAGTTTTTCATCCATTACTTTAGGGTCTCTAATACCCATTTTTAATTTTATGAGCGTTATGCAACTACTTTGTGAAAGCATGGCTATTCCAAAGAACAAGTACAGAATATTTATTTTTAATTTTCTTTGCATAAGTTTTTTTTTAAGAAGCCGGTAAGTGGTTCAATGCTTACCGGCTCAGGGTTATTGTTATTGGAAGATGGCATTAAGCATTACCGTTCCCAAACGATTTCTCGTTTTATCGAGACGGTATTCGCCTTTGCGAATGGTGATTTTACTAAATCCTAATTCTTCGGATATTTCTTGTGGAAGAGTTTTGTCTTCGTATACATAAAAAATATTTTCGTTTTCTTCTGCTGGTGAGGTGTCGTTTATGATGTTCAGTTGAAGTTGACCTCGGACAGCTTGCACCTCTGCAATTCCTTCGCCAGTTTCCACCGTTTTTGTTCTGCCATGGAAGCGAATGCAAAGTCCTTTTTCTCCATCACAGCCATCTCCTGTAGCAGCTGGCTTTGATCGCGTGCCGAATACGAAACGAATTTTCTCGGCATTTTGTGCGTATGATTCAAGTGAAAGAAGGGCAAAGATTCCAAGGATGAAAATTATTTTTTTAAAGTTGATAGATATAAGTGTTTTCATAAGTGTTTTTTATTTTTTAAAGGTTTTTATAGAAAAATTTATTGTGAAACGTTTAGGCACGTCGGAGCCGATTCATAATGCTGTCATGACAGATTATAAAGCAATGCAGAAGTATCAGGTGCATTGCACCTAATACCTTCTTGCTAATACAGTATTCATTTTTTTGAGCATCTTTGGCAGTTTTTACATAAGGGTTTAGTTGTCCCTGCCGTTGTCGCTATTCGCTATCTATAAAAATTCTCTCTTCACAAAATGCTTAATTCGAAAACAAATGTAGACTAAGTATCTGACTTTCCAAATTTATTTCATCAAAGAAATGAACATGTAATTGTTAATTGGTTAATCAATGTTATTTTTCAAATATTATTTTAAAGGCGAGGGACTTAAAAAAAGAAAAATTTCTCAAGTGCACTTTTGTGACCTCTTGTGCCTCTAGTGTTTTAAAAAACCATTCTAATTATTGAAATTAGTGTTACTCGAAATGAATACAGATTATATCCAAATTAATGACCTAGCCTCTCCCCTCGCGAGGCTTCGCGACCTCTCCAGAGGCGAGGAGTTAAAGAAAGATAAAGTTTCTATAGTGACCTTTAGTGCTCTCTTGTGACCTCTAGTGCCTGCCTGCTGCAGGCAGGTTAAAAAAAGTTATATGATAAAGGAATTCATCATCCAACTACAATTTCTTTGCAATTAGTATAGTGTGCAACTCTTGTTTTGAATTCGCATCTCCATAGTTGACATGCAACATTTGTGGAGCTTCAAATCCAGCATCCATAATTCCTTTTGTTAGCACATTCAATTCATGAAAATAAAAATACGTGCGATCACCCGTGCTAGCAGCAAGAAACCCCGATAGTGTTGGATCCCCTTCTACAAAACTTATATAAAGAATTCCGTTGTTGTTTAAGAGTGCAGATGCATCAATAATGAATTGAATACTTTCTTCGCTTGATAAATATGGTAAACAAAATCCAGCAATAATTCCATCAAAGGATTTGTTTAATTTCAAAATATCGCGAGCATCCATCACTTCAAATTGTGCTGTCGGGTTATTTTTTTGAGCCAACATGATCATCGACTCGGAAAAATCAATTCCATACATTGAAAAGTCATTTCGTAATGTCAGCAATTGTTTGGAGATATTTCCTGGACCACAGCCTATCTCTAAAACGGAGGCCTTCGACTTTTCAATGGCAGCACAAAATAAAACATAGCTTTCATTATACATTTCCAAGTCCATAAATTTTTCCTGATAAAGTTGTGCAACTTTATTCCAAGTGTTAAGCGTTTCTTGGTGCGGATTCATAGTGAACGAATTTTACAATGGAAGAATTTGGAAATAAATATATGAACTTATTCCTTTTTGTACTTTACAACTTGTGGTACTTTAGAAAAGTATTGGAAATAATTTATTCATGTTTAAAGGCCATCTCTTTTATAACTGGTAACAACCGGACTCAATCTTCCCAAAATTTATTTTTACGATTTTTTGGCCTTTATTTCATTTGTGAACGATGTTAGCTTGGTTTTAATGAAAATATTAGGTGATTGATTTACTTTCAGCCGGCCACGAACAAAAGGTCTGACTTTATGATTCATCATTGATAATGCCTATTTATTACGCATATAACTATTATTTCTAGCTTTTTTAGACTTTTTAACTTAAAACGCATATATTTGACACGTGAAAGTTTTAACTCTTATATTCAGTTTTTACTTGTTGGCCATGGCTGTAAGGCCTTGCAGTGACATAAAGGACTGTGATTTTCAGGATGTTAAGAGAGATATTTACACCACCTCCGAGCATTCTGATCATGAAAGTGGCAATGAAAATTGCTCCCCTTTTTGCATTTGTGCCTGTTGTGGACAATCTATTACCAATATTTTTTATCCCTCTACGATTTACAGACTTAAACCTGTTGTAGAAGAGATTTTTCCTATTTACTATACTTCTTTTTTTTCAGAAGTTTATTTGTCTATTTGGCAACCGCCAAAAATTAGTTAATGAATCTATAGTGTTCTGCTAATTCAGAACGAACCTACTTGCTGTATATACACACAGTAAGAAGAACTGTATTTATTCATTAAAATTATTAATAGAATGTTAGACAAAATAATTGCGTTTAGTATAAAAAATAAATTTATCATTGGTCTGATGACCTTTGCACTTATTATTTGGGGCGTATGGAGTGTTAGTAAATTGCCGATTGATGCGCTTCCTGACATTACTAACAACCAGGTTCAAATCATAACACTTTGCCCAACACTTGCCGGGCAGGAAGTAGAGCAACTAGTTACGTATCCCATCGAACAAAGCATTGCCAACCTTCCTGATTTGGTTGAGTTACGAAGTATTTCTCGTTTCGGGCTTTCTGTAATAACGGTTGTTTTTGACGACAAAGTGAACATCTACTTTGCACGACAACTTATCAATGAAAAATTAAAAGAAGCTGAAGAAAAAATTCCGAAGGGAATTGGTACACCCGAGCTAGCTCCAGTCAGCACGGGATTAGGGGAAGTATATCAATACATTATTCACCCGAAGAAAGGAAGTGAGGAAAAATATACTGCGATGGACTTACGTACCATGCAAGATTGGATTGTTGCGCGACAACTATATGGTACGCCAGGTATAGCGGAGGTTAACAGCTTCGGAGGCCAACTCAAGCAATACGAAGTTGCTGTTAATCCCGATCGAATGATTGCAATGGGAATTACAATTCCTGAAATTTTTACCGCTTTAGAAAAAAATAATGAGAACACAGGAGGTGCTTACATTGACAAGAAGCCAAACGCCTATTTCATTCGAGGTGTTGGCTTGATTGGGTCATTTGATGATATAAAAAGCATTGCGGTAAAAAATAATCCAAATGGGATTCCAATCTTAATTAAAGATGTAGCTGAAGTACGATTAGGAAGTGCCGTTCGTTATGGAGCCCTTACCTACAATGGCGAGGTGGATGCAGTAGGAGGAGTGGTAATGATGCTCAAAGGTGCAAATAGTGCTGATGTTGTAAACCGTGTGAAAGCAAAAATGACAACCATTCAAAAGTCTTTGCCAGTTGATGTTGTCATTGAACCTTATCTTGACAGAACCGAATTGGTAGGCAGGGCAATCAGCACTGTTGAAAAAAATTTAATTGAAGGTGCATTGATTGTAATTTTTGTCTTGGTTTTATTTCTTGGAAATTTTAGGGCAGGTTTGATTGTTGCATCAGCAATACCTTTATCTATGTTATTTGCTTTGGGAATGATGAATGTGTTTGGCGTAAGTGCAAATCTCATGAGCTTAGGAGCAATTGACTTTGGTTTGATTGTGGATGGTGCAGTAATTATTGTAGAAGCTACTTTACATCATTTGGGTTTGCGAAAAACAATTGGCAAACTTTCACAACAAGAAATGGACGACGAAGTTTTTAAATCAGCATCTAAAATCCGGACTAGTGCAGCGTTTGGGGAAATCATTATCCTTATCGTTTATATTCCTATACTTACATTAATTGGCATTGAAGGAAAAATGTTTAGTCCGATGGCTCAAACTGTAGGTTTTGCCATTTTCGGAGCATTGATTTTATCGCTTACTTATATTCCAATGATGTGTGCAGCGTTTTTACCTAAAACCATTTCACACAAGCAAACTTTTAGTGATCGAATGATGAACTTTTTTCAACATATTTATGCTCCGCTTTTAGAAAAAGCAATCCGTTTAAAAAAAGTAATTGTAACTGCGACAGTGGTAGTATTTGTGATATCTGTTTTTATTTTTTCAAGAATGGGTGGTGAATTTATACCAACATTGCAAGAAGGGGATTTTGCTTTTCATTGCATTTTATCGCAAGGAACGTCCTTGTCACAAAGTATTGAAACCTCTATGCAAGCTTCACGGATAATAAAGGGATTTGATGAGGTCAAAATGGTTGTCGGAAAAACGGGAAGTGCCGAAGTTCCAACAGATCCCATGCCTCCCGAAGCATCCGATATGATGATAATTCTAAAACCGCAAAGCGAATGGAAGCGCGATATTTCTTATGATGATTTGGCAGATGAAATCTATGAAAAATTGGAAGTTATCCCCGGTGTTTTCTTTGAAAAAAGTCAACCCATACAAATGCGATTTAATGAATTGATGACAGGTATTCGACAGGATGTTGCAGTAAAAATATTTGGCGAAAACATGGATACGTTATTAAACTATGCCAATAAGGTAAACGCAATTGTTCAAAATGTAGAAGGTGCCACCGAACCAAGTGTTGAACGGGTTGCCGGACTTCCGCAAATCGTTATCAAATATAATCGTTCGCAAATTGCGAACTATGGTTTGAACATTGACGATATCAACCACATTGTAAGCACTGCATTTGCAGGAGGCAGCGCAGGAGTTGTGTTTGAAAACGAAAGAAAATTTGATTTGGTAGTTCGCCTCGACAGCACACACCGCAACAATATTGATGACGTAAGCCACTTGTATATTCCAACTGCAAATGGAACACAAATTCCATTATCGCAAGTCGCAGAAGTAAAACTGGAATTAGGCCCCGCCCAAATTAGCCGTGAAGACGGTAAGCGCAGAATTGTAGTTGGCTTCAATGTAAAAGGCAGAGATGTAGCAAGTGTGGTTGAGGATATTCAAAAACAATTAGGTGAAAAGGCAAAACTTCCCGAAGGTTATTATTATACTTACGGTGGAACTTTTGAAAATT
The DNA here is from genome assembly GCA_046160245.1 of Bacteroidia bacterium. Classification (GTDB taxonomy): domain Bacteria; phylum Bacteroidota; class Bacteroidia; order AKYH767-A; family OLB10; genus JAJTFW01. The sequence continues at coordinate 9,036 of JBJXGU010000267.1, forward strand.
TGCAAGCTGCTTCAGCAAGATTAATGATTGCTGTACCGGTTGCATTGGCTCTTATTTTTATGTTGCTATATTTCACTTTCACATCTATAAGGCAAGCCACACTTATTTTCACTGCTATTCCAATGGCGGCAATAGGGGGAGTATTTGCATTGTTGTTACGTGATATGCCTTTCAGTATTTCAGCTGGTGTTGGGTTCATTGCACTTTTTGGTGTAGCAGTTTTAAACGGAATTGTTCTTGTGGGTACATTTAATCAATTAGAAAAAGACGGCATGACAGACATCTTACAACGAGTTATTGAAGGGACAAAAATCCGTTTACGACCTGTGTTAATGACAGCAACAGTTGCATCACTTGGATTTTTACCAATGGCGCTTTCGCATGGTGCAGGAGCCGAAGTTCAAAAACCTTTGGCAACTGTCGTAATTGGTGGATTAATCACTGCAACATTCTTAACACTGTTTGTTTTGCCTCTGCTCTATCTTTTGTTTTCAGCAAAAACAAAATTAAAACCAAATATTGTAACAACAATTTTAGTGTTGTGTGTTTTTGGGTTTACCAGTGCAGATGCTCAAACGCAAAAATTATTGACAGTTGAAGATGCAATAGGCACTGCATTAAAAAACAATTTGCAAATCCAGGCATCGCAACTCAATGTTCAATCTTATTCGAAACTTAAAAATTCATTTTTTGAATTACCCAAGACCGAACTCAATTATCAGTATGGGCAGTTCAACAGCATTAATAAAGACAACAGTTTTCAGATTGCACAAAATATTCCTTTCCCCACTTATTTCAGCGCGCGTTCAGGATTATACAAAGCCGAATATAGAAACAGCGAGTTAAAACAACAGGCAACTGCTAACGAAATAAGAGCACAGGTGCAATTACTTTACTATCAATTGCAGTATTTGCAAAATGCAAAAGTTAAATTAAAACAGTTGGATAGTTTGTATGACAATTTTGTAACTGTTGCAACATTGCGCTATAACACAGGCGAAACAAACCTCTTGGAAAAAACAACTGCTGAGACAAAGCGCAATGAAATTACATTGCTATTTAAACAAGCAGAAGCCGAGTACGCTGCAAGTTATAACTCATTAAAAACACTGATGAACAGCAGCGAAGATTTTGAAGTAAGCACTGTGTTTGAACCCATCACATTAACAGCAACTTTAGATACATCGGCAATTATGCAAAACCCTTCTTTGCAAATGTTGTATCAACAGGCAGTCATTGCAGAGAAAAATAAAAAGTTGGAAACCGCTCAAACGCTTCCTGACTTTAATGTAGGTTACTTCAATCAATCAATCATTGGTTTTCAAAATGTGAACAATAACGATGTTTACTTCGGTTCATCCGAAAGATTCACAGGTTTTAATGTCGGATTAAATATTCCGCTTACCTTTTTCAGCAACACAGCAAAAGTTAAATCGCTCAAATTGCAGCAGCAGTCATTGCAAAAAGAAGCAGACAACAGCAAATTGCTTTTGCAAAATCAATTGCAAAATGCTTTTCAGCAATATACGCTTTATTTGGAACAGTACAACCTTTATAAAGTATCATCTGTAAAAAATGCCGAAACAATTACAAATACAGCAACGCTTGGTTTCCGCAGTGGTGAAATCGGATATATTGAATATGCAAGCGCCTTGCAAACCGCTACCGATGTGCAGTTAAAATATTTGCAATCCATCAATCAAATTAATCAATCCATTATCAACATCAATTTATTAATCAATAAATAAATTCTAATAAAATGAAAAAGAAAATCATAAATAAATTCAGCATAATGAAGCCACCAACAATTAAAACAATATTTATTTTGGCAATCGCTTATGGCATATTCACTATATCATCTTGCGGTAGTAAATCCGAAACTAAAGCAGAAGATGGTGAACATGGCGAGGAGCACCATGACGAACACGAAAACGCTAACACTGCAACGCTTACAGACGAGCAGATGAAATCCATAAAGATTGAGTTTGGCAGCATTGAAAAAAAACAACTCACGGCTTCACTCAAAGCAAACGGATTGTTGAAAGTGCCTAATCAAAACATGGCCACAGCAACCGCATCATTAGGAGGCGTAATTAAATCCATTTTAGTACAAACAGGTAACACCGTTAGCAAAGGACAAACCATAGCAACCATTGCCAACAATTCTTTCATCATCATGCAGGAAGAATTTATCTCCGTTTCAGCTAAAGCAGATTTCGCACAATTGGAATTTGCACGACAAAAAGAATTGCAGCAAGGAAACGCAGCGGCCTTAAAAACTTTACAGACAAGCGAAGCCGAATTAAAAGCACTCAAGGCACGTAAAGCGAGTTTGCAAAAGCAATTGGAATCCGTTGGAATCAATACCGCATCACTCACAAGCGAAACCATTCAGTCAATCGTGAACATTACAAGCCCTATAAGCGGGGCAGTAAGCAATGTAATGGTAAACATTGGCAGCTATGTTGATGCCAACAATCCTATTGCTACCATTGTTGACAACAGCCAACTACATTTGGATTTGTATGTGTATGAAAAAGATTTGTCAAAACTTAAAGTAGGGCAAACCATACATTTCACACTTACCAATAATCCAGGTAAAGAATACGATGCAGATGTTTATGCCATTAGCAACACCTTTGAACAAAATACAAAGGCAATAGCAATACATGCAATGGTAAAAGGTAATAAACAGGGATTAATTGATGGTATGAGCATCACTGCCTTAGTGAGTTTGGAAAATGCAACACTAGATGCAGTACCTACAAATTCAATTGTAAGCCATGAAGGGCAGGAATTTATTTTCATTGTGACAGATGAACACACCGAAGAAGAACATCACGAACATGGTGAAGGCGAAACAGCCGAACACAAACATGATGAAAACGGCCATGAACACAGCGAAGAAGCAAAAGATGATCACAAAGAAGGCGAACACCATGAAGAAGAAGGAACAACCTTTGAAAAAATTCCCGTGCGCAAAGGAACAACCGATGTGGGCTACACTGAAATTACTTTACTAAAAGACATTCCAGCCAACAGCAAAGTAGTAACACAGGGAGCATTTTTTGTGCTTGCTAAAATGAGTAATAAAGGAGAAGGACATCATCATTAAATCAAACTTGGGTGAACCCCTGTTTCTTTGTTCTTGTGCATAGCATGAATTGGAGAGGCAGGGTTCTTCACCCGCCAAATAAAAATTAAAATGGAGAACTTCAAGGAAATAGTCTATACATGAAAAGAACCGTATTCTCTCATCCGATTCTGTGGGTATCTCTCGGTGCTTTAGGCAACCTATTACTTATTTGTCCATTGGTCATTTCTTTGTTAAAGTATGACTCGATAATGCATAGTAAACCTTTAACACAAGTCATGATTACCTCATACAAAGAGTTTCTGCTTCAATTTCATTTTGATAATCTGATAATGCTGTTTCTTTTTCTTTCTATTGGAGGTATCATCGGCTATTTATTATACCGTTTAAAAACATCATTGCATCAGCGTGAAAAGAATATTACTTTGGAGGAACTCCTTCAAATGCGGGAAAGCAATAAAATAGAATTCAAATCTTCGCTTCGTTGGGATTACAGGTTGAATAAAACAAACAAGGAAATTGAGTTAGCTGCGTTAAAAACAATTGCCGCTTTTATGAACACAAGCGGAGGAACATTGGTGATTGGCGTGGCAGATGATGCAGCCATTATTGGTCTTGAAAAAGATTGCCAGTCATTAAAACAGAATCAAATAGATGGCTTTGAGCAATACCTTATGAATTTAATTTCACTCAGTATTGGAGCCGATTCTTGTAAGAACATACACATTAAATTTTTTCAACACCAAAATAAAGATGTGTGCGCTGTAAAAGTAAATCAAGTAAAAGCTCCGGCTTTTGTAAAATATCTGCAAAGCACTTCCTTCTATATCAGAACGGGAAATAACACACGCGAACTCGATATACAGGAAGCATTCAAATATATGAAAACGCATAAAAAAACAATCAATTAATATAATGAAAAGTCAGGATGTATTTGATTTTAATCCAACTTGGAAAGTAAAATTAACCGTTCTTCAATTCATTGAAAACGATAAAGGCGGTTTGCTTGAATTGAAGGTGGTGGCAGGCGGCAAAGCGGAGTTTGATTATTCTATACGGCAATTACGAAACACAATAGTTTATTCATCTGCGCATGGTATGCTCGATATTTTTTTGGACAACAAATGGAAAGCCATTCCCGAAAATAGTTCTTTAACAATTAATCTGGGAGTTGCTTACCGTTTAAGAAACCATGCGGATTCACCCATCACATTCAATATGAAAATAGAACTCAACTATCACTTTGCACAAACAATAACACGGTTATATGCTTTTGCAACTTTACCTGATTCGGAGTATAGCAGAAAGAAACACCTCATTGAACTTCTTACTGAATGTTATCAAACCGACTTTGAATTTGAAAACTAATATATAATTAAAATGAAAAAATCCACTCTCTTAACAACTATATTATTTGCCATATCAAATTATATGTATGCCCAAAATATGTATGCCACCAACGATGGGCATGTGCTTATTACAGGTTTATATCAAAACGAAAATATTTTAATCGAGAGCCACCAACTTAAATTATTTCTCAATTACAAAACAAAAGATTTTACAGTGAGGCTCGACATTAGAACTTTGCTGACAGGAGTTGATTCTTTAGATTCCATCAACAGAACAAATCCGCCTTTGTTTGTTCAGTTTACAGGCAACATTCCGGATGATGATTTTATAACATGGAACCATCCGAAACTAAAAATGAAAGTTCCCGTCAAAGTCGTGATTAATAAAATTGAGAAAGAAATAATCATGAATGCAACATTGGAACATTTCAAAGCATCACCAAATTATGTATGCAGTTTAACAGGTTTTTTGAATATGGATGTTTCGCAATTCAACATAAAGCAAGAAGCATTTGCCGATTCAATAAATGTACAGTTCCTGCAATTACTTTTAAGAAGAAAGGAACAATAAAATAATTTCTATTAATTAATTATAATCATAAAACCAATTATCATGACTAAAAAATCAATCATTCAATCATTAGCAATTGTTATTTCAATAATTGTCTTACAAGCCTGCAACCAAACTGATAATGCAGCGCAAAAAGAAAAAAGTGACGAGCCAATTGTAGAAATTGCTCATGCCGACTACCAATGCCCGATGGATTGTGAAAAGGGAAAGGTGTATCACCAACCCGGCAAATGCCCTGTATGCGGAAGGGATTTAGCCAAAGTGGAACACAAGGAAAATGAAAAGCATGAACACGGAATTATTGGTGCTGATACATCACATGACACAAAGCACCAACACAAAGAAGGAGACGGACATAATTATGATTCTGAAAGTAAAGATGAAAATGCACATCCACATGATTCAACCAAATACGAAAGTCATTCAGGGCATGACCATGCTGCTGATGATACAATTCATGACAAACACGAAGGACACAATCATTAATAATAATCCTAGAGTCTAAAACAAAATTATATATTACTTAAAACAAAAAAATGAACTCAATTAAAATTATTTTATCAATCCTATTCATGGCAGCTATTTTAGCGTCATGCGGTCAAAAAAGTGGTGAATCTTTATCTCTAACTACTGAAATCTATTGCGACCATTGCAAAGAATGCGAATCATGCAAAGAGCGTGTTGAAAAAGCATTAAAGGCAACTCCCGGTGTAACATCGGCTGAAATGAAAGTAGATGAAAAAATCATTGCAGTGAATTATGACGGGGGCAAGATTGATGAGCAAAAAATCAAGGAAGTGATTGCACAAACAGGTTTTGATGCAGGGGATGTAAAAGCTGACCCTACCGCTTATGATAACTTGGACGATTGCTGCAAGAAAAAGTAAGTTCTGCTATTTTTCTTATTTAATCGGGTGTTCCTAATGGGTTATACTATCCGGTAACAGTTTGTGTTATGCATGAACAAGTACAGACTGCAAATTAATCAGGATTTCCTTCATTCTCAAAATTAAAATTGTAATGATTGACAGAATCATAAAATTCTCCATTAAAAACAAATTAATCATCGGGTTATTTGTTTTACTACTCATTGGATGGGGAAGCTATTCGCTTTCGCAACTGCCAATGGATGCCTTGCCTGATATTACCAATAATCAGGTGCAGGTTATAACAGTTGCACCAACCCTCGCATCGCAGGAAGTGGAACAATACGTTACTGCACCTATTGAAATGGTGTGCGCAAGCCTGCCTGATATGATTGAGTTGCGCTCAATATCTCGCACAGGTTTATCTGTAATTACCATTGTGTTTAAAGACAAAGTGGATGTTTACTTGGCGCGGCAAATGGTGAATGAACGGCTTAAGGAAGCAGAAGAAAATATTCCCAGAGGAGTTGGAAGTCCTGATTTAGCACCTGTATCCACAGGGCTTAGTGAAATTTATCAGTATGTGTTGCACGCAAAACCCGGCTATGACAGTGCCTATTCCGATATGCAGTTGCGCACGTTTCAGGATTGGATTGTAAAGCGGCAATTGTTGGGCATACCCGGCATTGCAGAAATAAATACGCTTGGCGGACACCTTAAGCAATATGAGATTGCTGTTAATACTCAAAAGTTAAAAGCAATGAATGTTACCTTGCCCGAACTTTTTGAAGCACTTGAAAAAAATAACGAAAGCACTGGCGGCAGTTACATTGAAAAAGGAAGCAACTCTTATTTTATTCGAGGCATGGGCATGGTTGAAAACCTCAGCGATATTGAAAGTATTGTTGTTAAAGAAACTGATGGCGTTCCTGTTTTGGTGCGCAATATTGCAACGGTTCAATATGGAAGTGCAATTCGTTATGGTGCTGCAACACGTGATGGCAAAGGCGAAGTAGTGGTAGGTGTGGTAATGATGTTGAAAGGACAAAACTCAGCAGAGGTAACGGAATTAGTAAAAGAAAGAATTGTAACTATACAAAAATCACTCCCCAAAGGTGTTGTGATAGAACCCTTTCTTGACCGTACCGAATTAGTGGATAGAGCAATTAATACTGTTACCACTAATTTAATTGAAGGTGGTTTAATTGTAATTTTTATTTTGGTTTTACTCTTGGGAAACCTTCGTGCAGGTTTGGTTGTTGCCACTGTAATTCCGTTATCACTTCTTTTTGCATTGGGGATGATGAAAGTATTTGGTGTGTCAGGTAACCTGATGAGTTTAGGCGCAATTGATTTCGGAATTATTGTGGACGGTGCTGTAATCATTGTAGAAAGTATAGTTCATCGAATTGGCACAGTTTCCCTTTCGGGAAAAAAATTGTTATCACAAAACGAAATGGATGGAGAAGTTTATGAAGCATCATCACGCATCAGAACTTCTGCCGCTTTCGGAGAAATAATAATACTGATTGTATATCTCCCAATACTTACGCTCACAGGTATTGAAGGAAAAATGTTTGGACCTATGGCACAAACAGTTTCTTTCGCAATTCTTGGTGCGTTTATTCTATCGCTCACGTATGTGCCTATGATGTCAGCATTGTGTCTCAGCAAGAAAACAGAACACAAGCGCAATATATCTGACAATCTGATGAATTTTTTTCAACGTGTATATGATCCTATGATACATTTTGCATTGCGAAAAAAAATGACGGTAATAATTACTTCTGTGGTTTTATTCGTTGGCAGTCTCTTCCTTTTTCTTAGTATGGGTGGTGAATTTATTCCAACATTGGAAGAAGGCGACCTTGCATTGAACACACGAATCATGGCAGGAAGTTCGTTATCACAAAATGTTTCTATCGTTACCCGCCTTGAAAAAATGCTGAAAGCAAAATTTCCCGAAGTCAAACAAGTGGTTTCAAGAATCGGTTCTGCTGAAATTCCTACAGACCCCATGTCAGTGGAAGTAGCGGATATAATTATTTCTTTAAAAGCAAAGGAGGATTGGACAAGTGCAGAAACTCGTGAAGAGCTTGCAGATAAAATAAAATCTGAATTATCAAATCTACCCGGTGTGAGCATGGAAATATCCCAACCAATTCAATTACGCTTTAATGAACTGATGACAGGTGTACGTGCCGATGTGGCTGTTAAAATTTTTGGCGAGGACTTAGATACGCTTGCACAAAAGGGAAGCGAAGTAATAAGGTTGATAGAAAATATAGAAGGTGTTGCAGATTTAAAAGCCGAGCAGGTTACAGGACTTCCTCAAATAACAGTAAAGTATAACAGGGAAAGAATTTCGCAATATGGGTTAAGTATTTATGACATCAACCGCGTGTTGCGAACTGCTTTTGCAGGAGAAGTTGCAGGAGTTGTTTTTGAAGGCGAAAAAAGATTTGATATGGTGGTACGCCTCGAAGAAGAATTGCGAACTAACATAACGGATATTCGCAACCTCTCCATTCCATTAAAGAACGGTGCACAAATTCCATTAAGCCAATTAGCAGAAATTAATTTTAATGCAGCGCCCATGCAGATTTCGCGTGATGATGGGAAAAGAAGAATTACACTTGGGTTGAATGTCCGCAATCGTGATGTGCAATCAGTAGTCGAAGAAATTCAGAAAAAAATAGATGCAGAACTCAAACTTCCGGCAGGGTATTATCTAACTTACGGAGGACAGTTTGAAAATTTAATTGAAGCAAACAAAAGGCTCGCTATTGCCGTGCCTGCTGCTTTATTTCTTATTCTTATTCTTCTTTATTTTACATTCAGCTCTATGCGACAAACACTTTTAATATTTACCGCCGTACCGCTATCTGCAATAGGAGGAGTAGTTGCTTTATGGCTGCGGGATATGCCTTTCAGTATCTCGGCAGGTGTTGGTTTTATTGCATTATTCGGTGTAGCTGTATTAAATGGAATTGTTTTAATCGGATATTTTAACCAGTTAAAAAATGAAGGCATGAACAATATTGAAGAAAGAGTTCTTACAGGTACGCGAGTAAGGCTTCGTCCTGTACTTATGACTGCTGCCGTTGCTTCACTTGGGTTTTTACCAATGGCGCTTTCAAGTTCAGCAGGTGCAGAAGTGCAGCGTCCTTTGGCAACAGTAGTGATTGGCGGACTTATTTCTGCTACATTGTTAACTTTAATGATACTTCCTGTTTTGTATATTTTATTTTCAGGAGAGAAGAAAATTAAGGAAGTACCATGAAAATAAACATCAGCCAATACAATCAAAAATTTATTCAAACAGAATCCATTAAAGGAGAAAATAAAATGAAAAACAAATTTTTAATACCACTTGCCGGATTCCTTATTGCATTATACACATTCACATCCTGCAAAAAAGGCACTCCCGCACAGGAAGAAAAAGATGTTTCCTCCATTGAGAAAGATGCACAACATGCACATATTGATTCCGCAGAAGCAGTTCAACAGGATTTAGTCATCACCTCAAAACAGTTTAAAGCTGCCGGTATTGAATTGGGAAATCTAAAAGCAACTTCTCTTGGCGAATCAATTAAAGCAACTGGAACGCTTGATGTTCCACCTCAGAATTATGCCGAAGTATCCACATATATTGGTGGCATCATTAAAACCATCAAAGCTTACGAAGGCGACCATGTTTCAAAAGGACAAATCGTAATGACGTTAGAGCATCCCGATTTTATAAAATTACAGGAAGATTATACAAGCGTAAAAAACAGCATATCATATCTTGAAAAAGATTACGAACGTCAGAAAGAATTGTACGAAGCAAAAGCAAGTTCAGGCAAAGTATTTCAGGAAGCCGAATCAAAATATAACACAGAGAAAGGACGGTTTAACGCAATTGAAAGCCAGCTTTCCATGCTTGGCATTTCAACATCGGAATTAGATAAAGGTAATATTTCAAAAGTGCTTTCATTGCGTTCTCCTATCAATGGATACATTGGAAAAATTCATGGCAGCATGGGAGCTTTTGTTGAACCTAATAAAATGCTCTTTGATGTAATTGACAACAGCCGCATCCTTGTGCATTTGGACGTCTTTGAAAAAGATTTTTACAAAATAATAATCGGGCAAAAGATAAGTATCGTTTTGCCCAATCAGGATAATGCGCAGATTGAAGGCGAAGTTTTTAAAATTGGTAAAGCAATGGACAATATTACAAAATCAATTGCTGTTCATGCTGAAATAAAAAACAACAAACATCTTGAACTCATACCCGGTATTTTCATCAGTGCGCTCATACATGTAGCAAGCAATAATGTAACGGCTGTTCCTGCCGAAGCTGTCATTCGCGCAGGCGAAAAACAATACGTGTTTGTTGTAAATGACCTGCTGTGCAGCGCACCTGCCGTAAAAGGAAAAGACCCCTACAAAGTAAAAGACTCAAAAGGAAATATAATACCGTTAGCATATAGAATGATAGAAGTAAAAACAGGCACAGAAGCTAACGAGATGATAGAAGTTATTCCAATGAGTGAAATTACATCAACCGCCCAGCTTGTTATTAAAGGGGCATACTACTTAATGTCTGCATTGAAAAGCGGAGAGACGGTTGGCTGTTGCGCACCTGCTGATGAGGAAAAGAAAGAAAAATAGAAATTAAAACAATTTATAATTATTAATCTCAAATTATAAAATTAAAGTCAAAATGAAAAAAACAATTCTCGTGGCTGTCATAGCCACATCAACAATGTTCACCTCCTGCAAAAAGGATAAAGTAAAAGGCTGCATGGACCCGATTTCAATTAGTTATAATGCCGATGCCGAAGAAGATGATGGCTCGTGTCATTATGCTGGAACAGGAGGAAACACAACGATTATTGCATTTCCAAAACATCATAGTAAATTAACTAGACCTTACCATGCATATGTCAAATTCAATTCGCAAGACTTTCCAGGAGCAAATCCATCCGCTTACGATTTGGATCTTATTGCTGACACAACTCAAAATAGCATTGAAATTGCAAATCTAAAGCCTGGCAAATACTATATTTACATGACAGCTTATGATACGACCGTATCAGCACCTGTAAAAGGCGGTATTCCGTATGTTCTTTCTCAATCATCAGGTCAATTAGTTTTGACTGTTCCTGTTACAGAATAATTTAAAATAAGTGTTATGAAAAAAATTTCGATAGTGATTACTGCAGCAATATTATTTGTTGTTGTGATTAATTTTATTTCGTGTCACTACGACAAATACGAAATGCCCCAACCCGTCCTTGAAACTAATTATCCTGCTGATGTTGCTAATATCGTTATTAATAAATGTGCTACTGCAGGATGTCATAATACGCAAAGTCATTTAGGGGCAGGTGGCCTTGATTTAAGCACGTGGGAAAAATTATTTGAAGGGGGAAGTGGAGGTTCAGCCGTAATACCGTATCGTCCTGATTTTAGTTTGATCATATATTACACTAATCACGATTCGCTTCTTCCTTATCTTCAATTACTACCGACCATGCCTGTTAACGGAACATTTCTTACAATAGAAGAACTAAGTATTTTGGAAAGTTGGATTCAAGACGGTGCACCTGATAAGAATGGATTTGTTAAATTTTCAGATAACCCTTTGCGTAAGAAATTTTATGCTGGCTGTCAGGGTTGCGATGAAATAGCTGTTTTTGATGCTTCCTCAATGCTTACCATGCGTTATGTTCACGCGGGCAATTCTCCTCAAATAGAAGCTCCTCACATGGTTAAAGTTGCTCCTAATAATCAATTCTATTGTGCTTCATTTATTGCAGGTAATTACTTCCAAAAATTTAGTACTACCAATAATACTTTACTTGGTCAGGTTGATATTGGCTTCGGCTCTTGGAATACTTTCGCAATTTCTTCCGATTCAAAAAAAGCGTATGTAGTTGATTTCAATTCCGGCATCATCTCCTTTGTTGATTTGGAAAACATGACAAAACAAAATTGGAATTTTGGGTTTAGTGCTCCTCACGGTTCTGCGCTGAATATAACTGATGACACACTTTATGTAACAGCACAACTTGGTAGCAACATATGGAAAATCCCAGTTAATGATATTTCCAATTATAATTCTAAAAACTTCACTGGAGGTAACCATCGCTTTCACGAAATTCATTTTAGTCCTGATGGTTCAAAATATTTTCTCACTGCACAAAATACCAATCTAATTTTAGCTGTTAGCACCATGAATGACAGTTTACTTGCATCTATTCCTGTAGGTGTTTTTCCACAAGAAATGGGAGTTTCTCAAACTAATCCATATCTCTTTGTTTCATGCACCGATGATTTTGTAACATTCCCTGGAAAAACTGGTTCAGTATATATTATCGATTACAATTCATTGCAAGTTGTAGGCACAGTGTACACTGGTCATCAACCACATGGAATTGCAGTGGATGATTATAACAACAGAGTTTATATTTCTAATCGTAATGTAACGACTGGCGGTCCAGCGCCGCATCACTCATCTGTTTGCGGAGGCAAAAACGGTTATATGACAGCCATTGATATGATTACACTACAATTAGTTCCAAACTTCAAAGCAGAAGTTTCAGTTGACCCTTATGGAGTTGGTGTCACTCATTAAAATTAGAATAAATAGAAAATAAGTTAGGGGCACGAAGTTAAATGAATTTATGAAACTACTAGCTAACATAGACAAACTCGGCACAGCAAGCCTTTTTATCACAGCACTTTTTTCACCTTGCTGTTTTCCACTATTCGCATTTGCGGCGTCTGCTTTGGGATTAGGAAGTTTTGAATTATTTGGAGGGTGGACAATGTGTTTTTTTCAGATGATGGTTTTATTTTCCGTTGCTGGATTTTATATTTCATATCGCAAACATCGTTACGCATATCCTTTATTAGTTGCTATTTCAAGCGGGATTTTAATTTTTTATGGTTACCATTTCAACATTAGCAACTATTGGACTTATTTTCTTTACATTGGAATGTTTGGACTTTTGGTGGCAACAGTTTGGAATTATCGACGAAACAAACTTCATAACAACTGCAAAACTTGTGTTTTAATGGATGGTAAAGAATTAGAATTGCGATCAGAAATTACTTGCCCTCAGTGCGGACATAAGAAAAGCGATATCATGCCGACAGATGCTTGCCAATTTTTTTACGAATGTGGAAAGTGTAAAACGCTTTTAAAACCAAAGCCAGGCGACTGTTGTGTTTATTGCAGTTACGGAACTGTAAAGTGTCCATCAATACAAGCAGGAGAAAATTGTTGCTAACAAATTAAATGTTTCAAAAATGGATACCACTACAACAACAATCATCTTCTTTCTTCTTGCTTTTGTAAGTGAAATTATTGGCACACTCAGTGGCTTCGGCTCCTCTGTATTTTTTGTTCCTTTAGCGGGAATGTTATTTGATTTTAAAACTACACTTGCCCTCACAGGCATTCTTCATATTTTTAGCACCTCAGCACAAGTCTATCTTTTCCGCAAAAGCATTGATTGGAAGTTGATGCTCAAAGTAGGATTGCCAAGTGTGCTTATGGTTCTTCTTGGTGCTTACCTAAATAATAAAGTTGAACTCAAATATGCAGAACTGGCTATGGGAATATTTCTTGTTGCCTTTGCAATCACCTTCTTTATTAAAAAGGATTTGAAGTTTAAGCCAACCAACTTTAATGCAATCACGGGTGGTGCAGTTGCAGGTTTTCTTGCAGGGCTTATAGGAACAGGCGGCGCAATACGAGGTGCAACTCTCACGGCTTTTGACCTAAAGAAAGATGCTTTTGTAGGCACTTCCGCAGGAATTGATTTTGCCGTTGACCTTTCACGAACCATTGTTTATTTAGCCAATGGCTACCTTGACAAAAAATATCTCTGGTATATTCCTGTCTTGTTTGTATTAGCTTATGCAGGTTCATGGCTAGGAAAAAAACTATTAGATAAAGTGCCTGAAAATATTTTCAAAAAACTGGTTCTTGTTTTAATTTTTGGAGTGGGGGTATTTATGGTGTATGGATTTATCACAGGCAAAGCAGTAATTAAATAAGTTTAAATAATCAAAAAATGAAACTACCAATCAAAGATAAAAAATTCCTCTTCCTTCTATTTGCAATCGCGATAGTGGTTACATTGGAAATTCTTTCCATTGTAGGAATAGACATTCCTATGCCGTATGCACCTTTCATTTATGCCACTTTCATTTTAATCATAGGCTATAATGTATTGTGGAATGGAGTAAAAGCAATTTTCAAACTCCAATTCAGCAACATCAATTTGCTGATGCTTATTGCTGTTATCGGCGCCTTCTATTTAAATGAATTTCCTGAAGCAGCAGTATTGGTTGTTTTGTATGTATTAGGTGAACGCTTGGAAGATATTGGCATCGCCAATAGTAAAACCGCTTTAGATGAGTTAGTGAGCAATGCCCCAAAGACCGCTTTTGTAAAATCACAAAATGGATATATTGCCATTGATAAAATTACAGTAGGAACAGTCATTCATGTAAAGCCTGGTGAAATGATACCACTTGACGGCAAAATAATTTCAGGCGAAACCGCCGTAGATGAAGCTGCCATCACAGGTGAACCCATTCCAAAAGACAAGCAAATTGGTGATAATCTTTTTGCGGGAACACTAAATAAAAATGGTTTCATTGAAATAGAAACAACCAAACTTTCGGTTGATACCACTTTTTCAAAAATTGTTCGGCTCACATTTGAAGCACAAGCAAACAAGAGCGAAACGCAAAAATTCATTCAGCAGTTTGCAAAGTATTATACTCCTGCAATGTTAGTTCTTTCTTTACTTCTATTTGTAGTTCCGGTTTTTATTTTGAAACTTGATTTCGATCAATGGCTGCAACAAGCTATTACACTTTTAGTAATCGCTTGTCCTTGTGCCTTGGTCATATCTACTCCAGTGGCTATCTACGCAGCTATTGGTAACGCTTCAGCTAAAGGAGCATTGGTGAAAGGGGGTAAATATTTGGAAGCATTAGCAAACATCAAAGCAATTGCATTAGACAAAACACGAACAATCACATTTGGAAACCCTATTGTCTCAGATATTTTTCCTTTGAACGGAACAAGCCGTGAAGAACTTTTGGCCTGCACTGCAGGTGCAGAAATATTTTCCGAGCATCCGCTTGCACAAGCAATTGTAGATGCTAGCATAAAAGAAGGATTTGAACCACACAAAACCGAAGGTTTCAAAAGCATAATGGGGAAAGGAGCTACAGCAAGATGTTTGGTGTGTGAAGACGAAACAATTTATGTTGGTAAACTTGATTTTATAAAAGAGCATCAACACATAGATAAAGAAGCAGAGAAAATTGTGGAGCAACTTTCATCGCAAGGTAAAACAAGTGTAGTAGTTAGTTTCGGCGAAGGTGTAGCAGGAGTCATAGGTTTGATGGATGAAATTAAACCTGATAGTGCAGCTGCGTTAAAAGATTTGGAATCCCTCAACATTGAACCCGTAATGCTTACAGGCGACAGTGAAAAAGCGGCAATCTATGTAGCAAAGCAAGTTGGCATTAAAAAAATATTCGGCAACATGCTCCCCGAAAACAAAGCCGAAAAAATCAAGGAACTTTTGCAGCAATATGGCATGGTTGCCATGGTAGGCGATGGAATTAATGATGCTCCAGCACTTGCACAAAGCACCGTTGGCATTGCAATGGGTGCAGCCGGTAGTGACACCGCAATAGAAACGGCAAACATTGCATTGATGAATGATAAACTATCCCTCATTCCTTTTTTAATTCGGTTAAGTCGAAAAACTTTAATTAGAATAAAATTCAACACCATGGGTGCAATAGCAGTTAAACTTATTTTCATAATCCTTGCTTTTGCTGGTTACAGCAATTTAGTTTTCGCTATTGCTGCTGATGTGGGGGTCACATTGATTGTCATTTTAACCAGTTTGAATTTGGTTAACTACGATGAATAATGAAAGTTAAAAATCTTTTTTAACCTATTTGCTTTTTTTAATCCGAATTAAGTTTTATCTTTTGTCAGATGGAGGCATCAGTTTGCTAGGCAATTTTTAATGAGTTGCATAAGCGAATGTGGTATATCAAGTCTTACTTCCTTCTTGATTTAGTTATCATGCGGCTCATTGAACCAGCATCTAAACGAAGAACAGTAGAATTACTGTCACATTATTTTGGAATCACATATTCAAAACGAGTTTACCAAGATATCCCCAAATTGCTAAAACAAAATTCTTTAAATGAACAATATGCTTTTAGAGTAGCTATAGAAAAATTTAATGAGACATTCTATTTTTTGCTCTATGATGTAACTACACTTTATTTTGAAACTTTTCAATCTGATGAATTACGAATACCAGGCTTCTCAAAAGATAATAAATCTCAACAACCTCGAATCGTTGTATGGTTATTGGTAACTCAATCTAGCTTCCCGCTAGTCTATGAAGTTTTTCCGGGTAATACATTTGAAGGGAAAACAATGCTGCCAGTTCTTGACAACTTTATGAATGAACATAAAGACATTAAGCCAATCGTAGCAACCTATGCTGCATTGTTGTCGGAAGAAAGATTGACAGAGCTCCCATTAAAAAACATCTCCTATATTGTCGGAGCTAGGTTGGCAACTTCCAATTTGGATTTGGTGAAACAAATTCATTCTGTTTTAGAAAACAAAAACGGAAAAATGCTCGTTTTCCCTCTTTACTTGGCGAATTAGTTTGAGAATTTTTCGACAAACGATACAAAATGGATCTATATGAATTAAATAAAATGATTAAAAAAAGAGAGGAAACAGGAGCCTAACAAACTACAAACAAAATAGTAAAATTTGCGAAAAAATATCCAAAGAAAAAGTAGAATTAAACACACCTTCCATTGAAAACGAAAGCTTCTTTTGGCAATAAAGGGATATTGCACAGATTTTAAAGAAGCAAACTTGTCAAATGAAAATGTCATTTCGCACTATTATTATCTTTGGCGAGTAGAGCAGTCTTTTCGAATGAGTAAAAGCGATATAGAAACAAGGCATATATATCATCGAAAGGAGGAGGCAATACGATCACATTCACATGTATTAATCTGCTTCATAGCTTTAATCATTGAAAAATATTTGGAGTTGGAAACAAAATTATCATTACGCGAAATTCGATTTCTAATATGGAATATTACAGAAGCACATATACAGGACAAATTCACAAAGAAAATCTTTACTTTTCGATCTCCAACAAATGATATTATGGAAAGCCCTCCTGCTAAATGAATTAAAACGTGGGAATTGTTATCCTACTAAATGTCAGAACTCAGGTGATACTTTATTTGTCCAGGTTTGCCTGTAGAATCCATCGAAAATTTTTCATGGTGTACTAGTCAGGATCCACTAATACTAAATGCCAGAATATCCACATCGCCGTCGTTATCGATATCACTTAATGCAGGAGCATTCACACGAGAAGCGTAAATATTAGTTTGAAATCCTCCATAATGTGTTTGAATTGAATTTGTAATTTGATTAAACAACAAACCGCCACCCATTGAGTAATCATTTCTGAAATATGAAATTCCACCGCCATAATACGAAAACAAATCCAAGTCACCATTAAAATCAATATTGAAGGTACGCACCCACCCCTCTAAACTTTCAGGAAATTTTGAACGATATTCTGGTGCATAAACATACGACGACTCATTAGAAATACCCAAATTGATAAAAGGATTCACTCGAAAGCAAGGCGCATCAAATTCGATTAAATCCATCTTCCCATCCCCATTCAAATCCAACTCAGCAAATACAAGTGTATTTATTTCGCTTGCTCAGGGATTAACCAATCGGACACTTCCATGAAATACCGCTACGTTGGTATCTCTGAACATGTAGGGAGTTTGACCATCGGAAAGAAATGGAAAAACAGAAATTGCGATCAATAGGATAATTTTATTTTTCATCGTTGTACGAATAATTTTTTAGCTGAAATATTACCTTTCATTTTAACTTGTACGATATATATTCCAGACGAAAAAGCAGCAGTACTTAGTTGCATCTGTTTTTGCAAGGTAGATGTAGTGAATAAAACTCTTCCGGAAAGATCGACGATAGAAACTTGAAATTCCTCGTTTGTAAATTCGGATTGGATATTCAACAAACAATTTTCTTTTGTCGGATTTGGACTTAAATTGAAATTCAAAGTTGAAGCGGACGGCATAGTTGAAATTCCCACTGATGTATATTGAGTATACAAACGCATTCCACCGGAATTACATCCCGTCAACAAATCAAATTTTCCATCTCCATCAATATCTCCTTTCGCAGTCGTAATTCTTTTAAGTTCCACAATATTCTGATAAGAAGAATCCAACAATGTAAAACTTCCTGACAAATTGCCGTCAATATTTGCATATTGAAAAATAGTACCATTATCGGATCCTACCAACATTTCATAGATACCATTATTATCAAATAACAAGGGAGAGCTGTATCCTGCAATCGCCCCGGACATAATTACATTCAAATTTCCGAAATTCGGATTGTTCGTGCTGAAAACAGGATTCACACTCGATCCTGAATTTTCAAAATAATTAAGTACACCACTTCGTTCGCCCACCAACAAATCATTTTTACCGTCACGATTCACATCAATAATTTGCGGAGCACTATTACTACCAATATCTATTCCTTGGTATTGTGGAGACGTAAAAACAAAATTACAAGGCAAACCTACTCCAGCAGTATTCGAATAATAAATCAAGGTTCCATCTGCATTTCCCAACAATAAATCTTCATCGCCATCTCCGTCCAAATCTCCAAAAGAAGGAAACAATCCATATTGGGTGATAGAAGATAAGTTGAGCCAATCATCGGTAACTAAGGTAAACATAGGTTGCGTTGACGTTCCAATATTTTTGAAATAAGCCAATCGCGAATAAGCTAAATTAGGATTCGGATTGTAATATGAATCATTCCCTGCTACAATATCCAATAAGCCATCTTTATCCACATCAAAAAAGGAAACATTGGAGGAAGTTCCTACATCAATTGTTTCATCAGATAGAAAACGGGATTTAACAAAATCAAAAACATTTGTACAATTATTCGTTGTGTTTTTATAAAACAACATATTATTAAAATCTTCGCCAACGGTTGCAAACGGACTCAAGAACATATCCTTCATTCCGTCATTGTCCAAATCTAAATAATAGGCTCCGGGTAAATTCTGCAAATCAACCGACACATCATACACTGGAAAAGCAGAATCCTGAGAAACAATATGGGCAGAATCAGGAGTTCCTCCATTCAATAAAAACAACATGTTTGACCCTAGAATATCTCCGTTTAACAAATCTACATCTCCATCGCAATCTTGATCTAGCGGAGTAAGCACTGAACCGGAGTGACGATTTCGATTTGCTGCATTATCATCTACAATTGCCGAACGACAATTTTGATTAAGTAATCCCAGATTTGTAAGCCCGCTTAACTTAAAATATCCCCAACAATAAGGTTGTAGTGTAAATAAAAATCCTCCACAAATTCCTAAAGAATCCATTGAATAGTTCATATGATACTCCAAATAATTACTGGAATTTGCAAAAGTAATTATGTCCATATCTCCATCTCCATCGACATCATGCAACGCGGGCAAATTCACTTGAGTTACAAAAATAAATGTGAAAAAAGTTCCATACCAAGAACTCAATTGTGAATTCACCATTGTGAATTGCAAACCTGTTGCTGTCGTATAATCATTTCTCCAAACGCCCATTGCAGAATTGGTATAAGTAAACAAATCCATGTCGCCGTCGCAATCATAATCGTATGAACGCACCCAATCATTCATAACGGGAAATTTGCTGATGTATTCCGGATGATAACTATAAGCAGAAGTACTTCCGCTGCCATCATTCAAAAAAGTGGAAATTCTATTTCCAATACGATCAAAAATCATCAAATCCATTAATGTATCGCCGTTCATCTCGATGTCAACGGGCATCGTAGAGTTAAATCCACCTGTCCATGGAAAATCTAATGTGTCATTATTGTTTACAATTACCTTTGGTCGCTGATCCAAATACAACAATTGAGTTTGAGAATTTGCATGATCAATGAATCCTAAAACACCTAGGAGAATAAGAAGTATACGCATTGCAGTGGATTGAGTGTCTCAAAGATACACATATTCGGAAGTATAATAGTTCATTCTTGAACTGATTTTTATATATATTTATACAAATCAGCCCCTATTATTGAGATAATCTCCAAACTTCTCGATATTCCTGAATTCTGACATTTGCTCTAACCAAGAAATTTTAAATTTTTAAGTTATTGAATATCTAAGTCACAAATTTTTTTTCGAAAAATTTACCGCGCTAATGGCTATTTTGTAGGATGTTTTCCATCAAAAGTAAACGAACAGCTTCTGGCTCTATTGCTATTCATGTGGTGGTTTATCAAGTTCACAAGTCAAAAATAATAACTATTATAAATATTAAGTAGTTCATATTAGTGAATTAAAAACATATTGAAAAGAGCATGTTTTTTTAATACTTTCTGTTGAAATGAATTTTGTGATTTGTGTAATAAACACACTCGCATCGTCCAATGTTTTATGTAACACCAATTATATATGTCCAGTATCCAGCATCTAACACCCACAATCAAAAAAATGTACTACAATTAACTTCTAAAACGAAACCGTTGCGAGAACAAAATTACTGCAGCTTCACTTCAGTTACCTGAATAACTTCTTTAGTTACGGTATTTGTTAAAATGGCAACTAAATAAACATGATTGACGTCCACATCAGAAGGAATCAGCGCCGTCGAATAATTTTTTATGATTTCATCACCAGTAGAAATTACTCCTAAATCTTCACCTAACATTCCATTGAATGATCCGCGTAATACGTGATTGTGAACATAGGTAGAGTCATTAATGCTTCCATCTTTTTGCCATTTTATTATACTGTCTTCCGAAAAATAAACCGCAAGGTGGGCGCCATCGATTAAGTCACTAACTGCTTTTACTTTCACTTCAGCGGTCATGGTATTGGTACCGCTATTGTATCCAGGAGTGATTTCTAATCCCGCTTTTGCAGCTGTATTAATCCACTGATCGATTTTACTTTCCCATCCTGCCCAATCCAGAACTAATTGATTGCTTGTACCTGGATTTAACATGCGTTGCACCATTCCTTTTGGGAAAGGTTGACCAATAATATTGAAGTCAGTTGCAATTTGAGTAGAAACAGCATTTCTAAAATCATAGGTAAAGAAAGGAGCATTGGGAGGATAAGGAGCTGCCCAAAAATCGGCGTGTACTGCCAACACCACTAATCGCTCATCATAAATATCACGCAAGCGCTTTCCTTCTCTATGTGCATTTGGACAAGCTTGACAGGTATGACCCGTGAAGTCTTCTACTAAAACTTTTTGTACGATGGTGTCTCCGCCAATAGGTCCACCTGTATTTGTAACACCGTAAGGTCCTTCTATTTTATCACAAGCTGTTAGAATCGTGATGACAAAAAGAAGTAGTGCGAATTGTATTTTTTTCATGTTGATATGCTGTTAACTCAAAGGTAAGGATAATTTTTTGGGATATGCAATTAGAATCTACTGGAAACAGTAAGGGATAGTCCGTTGCTCGCAGGAACAAATCGACACACACCACCTACACAAAGGAGTCCCGCGCGTTGACGTGCCCATGACAGACTAATTCGTGTTCCATCTTTTACATAATTGATGCTTCCATTGTAATAGTGAAACTGCTTTTTAGGGTCTTTATTGCCATAATTCCATTCGTCGGAAGCGGAGAGAGTGAAGTTTGAGTTGATATTTAATTCAACCATCATCATCGCCCAGTTCCCTCGATCTTGTTTTGTATATAAATGTTCTACATCGATATGAAGACTTTTTGTAGATGATATTTTATAGGTGTATTCCATTACCCCTAAATGAGAGGTAACCTGTCTTTCGTTTACTTTTCCTTCAATTTTTTCGCGGTCATAAATTTGATAGAGGTAGCTTACAATAACTTTACTTTTCTTGGATATTTTTTTAGTCACTTCAAAAGTTACTTCCTGATAATAACGATCATCGCCTACTGAGAAAAACTCAGAAGTATATCCTAAGGTATCATCTAAATTTTTACGATCTATATCGCTCACCGCGGCATAGTTCATCATGAGGGTAGTTCCGTATTCTCCCCCCAGCGCCGACTTCGGTTTGAAGTTGTAGTAGATCTCAGAAGATCCACCCATCTCACCCAACGACTGTGTTGCAAAGGGATACAGCGTCGCTAATCGATACGTTTGTTGACGATTAACCGCTGGTAAATAATTTATCTGTAATCGTGTTCCTGTCACACTACGGTCGCTGCGGTAATCCATATTGGAAACGCGCTTTCCACTTAAACGAATTCCTAACCCTTTTTGCGTGTAAGTTAGATTTGTGAATAAAGCTTCACCTGTATTGTAGGTAAATAAATTGGCCTGAGATGGATCATTAATTTTGTAAGCATATTCAGCATCAAAGGCAAGCTTTCCATAACGTAAATTGATTCTTCCTGCATAAGCACCTACATTTTCGGGTAGAATTAAAGAGGGCTTATCGTCTTTTTGATACTTACTTACGAAACTACCGCCTATGCCTATACGAAGTTTTGAATTCGCAAATTGTTCAAGGGCATCGTTAATCTGAATTTCCCCATCAATACCTCTCACCACATTTTCAGGATAGGTGAAGAAATCTCTTTGTCGACCAATTACTCCTTTAAAAGTAATTCCATTTCTTGGACGTAATACTACTTTCAATCCATCTAAAGAATTATCTAATCCCAGATTAGGTTCCCAATAAGTTCGAAAAACCAATCCACTTCCAAACTGCTCGTAAAAATTTCCTGCAGTTACAGTGATGAAATCATTTGAATAACTCACATAGCGATTCGTAATTCCATTTCCTTTATAGCTTGGATCAAAACCCAAGAGTGTATTCAAATAACTCTCGTATCGAATTCCTGCTGATAGATTCCCGTTGTTGTAATTTAAAACCATAAAACCGTTGTTGAGATATTTCTCACGAACTTCAGGAGCATCAATAGCAGAGTCTGCTTGATAATACTGTCCGTTGGCTTCAAAGTAGCCCGAAAAATTACTTGGAGCAAGTCCCTGTTGCGATTGTGCTTGATAACTGATGAAGAGGAAGATTGCAGTTCCGATTACCTTGCGGATGGACAGTATTGACATTGATTTCATATTGGAGGAGCTAAAATAGGCCAAATATCTTTATCCCAAATTATGCAATAGGATAATTTGCCCTTTTGGCTGACGAATCCGAAGTTTTTGTCAGGGATAATCCTGATGTGTAATCGCTTTTTGCGATTTCTACATTAATAATCCAATAGATTTCTTCTATTGCATTATATGGGTTATTGACAATTTATATATGAGTTTAATGGATTTTTTGGGGTAGAGTCAACCACTAAAATTAGTCATAAAAAAAAGGGAGCTTTAGGCCCCCTTATACAATGTAAATACTTTATTATTTTGTAGTTAACTTTTTAATTTCTTCGTACATCTTTTCGTCGTCACCTGGAGAGTATGTATTTCTTTGCATCACAATCTTTCCTGATCCATCAATTAAAAAGGTGTGCGGTACATTATTTACGTTCATTGCTCTTCTAAAATCAGAATTAGGATCTAATAAAACATCAAACTCCCAACCTTTACCAGCGACAAATGGTGCTACCGAACTCATCGTTCTAGAATCATCAATGGAAATAGCATAAATTTTAACGCCAGTTTCTTTCTGCCAATCAACATACGACTCATTCATGTCTTTCAATGATGCGATGCAAGGCTTGCACCAAGTAGCCCAAAAATCAATGATGATAGGCTTGCCATCATTTTTAATTTCCGCAGTATTGAAGGGTTTGCCATCAATATCTTTAATCGTAACCGCAGCAATATCTGTTTTGTTTTCTTGAGCAATGCTGAAATTGAATATAAAAAGGGAAGCGACAACAAGCCATAAATTTTTCATTCTGTATTTTTTAGATTTTTAGAATATCAAAAGTACAAAATTATTGAGGGGAAAAAAACAAAATTTTTTAGGCTTCATGGAAGCGTCACTAAAGATTGGGTAGTAGGGGTGCGCAAATAAAAAAGGGAACCGACAGTGCCGATTCCCTAGAGTTGATTGATTAGATATTTTTACTTGTTTAAGATAACTTTCTTAATGATTCTTTGTGAATCAGCATCAATTTGAATGAAGTAAGTCCCGTCTTGTAAACCGTTCATTACAACTTTATGTTGATTGCTCTTTGCAGTAGTGTAAGTCTCAATGGTCTTTCCTGTAACATCGTTAATAGAAATACGAACCATATTATCTTTTACTGTGCTAAGATTCAAGAATACATCACCTGTGGTAGGGATTGGGAATAAACTGATTTGCTCATGTGTATTCTCATTAACACCCACGGCAACTGATAAATTTACATCATCTATGTAAAGATTGTTTCCGTATCCAGAAGTAGCTTTGAATTTAACTAATACTTCAGGTTGTCCAACATACGCGTTAAGGCTGAAAGATTCAGTGCGCCATTGTGTAGTACTTCCAGAAACTGGAGTGAAGACTGTAGTAAGGTTTCCGGCTGTTAAAAGTGCAGGGTCAGCCTGTGACCATTCTGTCGTCCAAGTTGCTCCGCAATCAGAAGAAACCATTATTTCAAGTAAATCACTAGCGCCTAGGTAACCAGCTTTTGCTAAAGAGAATGAAAAATTAGGAGCAACCGCAGTGCTTAAATCAAATTTTGGAGTTAATAAATCATCAACATCATTTGCAGGACTCAACCAGAAATCCATTTTAGAAGAGCCGTTGTTCGCAGTAGTTCCTACAGCATTTCTTGCCCAAGTTGCAGCAGCTCCACCGTTAATTCTTAACCAGTTGGTTGGAGGGAATGTTGCAGCAACGAATCCTTCCACAACAGGAGCAGCTACACCCGTTGTGTTATTGTAGATAAGATTAGCGGAATAGGCATTGTTGATAGCTACGTAATCAGCAGCTCCATTCACACTTGTAAGATTACAAGTTAATGCGTTGGCTCCTGCATTGAGCGTAACAATAGGAAGAGCAACCGTGGTAGAGGCACCGCTTGCTAATGAACCAGTCCAAGTAAAGTTATTTGCGTTCCCGGCAATCGTGTAAGTAAAATCAGCAGTCGTAATGGTTGTTGCTCCTTTGTTTACTAATTCAACAGATGGAGAATAACTATTTACACATGTAAGTACGTTAGTACCACATTCAAAAATAGAACCATCAACAGGTAATGTTACCGGGTTGCTAATACCGGTTTGTAATACTTCTTTACCAGTGTTGTTTTGAATGAAGGCTACAATAGCTAATTCGTTTTTGTTATAAATGTAAGTAGGAACTGCGGTGGTGAATTGGAAGTTTTGTGTTTGACCTACTGTCCATGCTGCTGTGAGGGTAGTTCCTGTTGCTGATGGAAGCATCTTACGCATTATAGAATAAAATTCTTTTTCACCATTTGAACCTGGCGCAACGCAAAACTTAACCTCTTTTTCTACTAAAGCCGTTTGTAGAACTAAAGCACCGCCAGCAGCTTGTGTGCAAG
Organism: Bacteroidia bacterium; assembly: GCA_046160245.1. GTDB lineage: Bacteria > Bacteroidota > Bacteroidia > AKYH767-A > OLB10 > JAJTFW01. The sequence goes on from JBJXGU010000267.1 coordinate 34,546, forward strand.
TAATATCAACATTAATTGTGATGGAGTCGAAAGTTGCATTGTAAGCATGTGTTACCACAACATCAAATGGTGAAGTGGTAGCATACCGATTGTCAATAGCAGATTGGTTTAATGCGCTTGGAGCTCCAGTAACTACTATACCATCAAATCGAATATTGGGAACTCCACTTACAGTATAATAAGATACACGTGGCCCAACCCAAGTTTGAGTTTGAGTATTCATTGGATCAACACCTGGCCAGTTGGTTTGATATTTAATAGAAACGGTTTTAGATTCATTGCCTGAAAGCAATGTATTCAAAGCAGGATTTTGAACAGCACAAGGCCCACAAGATGCTTGTGTGAATTCTTCTAATAATGTTAAACGTTGCGATTGTGCATTTAGTGCGGCGCCCACCAACATTGCGAGCGCAAGAGTGTAAAGTTTTTTCATTGTTCGGTTTTAATATGTTTTAGTTAATTTTGAGAATTAATTTTAATTAATGAATAAAAGTAAGGAATTAATCATTGAATCAATGCTTTTTACAAGAAGCACTAAGAATAATGACAATTCTTATAATAATAGTACAATATTATGAAAAAGATTGAATTCAAAAACCATATCCTAGGCTTTCTATTGTTTTTTTTGCTGATGAGCTATCATTCTGCATTTTCACAAGTTCCTTTTTTTGAAAAATCGTTTGGACAAACGGGAGTAGATATCGCTTTTGCCGTTAAACAAAATCCCGACAGTAATGTTTATCTATTTGGTTATTCAACTAATACAAGTACTCAAGCCGAAGATTTAGCACTTTCTAAGTTAAGCCCTCATGGTGACTTCCTCTGGACGAAGTATTACGGTACTCCCGATGTAGATTTTGGTCTTTATATGAATTTGGCTGATTCTTTTGATCTGATTTTAGTTGGATTGACCGCTACATTAGGTCCGTTAGAACAGGAAATTTTGGTACTTAAAGTGGATAGTGCTGGGCAAGAATTGTGGAGAAAAAATTACGGCGGACCCGGAAATCAAAGTTGTAGATATGTGGAGAAAACAAGCGATGGCATGTACATTCTGTGTGGTTCAACTACGGATGCTTCAGGTACAAATGATGTGTATGTTTTGAAATTGGATGCTAACGGCGACAAGGTTTGGGATACCGCTTATGCCGCCGTGGATAATGACTATGGAATGAAAATTATTGAATCGGGAAACCTAAATTATGTATTATCATCCGATACAAGGAGTGTCGGAAATGGAGGGTATGATGTTCAGCTTTTGGGATTGAATAATTCGGGTGCTTTGAATTTTTCAAACGCTCATGGCGATGTGTATCAGAATGGATGTCAGGGAATCATGCAAACAAGTTCAGGAGTGAATGTAGTGTATGGAGAAACAGAAATTGCAACCTTTTCACCTTTCGATTTCTCCTATTATATGTTTGATGAGATGGGCGGTTTTTTACGAGAGAAGGTTTTTGGTGGAGTAGGTACGGATGCCCTTTTTGATGTGGTTGAAACACCCAATGGCGATTTAATGGGTTGTGGTTATTCGAATAGTTTATCGAACGGAACCCAGCCGCTGAATTTAGCCGTGGTGCGCACCGATTCTCTAGGAAATTTAGTGTTTGTTAAAGAGTTTGGAGGCAATGGAATTGATATTGGATACAGCCTGACTCCTGCATTAGGTGGTGGTTATTATGTAGCTGGTCGTCGAACAAATGCAGACGAAGATTTTTACTTACTGCATATCGATGATGCTGGACTTACTTCACTGCCTGAAAGTGGTGGTTTTCCTGAAGATGAAGTGGTCGTGCTTCCAAACCCTACGCGTGGACAGTTTTCTGTGAAAACTAATTTTTTGGTGAAATCATGGAATTTGTTTGATGTTGCTGGTCAATTGATCTTTCATCAAGATGGTGGTAATAATAATTTTAAATCATTTGATATCAGCTCATTGAGTGATGGATTTTACTTTTTAAATGCTCAAGGAGAAGAAAAACAGAAAACAGTTAAATTGTATATGATGAACTGATTTGCAACCAAATTGTCAGAATTTAAGGTAGGTATTGCTATGTATTAAGAAGATTTTATTATCTTTAACCCTCCAAAGCAAATAATATAAATGCGTATGAAAAAATTTACTCTTGTCTTATTATCAGCATTCGTGTTGGGAAGTTTAAGTAGTGCTGTTGCACAAACTTTTACTTTAAGTAACATCACTCCAGTTTCAGTTAGTTCTGATCCTTGGATTCCAGTTGAATCTCATGTAGCTATTTCCAATACTTCCAACTCTCTTAAGAGAGTACGTATTGAAAGAATTATTAATTACATCCAGTCTGGGCAATTTGAATTTTTCTGCTATGGTGCAACTACGGGGTTATGTTACCCTCCAGGAACTGTAATGTCAAATGGTCTCGATACCATTTTGGGGAACTCAATCGATAATTCATTTAAAGCAGTTGTAAACCCTACAGGAGTTTATGGACCTGCATCCATTCACTATCGTATTTTTGATACAGATAATATTTCTGATTCTATCGGTGTAGATTTAGCTTGGGATATTACTACTTCACTAGGTGAAAATGATGAGGCATTTGGTTTGTCAAAGCCATTGCAAAATCCTGCTGATGCATTTACTGTATTTAATTACAACTTGAAATCAACAGACAATTCTGATCGATTAATTGTATTTAATATGTTAGGAACTAAAATGAAAACAATGGATATCCCAGGGAAATCTGGAGCCTTGGTTTTAACTACATCTGATTTGAAGCCAGGTATGTATTTGGTTTCGTACATTTCAAACGGAAAAGTAAAAGATACAAGTCGTTTAGTGGTGAATCACCGTTAATCACTTGAAATAATTGATTGGAAGAGGGACGTTTGTCCCTTTTCTATTTTATAGGAATTTTTATTTATTGATTTTAGATAGTGTACAAGGATTGAAGTTTTGTGAATCGTAATTAATGCGATCAACATAATTTCAGAGAGTTTAAATCGTTAAAATAAAGCAATGAAACAAGAAGCATTAGATTATCATTCGTCAGGTCGACCAGGGAAAATAGAAGTCATTCCAAGTAAACCATACAGCACTCAACGCGATTTAGCATTAGCCTATTCACCCGGGGTTGCAGAACCTTGTTTGGAGATTGAAAAGAATCCAGAAGACGTTTATAAATACACAGCAAAAGGAAATTTAGTAGCGGTAATTTCGAATGGAACCGCCGTCTTAGGTCTTGGAAATATTGGACCCGAAGCGTCGAAACCCGTAATGGAAGGTAAAGGTTTACTCTTCAAAATTTTTGCTGATATTGATGTGTTCGACATTGAAATCGATCAAACGAATGTAGATGATTTTGTAAAAACAGTAAAAGCGATTTCGCCCACTTTTGGCGGAATCAATTTAGAAGATATTAAAGCGCCTGAGTGTTTTGAAATTGAACGCCGACTAAAAGAGGAATTGAAAATTCCAGTGATGCATGATGATCAGCATGGAACGGCTATCATTTCGGGAGCTGCATTAATTAACGCACTTGAAATTTCAGGAAAGAAAATTGAAGAAGTCCAAATCGTAGTGAACGGTGCCGGAGCTTCTGCTATTTCTTGTACTTCCTTATTTGTTTCTTTAGGTGCTAAGCTTGAAAATATTATTATGCTCGACAGCACGGGTGTGATTCGTCACGACCGTGAAAATTTAGATGTACATAAAATTCGTTTTGCCACACATCGGAATATTAATACCCTTGAGGAGGCGTTTGTAAATGCAGATGTGTTTATTGGTTTGTCAAAAGGAAATATCATCAATGGAGATCATCTAAGAAGTATGGCTGCCGATCCCATCGTTTTTGCAATGGCGAATCCGGATCCGGAAATCATGTACGACGATGCCATTGCTGCACGTCCTGATATTATTATGGCCACAGGTCGCAGCGATTATCCTAACCAAGTGAATAATGTAATCGGCTTCCCTTTCATCTTCAGAGGTGCTTTAGATGTGCGAGCTACACAAATTAACGAAGCGATGAAGTTGGCGGCTGTGCACGCTATTGCACAATTAGCAAAGGAACCCGTTCCCGAATTGGTGAACTTAGCCTACAACAAAAAGAATATTACATTCGGAAAAGATTATATCATTCCTAAGCCTTTAGATCCTCGTTTAATTCATATTGTTGCTCCTGCAGTTGCTCGAGCGGCTATTGAATCGGGTGTAGCGCAAAAGCCCATCACCGATTGGGAAAAGTATGAGAACGATTTGAAGAAACGATTAGGTCTCGACAATAAATTGATTCGTGTTATTACCAACAAGGCGAAGCAGAATCCTAAGCGTGTTGTTTTTGCAGATGCGGATACATACAAAATTTTAAAAACGGCTCAAATTGTAAAAGAGGAAGGCATCGCTCAGCCCATCTTATTGGGAAATAAAAAGAAAATTCAAGCGCTTATCGACGAGCATCAATTGCGTTTAGACGATATTCAAGTCATTGATCCGCGTGAAGAGAGTGCTACATTAGAAGAGTTTGGTAAATTGTTTTTTGAGAAAAGAATGCGTCGTGGTTTTACGATGTACGAAGCGAAGAAGATGATGCAAGAGCGCAATTACTATGGCGCGATGATGGTAGAGACCGGACAAGCTGATGCACTCATTTCAGGATTAACTCGTAATTATGTAGATACAATCAAACCTGCTTTGCGTATCATAGGTACCGAAGCAAACGTTGGAAAAGTAGCAGGTATGTACATTTTAATTACCAAAGACGGACCTATTTTCTTTGCGGATACTACCATCAATATTGAGCCTACTACAGAAGATATTGTTGAAATTACATTACTAACGGCGAAGGCTGTACGACAATTTAATATTCAACCTCGAATAGCTTTATTGTCTTATTCTAACTTCGGATCGTCAAATACTGAAAGCGCTTTGAAAATGCGTCGCGCAGTTGAAATTTTACATGCTAAGTATCCCGATTTATTGGTCGATGGAGAAATTCAGGCAAACATTGCTTTCAATCCACAGATGTTAAAGGATAATTATCCTTTTAGTGATTTAGCGGAGCAAGGTGCCAACACACTTATTTTCCCAAGTCTGGATGCCGGTAATATTGCTTATAAATTAATGCAAACCCGTGGCGGCGCAGAAGCCATCGGACCGATCATTCTCGGATTGAAAAAGCCCGTTCATATTCTTCAACTCGGTTCCTCTGTGCGTGAAATTGTAAACATGGTAACCATTGCGGTGGTGGATGCACAATCGAGAGAAGCTGAACAAAAAACCGGAATCAAATCGGATGCTAAAACCGATATTCGAACTGCGAAAACGTAATAAGTAAACTTGGTTTTTTATGAACTTATATGATAAAAGGAATTATTGTTTTCTTTCTTTTTCTACTAGCTGTTCCTGCAAAAGCAAGTTCAAATTTCAAGGCTGATACTATTTCCCAAGATTCGGTTGTCGTATCAAAAAAATTGGGAATTGGAATACATCTGAGCTATCATTATAATTTTCCGGTGTTGCATACAACACCTGCCTTAGTGTTCACCATCAAGAACAATGCGTTTATAGCGGGGCCCTGTTTGACTAGAATAAAATCAAACGCAATTGTCTATGCCGTAGCAACTATTGAACAGGAAAGTAATGGTGCTATGCTCGGATATATGTATACATTCGATCAGGTGAAAGGGCTCATCGTTCCCTTTTTTCAAACCTTCTTTTATGGGTATGAAGCATACACGTTGGAGTACTCGCATATGTATAAGGCAACGCACACACGACTAGTGATTGAAAACACTGCAGGTTTTGGTGCCAAAATAAAGGGGCATAAAAATTTCGAAATTCAATTTGGCGCGGGAATCGGTTCAACGAATGGATTTTTCTTAATCATCGACCAATTTGTCCCCCATGCTTTTGTAGGTTTACAATACCGATTTAGATGAGTGCTATGTTTGCATCCAAAGTCCATTTGATTGTTTTGTGGGATTATAAAATTTATTATATTTGAATATGAAACTACTGAAATATTTTATCGGATGTTTGACAACCTGTGGTTGTGCAATTGATAATTTATTGCGGATATAAGTGAGTTATGTTTAAATCACAAAGACCCTTATTAACATGAAACAACAATTCTTATTTTATTTACTATTACTGTCAAGCCATTTCTGTTTTGCACAGGCGTACAAGACAGAACCTGTTGAATGGTTAACTCCTAAAATCTATAAAGCCAAGAGTTTTACATTTAAATCTGATTCTGTTTTATTTAAAGCTAAGAATTGTAAAATATTCGAAATTCATACCAATTCAGGAGTTACAGGTTATTATTTGGAAGGTGATGCCGTTATCAACATTGAGACAAAGCAGTTGAATGAAAAATGTACTGCTGCTATGTTTCGTTTTAATCCAATAGATAAAGATTCCTTAATAACTTTTGAAAACCAAAAAGAAACCCATGATGATAAGTACTTTAATTCCACACTAAATATTTTAAAATCAACTTTTAGACATTGCTATCACGCAGGTATGGATGCAATCATTCCTGATCAACATGATTATGCAGTCGATTTTTTTAGTCCTAAACTTGGTGAAGTTCTCGTAAGTCATGATAAAAAGGAGATTTTTTATTACAATTTTACCCTTAGAACTAAGATGTAATCTGCACAGAACAAGCGGTTGGCAAAAAAGTGGTTTCATTGGTAAAATAAACTATCTACTTCGTTTCAAATTCAATGCAAACATATAATTTAGTCTTTCCAAACCTGCAGGTCCGCTTCTTCGTCAACCGCCTAAACGTTGGCAACCATAATGCCGAACAGTAAATCAATCAAAAAAGTTGACAATGAATCGACCACGACAACTCATTTTACTTCTATTTTTACTGATCTGCGGACTGAGCGGTATGGCGCAGACGAACGTAGTTTCTGTTGACATGTTCGGACTTCTTCACGGACGAAAAGGCATATCCTATGAGAGGAGTTTTAAGAATAAATTTTCTGCAAGACTTTCGTATGAGAATCAACGATATTCTTATGGAGAGACCAATGGACAGACGGTGTATCAGGTACGCGGTGAAGGAGTAATCCCGGAATTAAGATTCTATCCATTCTTCAACAAGAAGCCTGCTCCACTTGGGTTTTATTTCGGACCCTCGTTACGTTACATTCGCGTTACGGAGACGTATTCGCCAACAAATATTAAATTAAGTGGGACTGTATTTAATTACACAATAATAAGTGGCTACAAATTTAATTTAGACAGGCTGGTTTTTGACTTATTGGCTGGCTATGGCTCCGGACTGGTGAGTGGACTTAATGGAAAAAAGCGTTCTAAGATTGATCCTTTTTATTCAGATGATACTATTGACGACTTGAAGGCAAATTTTCGAATTGAGATATCAATGGGTTTTTACTTTCCAAAGCTGAAATCGGACTAAGCATTATGTTTTCCAACATAGTGTATATGCCATTGCCTAGATTCGTTGTAGTTTGTAGCTTTGTTTTAAAAAGCGTTCGGTTACTTTGGACAGATTGTGCGGGTCGGCCTTAGCATTCCTATCTTCATTGCTTAATCCTCCAAGATCTGGCAACGTCATATGCGCACACGCTATAGGTCATTGTAGGACGTCACTCAAATAAATAGACAATAAATAATGTATGAAAAAAGTAATTGCAGCTTTCAATATGACACTTGACGGAGTTTGCGACCATACCACAGGGATTGCTGACGAAGATCTACACAACCATTACGCTGAATTGATAGATAATGGAAGTGTTATATTATATGGGCGGACAACCTACCAACTCATGCAATTTTGGCAAGAACTCTTGAAAAAACCTTCTGGTGAAAAAGCAATGGACGACTTTGCAATTTCAATAGACAAAATTCAAAAACTTATTTTTTCAAACACACTAAAAGACACGGGTTGGGACAGTGCAAAACTTGCAAAGAGACCTCTTGACGAAGAAATTTTAGAACTCAAACAACATGTAGATAAAGACATTCTTGTTGGAAGTCGGAGTTTGATTATTCAACTTTTAAACAGTAATCTTATTGATGAACTACAAATTTGTATTCACCCTATCATTGAAGGGAAGGGGCTGCTACTATTTGACCAAATCAAGAATAAGATTATGTTGAAACTCATCAAGACAAAATTGCTAAGCTCAGGTGCTACTGTATTTTATTATGAACCGATACGAGAATAAAAACAACGAGCCGCTTATCAAATAACACACCATCATAATGTGACAAATGACAGAAAATACAGAAAAAGAACATTTTGAAGAGCCGACAAGCAGTCATTCTGAAAATACATCAAACGAAATTCTAACTAAGAAAAATCCAGAAGGGATTAAGCCAAATCAAGAAACAGAAAATATGGAAGTACATCATCATGCCCATCACAACGGAAAGAAAAATTGGAAGAGTTATTTCTGGGAATTTTTAATGCTATTCCTGGCTGTTTTTTGCGGGTTTTTAGCAGAGTACCAGTTAGAACATAAAATTGAAAGAGATAGGGAGGTGGTTTACCTAAAGAACCTATTTGAAGATTTAGAAGATGACGTATATCATTTTACTGAATACGATAGCATTTCTTTTCAGTATTTTTCCGTCATAGACTCTCTGATGATGCTGATGAAAAGTCCCGACAGAGATATGCATCTTAACAGAATTTACTATTTGGAAAGAGCCGCTACAATGAACGTGAAAAATTTCCTTAGCTATAATGCGCGCACCTATGAACAAATGAAGCACTCCGGGCATTTGCGGTTATTAAGAAATCAACAAGTGGCTGATAGCATTTCAGCTTACTATTTTTCATTACAAGCGATTGACTTACAAAACAACATTATCAAAGACAGGATAACAGAATACATGCAGGGAGCAGGAAAAGTTTTTGATGCACAAATATTATTTCAAATCTTCAAAACCAAACAAGCGCCCAATATTGATTCATTAAAATTGATTACAAACAACGCACAGGAAATAAATATGTTTCTGACAAATGCCCAATACTATTATGGGGCACGCAAACTACAACAAGAGGCTTGTAGTGAAAGAGCTAAACGCGCACAACGGATATTGGAACTGATGAGAAAAGAATATAACTTTGAATAACCCGTTTTCTAATATCGAAAATCAAATCTTCGAAGGCACAATTGCACGAATCTGCTGGCAGCAGGCAAGCGTAAAAAGAGCACAGCTAAATTCAGCTTTACAGGTTTGTGATAGGAATTATTTAACACCTCTGAAATTATTCAAAAGTATTGGAAAATTTGTATCTTCGAATTAAGTTTTACGGTGTATCATTCAATAATTTAAAATGGACATTCAAAATAAACTAATCGCGAAGCCTCGCGACTAAAAGCCTACAATCATGAAAAAAATTCAATTCAAAGTAAGCGTAAATGCACCCGCAAGCAAAGTCTACAATGCAATGTTAGGTGTGGAAAGTAAATCAACTTATGAGTAATGGACAGCATTGTTCAATCCAACATCTACTTTCGAAGGAAGTTGGAACAAGGGAGGTAAAATTCTATTTGTTGGAGTGGATGACAAGGGAGAAAAAGGCCGTATGGTTTCTAAGATCGTTGAAAACATGCCCAACCGATTTGTTTCCATTCAACATTATGGTCTTGTAAAAGGGGATAAGGAAATTACAGTAGGACCAGAAGTGGAAAAATGGGCAAATGGATTGGAAAATTATACCTACGAAGAACGCGGCGGTACCACTCTCGTTACTGTGGACTTGGACACTACAGAAGATTTTGTAGATTATATGAATAATGCCTACCCAAAAGCGCTTGACAAGTTGAAAGAAATTTGTGAGAAATAAAATGTCCATGGAAATAAACTAATTGCAAGGTGAAACGTTGATAGTCCTAAAATCGGGATGCTGAAAACCGAAAATTATGTAAAAATAAAACAAAGGATTAATCAACTTACCACTAAAAAATGAGAAATATTTTAACTCTTATCGTATCAATTTTGCTTTGCAACAATTTATTTGCTCAACCCTTTCAAATCGGACATACTACGGTTACCTTCATTGATACCAGTCGAAACAACCGTTCCATTGCTACTGAAGTTTATTATCCCGCAGATGTTGCAGGAGATAATGAACCCATTACCATTGTTACCACTGATAAATTTCCAGTAATTAGTTTCGGTCACGGGTTTGTGATGACATGGAATGCTTATCAGAATATTTGGGATGCCGTGGTACAAGAAGGATTTATTATTGCATTTCCGAAAACCGAAGGCGGTTTGGCACCCTCACATGCTGAATTTGGAAAGGACCTAGCTTTCGTGATTTCTGAATTAACAACTCTTGGACAAGACACTTCTTCATTATTTTATAATCGCGTTGACACGATGAATTGTGTCATGGGACATAGCATGGGAGGCGGTTCTGCTTTTCTTGCTGCGCAGTTTGATCCTTCAATAAAAACAATGGCGACGCTGGCGGCGGCCGAAACAAATCCATCTGCCATACAAGCTGGGGCAAGTCTTAGTATTCCATCCTTGATCATTGCCGGAGGTAATGATTGTGTTACACCTCCTTCGGCTAATCAAGTACCGATGTATGACTCTTTGCAAAGCACTTGCAAGACTTTTATGAGTATTAATGGAGGAAGTCATTGCCAGATGGCTGATAATAATTTCTTGTGCAGTATTGGCGAAGCAACATGCACACCTCAACCCACAATTTCGCGTGCGGAACAGCATCTAGTTATTAGTAGCTATTTACTTCCTTGGTTAAAATATGAATTGAAAGGAGATTGCTTTTCAGGTGCTCAATTTGATTCACTGATCACCACTGACACGAGTATTGTTTTTCAAAAAACATGTTCACTTTGCACTACTACTACTTCTATTGAAAATACCTCAGCTTTAAGTTTGGAAGTATTTCCGAATCCTTTCCATGATGAGCTGTTTATTCAAAATGACCAAAGAGAAAAAAGTAGGGCTATGATTGAGGTATATTTAATGAATGGAAGCAAAGTGTTTTCTCAGAATTTTTCAACTGTCAAAGCCAATGAAAAACTCAAATTGAATTTAAAAGAAAATTTGACGGCTGGAATCTATTTGCTGAAAGTGACCATGGACGGTCAACATAGTTTTAGGAAAATAATTAGGCAATAAATAAATTTCAGGTTTGGAAAATTTGAGTAAATAGGTGCAGTAGCATGAACGTTATTTCAGTTGGAAGAGATTTTAAGACAGTGAATAGCGTCAGTTGATAAAAGCAAATTCACGCTAGCATGAATTGTTATTCTTTCTCTTAACTTTTGTGGATAACAATGTTATGTAATTTTTCAGGTAATGATGGGTTCATTCAGCCCATCAGAAATGTGCATGACGTTTCTCGCAAGCCTATTGGATTGTATAAATTTCAACAAGCCTCTCAGTAAAAGCAACTTGGTACTTTAACTAGTTTTGAAAGCGTCAAAGAAATCTGCGAAAATCGTATTTATCCGTGTCATCCGTGTTCCCTTTTATGTTACTTTATAGTAAGAGGTTTAATATTAAAGAATCATCAGTATCCTAATATGTGTTCAATCCTTCAAAGTAAGACTCGCAATTACTACCGCAACAACATAATTGTCCTCACCACCTGCTCATCCTTCAGCCTTCCATCTGCATACCCCTTGTAATTTATTTTAGCTACATAAATTCCTTCGGGTGCAAGGGTGTTTTTGTAAAACCCATCCCAAAAAGAATCGATATCATTTCCTGCAAAAACTTCTTGTCCCCAACGGTTATAAATTCGTAAATTGAATTCTTCTATAATGCAATCGCTCACAATACTATAATTTTCATTTTTGGTATCGGAGTTCGGACTAAATGCATTTGGAATCCAAACATTGCATGGACACTTCTCATAGGCGATACCGATAGTATCTCCCGCTACACCGCAAGTATTGGACGCCGATGCAAAATAAATTCCAGTTTGTTTCACAATGATAGATG
>JBJXGU010000268.1:0-14214 GCA_046160245.1 Bacteroidia bacterium
GTAATATTTTGATGGTGCTCAACATGCAATATCATAAAGTACATCATTTCTCTTAACGTCACTTTTCCCAGGAGCGGATGCGGAAGAATGAACTCGTCTAATTCATTTTCATCGAAATCATTTAACGAAGTGCAAATCTTATTGAGATTGTTTTGCACTTTTGCGAATACAATGGGTTTGATCGCAACATTTATTTCTTTCGGTGTAAAAAATTTGGGTGGAGTTCCGGTTCTATTCTCTAGTTTGTAATAATATTTTTCAACGAGTTCGTCATAGCTTTTCGATGGTCGGTTCGCAGTACCTAATAGTTGTTTGATTGTCCATTTTGGAAATTTAAGTATAAGATGTACCGGCATCAATGAGCGGTAAATATGATCAGCTTGTTGTCCGGCAGTCCACTTTTCGTTTTGATAAGAATGCATAAAGGCACGATCATCCAAAGCGGATAGATAATTAATAAACTCTTGATGACTATCTTGAAGTCGGGAGATGATTTCTTGTTTGTTCATGAGCGTACAGCTTTAGTCGAATGCAATGGATCATTGACTTTATTAAATAAAGATTTTTCTAAAAGGAAAATGCAATTATAATTCGAAGAAGATATGCGTTTAGTTTATAGTAAACGCATTACAAATTACTTTCCATTTTTATCCTCGTAATCTTTATGCTCGGACAATTCACAATTCACCTGCCAATGAATTCCAAACTTGTCGGTGAACATCCCAAAGAAAGCACCCCAAAATGTTTTGTTTAAAGGCATGGTAACATTTCCTCCTGCAGAAAGTCCCATGAAGAGTCGAGTGGCCTCTTCAACGGTTAATGCATTTATAGAAAGGGAAATGTTTGTTCCCGGTATATGATTAGCACCAAATGCAGCGGAAGTATCACTCCCAAATAAATTAGAATCACCACCAATTGGTAATGACACATGCATTATTTTATTTTTGTCCGCTTCCGGGACAGAGAATTCTGGGCTATCCGGCATTTCGTTAAATCTACCGATGTATGTAAATTCTCCTCCGAAAACAGATTTGTAAAAATCAAATGCTTGTTCGCAATTACCATCGAAGGTTAGATATGGATTAATAGTAGCCATTATAATTAGATTATTTTTTTATTGTTTTTTTCTATAAATTCCAATGAAGACCACTGACTTCAATGCATCATTTTCATCGGTAATATCCCATCGTTGCGTCACGCTTCCATCGGGATTTAATGTCCACGAAACCCTGTTGCAATAACTCTTTCCTTCCGGATCTTTTTGAAATTTGCTTCTTAATGCCATTTTATTTTTTGAAGGATGTCCCTTTAAAATCATACTCCCTCCTTGGCTGTCTATCCACACTTGGTTCCAGGTAGAATCTTCCGAATCAAAATAATTATAACTACTTCCCGTGCTTCCTTTATCTCCTATCCAATGTTCGTTAATAATGCAATTGCCTTCAATCTTTTCAATTTTATTTACACCAATTTTGTTTCCAATGGTATCAAATACAATCCAATCTCCCACCCAAAAATCAAAGGCAGTATGATTTTGGGTACAACAGGAACAGGGCTTCTGCCCCATAACTAGGTGTGTACTTAAGATCAAGCAAAGAGAAAAGAAGATTTTTGTGAAGCTAAACATGCAGTTGTGATTGAATTCCGAGACAATAAAATTACTTAGGCATTTTGTCTAACTGCCACCTTTTTAATATAGCGATTTCTCGTTCTGTGAGAGCAGGTTTTTTACTCATTAAGGGCATATATCCTTCGTGATCAACCGGCAATTGTACTCTTGTTAATATAACGTCAATGTTCTTCGAAGTGGCTTCATAGGTGTCGAGTTGTTTCACCTTTCCAGTTTCTGGAAAATGACAAGGCGAACAACTTGCTTTCATGAAAGGTGCAATATCTTTTTCGTAAGTAAAAGCAGGCGTTAACGCTGGTTCACTCGACGCTGGTTCACTCGACGCTGTAGTGCTTACCTTTTTGGAAGAGGTGCAATAGGAGATTGTGATGAGCGAAAGGAAGGCAAGGAAATGAGGAATTTTGTTTTTCATTTTTCTTTCAGATGTAAGCATAGTACCCCTTGTTGCTCAGGGACTACGATACTTTGGAAAGACTAAAGTAGCAAATTGGGTGATCACTCCCAAACTAACCGTGCAAATGAAGGAATACTAGTCTCCTCCGCCAATCCTTTTTTGTTCGGATTCACTACCCGTAGATCGTTGACGGGTGTTTTTCATTTGCTTGTTTCCAAATCTCCAGGTGAAAGCAACTCTAAATTGTCGGCTTTCCCAATTCCCGTTTGCTCTGCTAATAATTCCAGCATACGTATTCACGCTACTCCAAGGAGCCGTTAAGAAGATATCTGTCACCGATAATTTAATGGTGGCTTGATCACCTAGTAATTTCTTTTGTAAACCAGCATCTACCGAAGCGGTAGGATCCGTTTTATACGAACCACTCCAAACACCTCCGCTATTATACCATCCCGAAAGCTCGAAAGTAAATCCTTTGGGAAGCTTAAATGTATTTTGAGCATAAATATTAATGGATACAATGGACGTGTTGATGGTTCTTCCTTCACCAAAATCTGCATCGTAAGCTTGATTAATTACACTACCATTAAAATAGATTCCATACCAAGGTGTAGGCTGTTGAGAGGTGCTTAAGCTAATACTAAGAACTTCTTCGGTAGCTAAGTTTCTGGGCGTTAAAAAACTTTTACCTCCAGGAATAGTATCTGCGATTTGTGCAAAGAAGTCTTCTGTGATGCTGTATCCAACGCTGAGCGTAGACGCGTATTTATACGTATGCGAAAGTTCTAATTTCTTGGAATATTGTGGATTCAAAAACGGATTTCCTTTTCTGAAACTGAGTTCATCCAGTTTGTTTTCGAAGGGGTTTAACTCCTGATAATTGGGACGGTCAATACGCGAACTAAAAACAAGTGCTGTTGCATTGGATTGATTGATGTTAAAAGTGATTCCGGCGCTTGGAAAAAAATCTGTATAATCGCGTTTTACATTTTTATCATCAGCACTCACCTCGCTTTTTAAATCACCTTCGCTTTGTGTATTCTCCACGCGTAGTCCGGCTTGAAATTCAAAACTCTTAAGCGTATATTGATAATTGGCATATACTGCATTTACATTTTCAGTATAAACAAAGTGATTGCTGCGTGAACTATCAAGTGTTTGAAGTCCTCCTTCTATGTTATAGAAATTAAAAGTATTGTCTGTTTCAACAATGGCAACTTTAAAACCAATGCCCAATTTCCCCTTTTTAAATTTTTTAGTATAGTCCGTTTTAATGGAATAGATGGTGATGGTGGTCGGCATCAAGGATCGGAAGTAAGTAGAAGACAATGGTGTTTCTACATTGGGTAAGATGTATTCATTGGGAATAAAATTATCACGGTCACTATCGAAAAACCCCAAGTCGAAGTCGGTGGTCAAATCATTTCCAAGGGTATCCACATAATGGTGATTCAGATTTACGTTGATGTTATTCCCTGACTGTTCTGCTGTTTGATTTGATTTTAGAATACTGTCGGCTTGATGGCTGGTGAAATCACTGATGGTATTGCGGTTCTTTTGTTTCACGTCGGAAGTATTGTAATTGCCATTGACCAATAATCCAAAGCTATGTTTTTTGTTGAGCGAATAGTCAACACCGGCTTTGTAATTATGTGAAATGAATTCACGCGTTGACAATGATGATTGATCAAAAATGTAAGGACGCTGTTCGCGGTACAGAAAAAATTCATTGTATCGTTTTCCAAAATTGTTACTGTAGTTAGTATACACATTGAATTTGCGCGAACGTTTGTTCAGTGAAATAGCAGTATTGTATTTTGGTTCTACACCATAGGCATATCCGGCAGTCAACGAGCCATTAGTTCCGTAGTTTTTATTTTTCTTTAAACGGATATTGATAATTCCAGCAGTTCCTTCGGCATCGTATTTTGAAGATGGATTGGAGATAAGTTCGATCGCTTCCACGTCAGTGCTCTGTACACTTTTCAAATAATCGGCCAATTCCGTTTCAGATAATCGAGATGGTCGACCATCAATTTGAACCATAACTCCACCTCTCCCTTTCAAAGCAATATTGTCGTTATTATCTACCACTACCCCGGGAGCTTTTTGTAAAAGTTCATATGCATTACTTCCTGTCGAATTAATACTGTTTTCAACATTAAATACCGTCATGTCGGCTTTTACTTCAACGAGTGGTTTTAATCCGGTAACCTCCGCACTTTTTAATTGAATGGAGGATTCTGTTAACTGTATTGTTGCGAGGTTTTTATTAGAGCTGCCATCATAGGAAAAGCCTTCGCCCTTGTAAGCGTTGTATCCAATAAAACTTGCCTTCATATAATAATTTCCTGCTTTACTGTTTTCAAAAACAAAAACTCCGTTCACGTCTGTAGCCGCTGCTTTTGACAAAGAAGAATCTTTCACCAAACGAAGTTCAGCGATGGCTCCAATGAGACCTTCACCATTGCCGCCTGTGATTTTGCCGGTAATGTTTCCGGTTTGTCCAACGACATTGGCCGAAACCAAGAAAAGAATTAAAATAGAAAGTTTCAATTTTAGCAAGGTACACATCATCATTATTTTTTTACGAAAATAGAGCTTTTACCTCGGATAAATTTGATTTAATTTAGGTTTAACAATGGAAGCTACCAATTCATCGACGAAGTGCATAATTTTCTAGATGAATCCAAAAGAGCTTTCCCTGTTTATTGGGTAAGTTATACCAAGTGCAATAATATTCTAGCCCAATAAATTTATGGTACTAACAAAAATGCTATTCTTCACTCTCCAGATTGGGCTCGATCAAATCCCAAAGGTTGCCGTATAGATCTTTAAATACAAGAACCGTTCCCCATCGTTCTGTAACTTTTTCCCTGACAATTTCAATTTTATTCTTTAACAAATTTTGGTAATCTCTTTCGATATCATCTGTATGCAAAAACAAAAATACTCTACCTCCTGTTTGATTTCCGATTTGATTTTTTTGTTCTTCAGTACTTGCTTTAGCTAACAGAAGACCGGCACCAACTGATCCGGATGGAGAAACAATAACCCATCTTTTTTCGGGACTCAAGATCGTGTCTTCTTTTAATTTGAAGTGTAATTGTTGGGTGTAATATTCAATAGCCTCATCATAATCACGAACAAGGAGTGCCATCAAGGCGAGTTGTTGTTTCATTTATTATTTTCTAATGAACAAATCTATGAATTAGAATTGCGAATTGTAAATTTTTCTTGTTGAAAATCGCTATTTAAAAAGTAAAATTAAAGGATGTATTTCTTGTTAAATTATGTTCTAGTCTAGGTAAAGGTACAAAGTAGATCAGCCATTTAACTTCTAGGATTATTGAAAAATTTATCGGTGATGCGAGAAATTGAAAATTCAATTTGTTTGAATCTATTGATGTATTAATCTTTTAAGAGGCATTCTATTTTAATTTCAATATTTCCAGTTGAAATTAAAATTTCGCTCACGTCGTATCTTTTCTCCAATTTTCTTTTTGAAGAGTCTAATAGGACAAACTATTTAATCAAATTAAGGCGGGATTAACTCTTTGAGGATAAGTTTATAACATTTTAGCAGCTTGGTTTTTCAGATGTCCCCATCTCTCCGTAATCTAGTAACCTTTTAGAGTGAAAAGCGTTTAAAAAAACCTTACAGGTTAAGAAAACGCCAGAACTCCATGAAAAACACTTTAAAAACGCAGCCTACTATCCAACAAAAATTCAAACTACTTCCTATTTTAGGAGTAGTTGCGATGGGGGTAATTATAGCGTTTACTGCATTTTATCTTTCTATTCCTAAGTCATCAGTTGCAAGCAATTCCTATCGATATCCCGAGATGAGTTTTAATAATCCGGTATTAATAAGTGGTATTGCGGGTCAGGTAAATGCGGTTTATAAATTTTCTAGCGTCTCTACAGGCATTGATGCACACGTTAAAATAATTAGTTTTTACAATGGTGCTTCAGTAAGTACAATTGACAATCTTACCGGTGGTTATTATGATGCATGGCAACCGTTTATAAATTCTCCCGGATATTGTACATCGTGGATAAATTGGAATATTACTTTTAAGATAGCAGGCACATACACCGACACGGTATTAACGCGTTTGGCGGCAACGGCGATTGATGTGGATGGAGACGGCGGCTCCTTAAGAGAAATTGTAGGAGCCCATAGAGTAAGTACTTATTCAGCCTTGGCTGGAGCACAAGTGACCGTAACTTTCCGAAATGATTCGTGCGTTGCAACCAGTTCAACCAACAACGTAGCCAATATTGATACTAACCGAACACAAGCGATGTTCATGAAAATTTTTAATAATGTTAGTTCCATTAATTATCGGACCGGTGCAGTGAATGGGGGCAGTGGTGTTCAAATTCGTCAAAACAGTATTTATTTTAGATATTTTGATATGATGCCATCACCCTTACCGGTAGAGCTGATAAGTTTTAAGGCGAGTAAAGTCAACCAAAACCAAGTGCAAATAAAATGGAGTACAGCATCTGAAAAAAACAATGATTTTTTTACAGTGGAACGATCACAAGATGGTAGTAATTTTAGTGAAGTGTTGAGAGTGAAGGGAGCAGGAAACAGTTCATGCACTAAAGACTACACTATCATAGACAAAGAGCCTTCTGAGGGAGTGAATTACTATCGGTTAATACAAACTGATTTTGACGGTACTTCAGAAATATATAAACCCATTGCGGTTGATCTTGGTACTAACAAATCTTCTATTGCTAAAGCTAGAGTGGTCTCCAATCCATTTATAAACAACTTCAGTGTTATTTTCTCTATGGATGAAAACGTAACGGCTCAAGTTACCTTACTAAGTTTAAATGGACAGGTTGTTTTCAAGGAGAAAATCGATCTTAATGCCGGAATAAATAGTTACAATTTTGCCAATGGAGACGAATTGAACCTGGGAGTGTATATCATAAAAATACAAACTGCGACAAATGTGGTGGCTCAAGAAAAAGTCGTAAAAATTTAAATTTTGGAGAAAGAAAGCAACTTTCTTTTACAGTAGTCCTTAATTATTATGAATCGGAGAAACTAAATAATAGCTTGTCGTAATTAGAAAATTTCGAACAAAAGGAATCGATGAAATGAATCCAACTTGCTCTCTGGGTTTTAAACCGAATTTAGCTTCGTAGTTTGGATTAATAAAATAGTAAAGCACTTTATCTTTTTTGTAACCTGTGTTTTTCAGAATTTTTTCGAAACGCTCAATGGTGATTCCAGTATCTTTAATTTCCATTAAGGCTTCAATCTTTGGATCGGTTTCGCCAAATGATTTTAATATAAAGCCATAAATTGGTTTTGGAAAAATATGAAAGAAAGGTAGCTTCGATAAAACTTTGCTTTCACACATCTGTTGATGACCACCAAATGGATTGTACCACGGAGGAAATCCTAAAAAGAATTTTCCACCCGGCTTCAAAAATCTTTTTACATATTCCATAAATCTTTCTTGACCATGAATATGTTCCAACACATCTCGTGTCATGATGATATCGAACTTGCCAATATTATCTACATCATAAATATCAGAAGTGATGAATTCAATATTCGCCTTGTTGGGATCATCGGAAAAAAAAGTTTTAGCATTGGCTATTTTATCCGGCGACATATCCACTCCTAATATACGCTTGCAACCCATATCTAAAAATGGTTTTAAGTTACCACCCTCCCCGCAACCAATTTCTAAAATAGCCGTATTCTCATCAATTGTAATCATTTGATTTAGAAAAGGAAGCACGTGATTGCTTATTGTTGATGATTGCTCTTGGAAGTACTTTTCCCGATTGATATGTCTCTCTTGCATGGAGGATTAGAATTATAATGCACCTGTAAATAGTAGGAGTACGAAAATACGAAATTTTCGCGGAAGCTCATTTAGAGAGGTTCTCAGGAAGGTAAAATCACATCCTTTACATTTTCGGATGACTCGTTTTGCAAAATTTAAAGTTACTACTAATGGCTATTATTTAGAAAAGGACAGATTATTAAATAGAATTATCTGAAATTGACTACGCTGTGTGTTTTCTAGCATTTGAGACATGTATCCCAGCTCAAATTTGAAATTTTTGTTAATGTAATACCCTAATCCACCATACAAACGATTCCGATCATATACAGGGGATTGACCATTAACAAATATTTCATCATAAGCTGAAAAATAGACCGTATTGTTAACCATGGTTTTATTATTGAGCGGGATGTTCAAGGCTAAGAAATAACGAAAGCGATATAAAATATCGTCTTTCATAAACCTTTCTTCTAATCGATATCGATGTTGTAAATAGAATCGACCAAAATTTTGTCGGGTAATGAATTGTTGGAAGATGCGATGTTCTTTACTATCCGTCTTGCTCTCTGAATTTTTTATATATTGTTCAGAATGGATGTATCCATATCCAAGCAATAAGTTGTTGTTGTTTTCGGAAAGATTGTAGCCTATGCCCGTTCTTAGCAAAAGCTGTTGTAAATCTCCTGCAAAGTTGTAATTTCTATATTGTATTTCATTGTGCCAATTTAATTTTTTAGTGAGCGCTTGATTTCCAAAATAGATAAACCAATTCCCAATATCTGATTTTTGAGCTGAGCAATTGATCGCACTTTTAAAAATGAATAAGCAGATCAGAATAGTTTTAAAGTTTTTAGAGGGCATAGTTTCGAATAAAGAGAATGATGAATCGGAATGCAAAGAAAGCGATTTGTGTTATTTTTTAGCTCTTAATTTTACTAACAATACTTTATGCAAAAAGTTTCATATTAAAGCTCATAGCGAACCATGGGTCGATACTTTGATGTGCGATCAACAATTTTAAAACCGGCTCGGTCAAATGATTTGTATAGACCAATCCAAGCAAAGGAATCGGGCAACTTCTCTTGAGTAGGAATTGTTGGGTAAGCTTCAATAATTTTTATTCCGGCCGTTTTTGCATAGCGGATTAATCCTTTCAATAACGCAACAGAAATTCCTTGCCTTCTATAGTCTTTATGAATAAAAGTGCAAGGCACCGACCAAACTTTTTGATCGTCGATGGGCTTATGCACTCTCGACTTTTTTAGTTTATCAAAATCTTCTCTCGGAGCAAATGCACACCAAGCAATGGCTCTTCCTTCATGAATAGCCAATACACCTGTTGGCTGATTTGAAAATACGAGATCCTTCATCGCTTGCATATTTCCATCATCATACTTCCCTTCCTGAAACTCACTTTTTGACAATCGATAATACATACACCAACAATTTCCACAAGCGCCATTATCACCAAATAGAGCTGAAAACTTTTCCCAATTCTTTTTAGTTAATGGCTCTATGGTAATAGCTGGAGTTGAAGTAGTGGTTTTCTTAGCAGACATCTTTTTTATGAGAGAAGCTAAATGTAAAGGTATATAATGTAATGAAACAAAAAAGCCGCATTCATCTTTAATAAAAGAAGATGAACACAGCTTTATAAGAGTTGTTTTGGCTTTTCTCTTATTTCGTAACTACCACTTTTTTTGTGGTGATTCCTGTCGTGTTTGAAATTTTCAGAATATAACTGCCTGCATAATATGTTTTCGTATCAAAAAATCCAATCGTGGCTCCTGGATACACTACCGTTTTATCAATGAGTTTCCCATTGAGGTCGTATAAGGCTAATTCAGTGTCTTCGCGATTTAAATCCAGCAATTGAACTACCAATAATTCGCTGGCAGGATTTGGAAATACATTTATATTTATTTCTGCGCTTGCTTGTTCAATGATTGAGGAGGGGCTGGGTACGTAAGTAGTAGTTCCGGCAGGGACAGTTGTAACTTTTGCAGCTACTAGTGTTCCATAAAATGTAGGTCCCACAACATAAGGATACGCAGAATTCCAGTTGGCATCGACAGTAGCAAAGTAACAATAGATTCCATTTGGATATTCCGGAGTCACACAAAACCGACCATTGTGTTCGTCTAAATAATCGGGAGTCGCAGTTGTGGTTGGAATGTATTCATAGTCTTCTCTAAAGTAACCTAAAGGATACGTGGTACTCACCACCGGGCCTGCAGTAACGGCACCTCCCGTCGGACTTGTTGTACGCGTAGTAATATTTCTTAATTGGTAACTCGATTTGATTCTAACAATAGGTCCACTGCCATTTGCATTTTGATAACCATAAGCACCATAAATGGGAAAGCCATCATAAGCGAAACCAATGAGTGGAGAATGTGTAGTGCTATCGATAACATAAAGCCCATCTGCATTGTATAAATTGCAAACAGTAGAAATTACTAACAAGTCAAGATTGAAGGCGCTTGGATTTTGATGATGATGATAATTTCCCATCGCTGGATGTGCTTTAGCACAATCAAAGCCTCCTTTTTCTGCAACAATGGCATCACGATTCCATGCTTGCGTTGCTCCCATTCCTCCTGGACAAGGTGGATTTCCAGGTCCTCCGCAAAGTGCATTCGTAGTTGCATTCCATGCTACACCGTCTCTATAATCAAATAACGCAACACCATTTATGAAAAGACCAATATTTCCAGGAGTAGTGGTAACAGCATTCCCCGTATTTTGAACCGGTGTTAATGGGAAACGAAAAATCGCATTTTGATTCGTAGCAAGAGATGGATTACCATCTAAGAAAGGACCGGTTACATAACTGGGTAATCCGGTTGTGCGGATATAAACATTAGTGGTATTGTATTGTACCATCTGCACATTAACTAAAGCGGCGTCATTGATGGGCGTTGAATTTCCGGCAACATAATGTCGAGCGGTAATGGTATTGTTTTGCAACCACGATAAGATGACTGGATTGGTTTGGGCTTGCAGGAAACAATGACTGAACGCAAAGAGAAGGAATACAATTGCTTTTTTCATTTTGTTTATTTTAGGGTATAGTAACTTTAGTCGTTTAATTTGGATTAATCCTTCGCGATAGAGGAAATAATTTCTTTGGGATAAGTATGATTGGAATTAAATACAAACTCTTTGTCACTTAAAGTTAATAGAAAGCTGATGAGATCTACTTTTTCATTTTCAGTGATTTTGATTTTCTCTTTTAACTCAGGCGCTAATGTTTTTGATTGAATAATTCCAGTGGTATAATGATTCAATACTTCCGATAATTTCTTAAATCGACCATCGTGCATGTAGGGGAAAGTATATTCAATGTTTCGAAGTGTAGGAATTTTGAATTGGAAGGCATCCATGGAATCCAATGTAATATTCATTCTTCCTCTATCATTCAATACCGAGTTTTCAGACAATCCGTTATTTGCAAATTCATCATTGGTAAACAAGGGTTCACGATGGCAGGACGAACAGTTTTTTTGAAAAAGGGCATATCCGTTTTTTTCTTGAAGAGAAAATTTTTCATCACCTCTTATTACTTTATCGTATTTTGAATTGGCGCTTACTAAGGTGAGTAAAAATTGACTGATCGCTTTTAACGTTTTTTCACCAGTCGGAATACTATCACCATAAGCATGAAAATAAAGTTGACGATATTTTTTAGAAGCTTGGAGTTTGGTAACCACATTTTTTATGGAGCTGCCCATCTCCAAGGGATGAGTGATAGGAGCCAGCGCTTGCATATCTAAATTGTTGATGGCGCCGTCCCACATAAATGATTTTTTCCAAGCCAGGTTCATCAATGCAGGCGAGTTTCTGGTGCCGATGCTATCGTAAATACCGTGACTCAACGCATGATCAATATGTGTAAAGGCACTGTATGGTGAATGACAACTTTCACAGGAGATGGAATTGTTTTCAGATAAAATAGGATCATAAAACAAGACTCTGCCTAAATTCACTTTGTTTTTTTCGATTGGATTTTTAGAAAAATTATAGACCGGTTTTGGCCAAGATGGTGGATACAAAAAATTGGTATCGTGGCGTGTAAATGCCGTGATCAGTAGCAGGAGCAATATGGAAAGATACTTAGTCATTCTTTTTCACCTTAAAATTTTTAGCTACCAGTTCGGAAAGCTCCACTGCTTTTTGTGAAGGCGACATGATTTGATGAAGTGTTGAGAAGTCGATGGTGCGAAGAAAGGGATCAATGTTTAGTACTAAATTAATTTGATCGTCGGCTACATTAAGTTGCACTTGTTGCAGACAATTAAAAGGCTGTTGATAGCCACCCAGATGAAACTGAAATTCGGTTGATGCAGCTTCACTTTTATTGGCATGACCTTCCATCTTAAAATTAATATAACCACTTTGCCAGGTCCAATACATACCATGGGTGGGATCTAAATCTCCGCCCAGCGCTCCCGAAACATTCGTTAAACTGTCGATGCCCAAATAGAATCGAATGGAGTTGTGAGTAATAGTCCGAAAAGTTTTAATGGAGAGGGAAGTAGATGCAGGCAGTGAAAAATCGATGAGATGATAGCTGTTTAATTCAGTAAATACAATTTCATCGTTCTTAAGAAATTGGACATTGGAAATATAAAATTTAAGTTGGTTAATTTGAAGTGAATCCTTTTCGTTATTTATAAAAGCACTATTTAAACGAATTTCTTTTCCTCCCATTACTGCGCTGAAAGAAATATTTACGCGTTGCGCAACACCAATGTTGTGTGAAAATAATAAATAAAGGAGGAAACCGTATTTCATCATTTATGAGGAGGAGGTTTTCTATGCTAGAGAAAAGTTGCGCTATTTCATTTACCAA
Organism: Bacteroidia bacterium; assembly: GCA_046160245.1. Taxonomy (GTDB): domain Bacteria; phylum Bacteroidota; class Bacteroidia; order AKYH767-A; family OLB10; genus JAJTFW01. The sequence goes on from JBJXGU010000268.1 coordinate 12,702, forward strand.
TTCTGCATAATATTTCTCTTGATCATCGTTACACAAACGATGAATATCATCGAAGTGGCGATAGTGTATGTTTTCAATTTCAATTTGCACCGATCCAATTCTATTTTGTAAGGAATCAATGGTGGATGAATTGTTTTCTTCCAACAGTTGTAAATAGAGTATGTTTTTTAATGCGATCATCTCCTTTTCTTTTTGCTTAATTTTAGCTCGGTGTTGGGTGATGAACTGGTCGTATTTAAGAATTTGGTTACGATCAAAATGTAATCGTTCGATAATGATGTTTCTTGGCCCTTCCCGTTTTGGATGCTTTGGTTTTTGTAAGAAGATAAAGGAAACCAATGCAATATTCGTGAGCAAGAGCACCACAGCGATGATGCGTATCAGTTTGTTCTTGTTCATGGATAAAGGGAGTTATTATTTTGTATTTGTAGCGTCTGCAAAAGATTGTTTTTTTCTTTAGGCAACCATGACGACTGAGTCAAAATAAATACATTGAGAAGTACTATCATGCTTGTGGAGGTAATGAGCGCCCACCCCATTTTTTTGGAAACAGTATTTTCGCGAATGAAGAGTATTTTCTGTTCTATTTTGGAAAAGAGAAAAGGGGAAGCTTCCACCTTTTCAACCGCGTTGAGCGGATCTAGGAAATCATTTAGATTGTTTTGTGACATGATACTTTGGGGTTAGACGTCGTAACTATTGTTTTCCTTCGTTTAATTTTAATTTTTTTTGGAGTCCAGTTTTCGCCCTTTGGATGAGTGATTCCACTGCTTTTGGACTTAAATTCATGATTTCAGCGATTTCTTGTTGACTTTTTGAGTCCAATTTGCTCAAGATGAGTGCTGTTTTCTGATTAGGAGGAAGTTGGTTTATTAAGTCATAGAGGTGCTGGAGTTTCTCCTTTTGCTCCAATAAAACTCCAGGGTGGTTAAAATGACTGGTTTCTTTATGCGCCTCACTTCCATCCCCAAAGAAAAGAGAAGTTAAGATGGCAAATCGTCTCTTTCGATTCTTTGATCGAATGAAGTCCAACGATTTATTAATAGTTATGCGATAAATCCAGGTAGAGATTTTACTTTGCTCTTTAAAATTATGGATGGATTGATGTATGGCAACAAAAACATCTTGTGTGATTTCTTCCGCGTCCTCTTTGTTTTGAACATACTGCAGCGATAAGTTATAAACCAACTTACCATATGTTGTATAAAGCTCCTGTAACGACATTTCCAATTGACGTTACGAATATATTTTTTTATTTCGAGAAAATGCATCATAAACAATTGGACAAGTTAAGTTACCCCAGATTACCGCCTATCCGACTGTAGATCGCAGATGGAATCCAATCTCTTTTCGTGCCTAAACGCATTCGCTTTGCTTTTCGATAAGATTCGAAAGAATGCTGACTCATTAAATGGAGCGCGGAAGTATTATCCATGGGAAATACAACGTTGTCGCTTTTGGAAAGATGTAATTTTAGTAATTCAATTCCTGCCGATGGTTGTTCCGCTAAAAT
>JBJXGU010000269.1:0-3662 GCA_046160245.1 Bacteroidia bacterium
TTTACTATATCCAAGTCGGCACTATAATGCAATTCGTAAATCAAAGAAAGATCCACCAATTTTTGTCCTCGCTCATTGATTGGAGTTGCAGGAGGTTGATGATTTGGAAAAACTTTGAAGAGTTGTGTTTGCCCAAGTCCAGCCAAGATTTTATTAATTGGTGTGGATTCAATTCTATTTACAGAACACATCGATCGAAATTCTGGTTTCACACGAAAGATGATGGTTCGTGCCATATAATCTGAAGTAGTAATCCCTGAAGGAATTGAATAACCTCCTGTTCCTGCGTGAACAGTTGAGGGGATCATCAACCCTGAAGTCGATAGAAAGAGAGCAATAGTGAGTAATCTAAGTTTCATAGTAATTAGTTAGGTATTGTGTGATTGCGAATTTAAGGGTTACAACCCTAATATTAAAGGCCAATTTGCTTAAATTCGATTTTCCCAATAAAATGAAAGTAAAACTTAGAATTGCCACCTTACTTGAGTCTTCAATTCCTCTCTAGGTGAGGCATCAACGTCTTGTGCCGTAGCATTTTGCATGACAATACTTTTACTGTATCGAATCCACACATCTAACCCCTTAAGAAGTCGATATCGCAATAATATGTAGTATTTATGGCCTTCATCTGAGTAGGCTGGCAGACTAAAAGAGCCTACCATATCTTGTTCATAGCTATAAATTCGTGTTTCATACGAGTCGGTTTGGAACATCGACCAGCGAATTGCCAAACTATATGGCTTCCCTAATGGCTTGTACCTAACTTCCTGAAAAAACATCAATCCATTGGATTTACCTAAAGATTGTGATAATCCAACCCACTCACATCGTGATTGAAACTCCCAATTCTTAGTATACATCCATTGCACATTGGCGCGAACATTCAATTTTTTCACCTCTTTCGGTACGTCGTAACCGTTAGTCGCTATATCATCCATTTTTACTTCTTCTTTTATGCGTAGATACGCTTCCGTAGTTCGTGCAGGAATATAGGTTAGCTGAGAAAGCCATTCTATTCCTTTGGATGGACTTGAAGTAGTATACCGCAACCATGGGAAATAAAATTGATCCAAGTATCCTTGTAATCGCAGTTGCTGATGGATTTGCCAACTGAATCCTGAAAGAATTCCATTTTCATTTTGCGTCTTACTGCCCTCTCTCAAACCATCACAGGAAATACATTGATACTTCTTTCCATAATTTCGCAAATGCAAGCTGATGGTCCAACGATTGTCGGGCATCAGCAACAATCCTCCAACAAATGATTTATCCATTTGCCGATCAACAGCTACCTCTGAATAAACCGTAGTGTTGTTAAATAAATAACGAACGGCCCATCCTGCATTTAAAAAAGATTTTCCATCTGCATCATACATTTCATAAGGATCATCTCCTGGCCACAAGGGATAATTAAAATACTGTTGATGCACGGTCCATTCACTTCGAATTCGAGCTTTTTCCCATTGTAGATGTACACCTGAAGATAAATTAGAAATCAACGCTTTTTTCTTGATTTCATCATAGGTTCGATGTAATCCGCTTTCAATAATACTACTTACCTCAAAATTTTTAAAAGTTGTATCCACAGGAAATAAACTTGCATCTAACTTACGATAAGAACCCCAAACATCTAAACTCCAATTATCAAAAGCTAAAGAAGTGGCGACGCCTTTATTGTATCCTGCTTCTCCAGCCGAAGCATACGGTCTAAATCCCATACCTCTTCTGAAAAACTGATTCACTTCAGCGCTTTTTCCGAGTGACAATCCATTCCATGCTACCAAGCCTTGACCGAACTGAAATTGATAATCGCCAAAATAAATGGAGCGAATTATTCGATTGGGGCGAATAAAAACATGCCATGAAAAATAATCCATTCTCCCCCCATTATTCGAGGCAAACAAGACTTCTCCTGGATCCTTTTCCATCACGATACCTGCACTAAAATAGTTTCCCGCACGCATCCGATATCGAAACATTAATTGATTGGGATCTCCTTGATAAAAGGGAAATATTCCGTCTTTATTGTACCCATTTTTTTCCTGTAGATTCCTTCTAAAACGAATCAAGACTTCATTTCGAGCACTGGCTAGTAATGCAGAGAATTTAAATTGCTCATCCACTAATGGCTGTCCACAAAAAACAAACGGTTTAATTTTCCTCAGATAAGAAGTATCGAACGCACCTGTCACTTGCAACTCTTCCATGGCCAAGAGTATCCCAAACTTTTGCCGATGTGCAATTATAGCTTGAGCTTGTTCCGGACTTAAGATCGGCGAACTTGCAATTTCTGCAATATCATTAGCATTTAAATTCAAAAAATAATCTTGTCCGGGATCGATCACTTCCCCACCTTCATTACTGCCTTGCATTTCAGCTTGTGTTTCAATTGCCGACTCACTTAAGGTAATAGGTGTTTGAGCGACACAATAACTCCAGCAATTAAAAATAAATCCAACTAAAACAATTCTTCTCATAGCCGTTAACGTTATTTATTGGATGGAGTAGCGAAATCAATTCCCACTGCCGGACTAAATCCAAAAACGGGTCGATAGGCTGTGGCTATTGCAATTTTCATGGACCCACACTCCAAAACAAATCCAAAAGATGTACTGAGTGGCTTTCCTCCAATTCCTCCTATAAATTCAACTCGGGGAGAAGGTTGATACCGCAAAGACGTTCGAAGTGTAGGTGTAGAACCTGACATTTCACTTTCAATAATGCAAGCAAACACATCTGAAAATCGATACATGACACCAAAGTGAAAAGGCGTTTTACTTTCCGAATCACTTTGCTTTAATGGAACACCGAGGTAGGTAGATGCATAGAGCTTTGGACTGAGTCGCACAGTAGTTCCTGCACGTACATTCCAAAATTGTTGCTTCCCATATCCTTCTCCTTGCCGAATACTAAAATGTTCAACACGAATTCCCGCGGAAAAAGTTTTTCCAAAAAATCGACTAAAAGAAAATGTTGCTTTACTTGTATTGTAAAGGGAATATCCTTTATAACGGTATCCACCTCCGAAATAACTATTCCTTAAAATTCGGGTGGTGAATGCAATTCCATATTCGCTCAGCTCCTTCACCAAAAAAGAAGAAGCAGAATACGTTCCCAAAGAAAAAGCAGTGCTGGTGTCGGGCATGGAAGGATTTCCAAAGGCTGAAGAACCTGCATGTTGAGAAAACAAAAAGCAATTTGCACCGGCTACTTGATCGGGAATAAAATCCGATTGAGCACTTAAATTATTTGGAAGAAGAATAAAGACAACACATCGTATGTGCTGCCACATGGCATTTTTTTTCATGACAAAATGATTAAATCCCCCTCTAGAAAAAGGAAAGGATGATAAGAATTAGATTAATTATTTTTTACTTTTTGTTTTTTTAATAGGTACTACTTTCTTTACTGCCTTTGCATTTGCTTTTTCCATTTTTGATGCAGCATCGAGCACTTTATTTTTCAAAGAATTTTTATAATCCACAATACGATTCAACAAGGCCGGATCTTGCACCGATACAATTTGAGCTGCTAAAATTCCTGCGTTCTTTGCAGCATTCAGCGCTACTGTTGCTACAGGAACTCCATTTGGCATTTGCAGAATGGAAAGTATAGAATCCCATCCATCGATACTGTTGGAAGAACGAACAGGAACACCAATA
>JBJXGU010000270.1:0-17272 GCA_046160245.1 Bacteroidia bacterium
GCTTCTCCTCCTCGCCCTGGCGCAGGATCTCGTCCTTCTCGTCAACCTCTTCGTTTTCGAGCACCTCATTGTCGATGTGCACATCCCGACTCAGCCCATGATAAGCAGGGCCAAGAACTTCCACGACGGTCGGCTTGGTTGCTGGTTTCTCGTACGGCAGGAAGTAGCCCTCGACAACTACCGCATGGTCGCGATATTCCTCGCATTGCAACAGGACTTCGTGCAATTCCTTGAAAACATTAGGATCGGTGGGCGAACCCATCAACGAAGAAGCTTGGAACTGGTATCATGAAAAAATTGGAAAAGGTAAATGTGCAATTGTCGATACATGGTGGCAAACAGAAACAGGTGGAATCATGATTTCTCCTTTGGCACACATCACTCCTACTAAACCTACCTTCGCGACACTTCCTCTACCCGGCATACAACCTATTTTAGTAGACGGTGCAGGCAATGAAATAAAAGGCATCAATGTAGAAGGAAATTTATGTATAAAATTCCCTTGGCCTGGTATGATTCGAACCACTTATGGTGATCATGAACGTTGTCGATTGAATTATTTTTCTATCTACCCCAATTTATATTTTACGGGAGATGGATGCCGGAGAGACTATGATCATTATTACCGAATTATTGGACGTGTGGATGATGTCATCAATGTGTCCGGACATCGCCTTGGTACCGCCGAAGTAGAGAATGCCATCAACGAACATCCGCATGTGATCGAATCGGCGGTAGTCGGATTTCCCCATCCAATTAAAGGGCAAGGAATTTATGCCTACGTAATTTGTGACCATGTACTAGAAGACCCCAATCAAAGCCGAATCGAAATACTTTCCATCGTCACAAAAATGATTAGCGCCATAGCAAAGCCAGACAAAATACAATTTGTTAGCGGTCTTCCTAAAACACGCTCTGGAAAAATCATGCGTAGAATTTTAAGAAAAATTGCAGAAGGGGAAATGGATAATTTAGGAGATACTTCTACTCTCTTGGATCCAGCGGTGGTGGAAAGTATAAAAGAGGGGGCTTTGAAATAAGTGTTGACCGCGAGTTCCCTCGGTCAACATTAAATAAAATAAATTAGAATAGTATTTGATGCCTGAGGTTCTCGAGGGCAGCTACTTGTTGCCTGATACTCTCGAAGGCTACTAGTTGTTGCCTGAGGCTCTCGAGGGCAACTACTTCAAATTATTTTTCTCCACCACTTCATCGGCAGTGCGCACAAAATAAATTAACCAAGTGATCGCGCCTAATAATTTTATGGCGTCTTCTAAAAAAGTATCTTTTTCAATAGGAAGCGGGAGAATATCAATGATGGTTGATAATCCAAGCAAGAAGAATGCAATTCCTAAAACAATAAAATCAGAATTCAATAATTGTCTTCTAAAACGAATAAAATAAATCATGTAAATATTGAGGTATGTGAGGTACACCATGTTCTCAGAAATACTTAAATACTTCGGGAAAACTAATTCGTGCAATTGAAACAAATCATCAAAGGTCATCAACATCGTGATTAACCCGCTAAAAATTAAAAATTCTTGAGCTCGCTTATTTGTTTTACTATCGGTGCGCCACGCTGCATAAAAGCAAATCGTTAAGGCAGCACTCCATATCATAATTCCCAGATTCGAAAAGAAACCAATATAAAATGGCGCATTGAATTGCGCATTGGGATCTTGCGTAAAATTATCCAGTTCAATATCTTTATTGATACTTACAAAAATGGAAATAAGCAATGCCAACGTTGTGACAATCCAGGAAATGAGGAGTACCGGAGTTACTTTTCTAAACTGTGAACTTATACTTCGCATCTTCCTTTCCCCTCCTATTTTTTACTCTCCTAGAATTTGACTTTTCTGCAAATTAAATTCTTCATCAGTCAATAATCCTTTATCTCTCAAAGAACCAAGTTTCTGAATTCGATCCAGTTTGTGATCGAAATTTTCATCCTTACTCTCCTTCCCTTTTGATTTCTTTGATATTTCATCATCCCCACTATCGCCATCATTCTTCTTCTTCATAAACATCCACAACAAAGCGATCAATAAAAATATTCCGACGATCACATTAAAAATAAAAAGAATTGAGTTGGTATGATTCGATTGTAAAGTATCTCCCTGAGCATCTTTCAGCGACTCCTTGAGCTTTACATTTTCTGCACTCACTTCTTCAAGTGCGGAATAACTAGAATCTAAACGCTCTTTTTGCGAACGCATCGTTTGCTTCAATGAATCTTGTTGGACTAAAATATAATCCACAAAAGAAGCCAAGCTATCGATAAGTACAGACCTTCTGTCGATGGTTTGAACCATCGGCTTCTTGTTAACACCGCTTATCCTCTTTGAACCCGATGGATTATTGAAAGTTTGAGCAGATATGATCCCACTAAAAAGGAGACACCCTACCATCAACACATATTTTACACTTCTTCGCTTTGTCGAAAGATTCATTCGTGGGAATTTCATATTTCAGTTGGTTAAACTACAAAAATCTTTGGCAAAAGTAATCCATGGAGGAAGAGAATTATAAAAAATTACTGTAATTTTGATATAGCTTGTAAACAATCAGAATATTTAAATGTTAATTTCATAAAGAAAGCGACTCATTAATTCGCATTTGATTGTTATTCAATAGCTCCAAGACAAAATGACCAAGACTCGACAGAAATTAATAAGCTTACTTGCCCCCCTTTTTTCAAATCTAAAGGAGGTAGGTTTTAGTATGCTCTTTTTATTTGTTGTGAGTAACGGGAATGCTCAAAGCCAATTTTGGTTCGGAAATATTCATTCCCATTCCGAATATTCGGATGGAAATATGGCCAATGATCCAAACTATTTAACTGCAAAATCTTGTTTTGAATATGTACAAACGAAAGCACTGAACGTAAATTTTTGGGGAATATCAGACCATAATCATGCGGGCGCAGGCATGCAACGTCCCGATTATCACAAAGGAATTGCTGAAGCCGACTCCACCAATCTGGAAGGAGTATTTCCAACCATGTACGGAATGGAATGGGGAATCATCAGTACGGGTGGACACGTTGTCATTTATGGTATTGATAGTTTGATTGGATGGGAAGCCGGAAACTATGATATTTTTAATGCACAATCGGATTACAATTCATTATTCAACATGGTCGCCGCAAGAGGAGACAGCGCATTTGCATACCTTGCTCATATGGAATCGACCGATTTTGGCGGAATTCAAAACAACCCTTACAATGCATTGTGGGATTCGGCCATTGTTGGATTAGCTATAAAGAGTGGCCCTGCTTTCTCGACGGATACAACGTATAACGATTTACCTTCTTCTACACATTTATCACGTTACCTTGATTTATTAAAAGTAGGGTATCATGTAGCGCCAGGATTTGATCACGACAATCACAATATAAATTTTGGTAGATCACATCCGGGCAGAACGGTTGTAATTACGGATAGTCTTAACCGTAAGTCGATCATGCAAGCGTTTCGCAGAAGAAGTTTTTATGCTTCGGATGATTGGAATGCAAAAATTCATTTTTCGGTAAGTGGATTTGGTATGGGAACCATTTGCAGTGCCAATCAAGACCCGCAAATAAAGCTCGTAGTAGATGATCCCGACAATGAAAACATCGACAGTATAAAAATTTATTTTGGGGTTCCCGGAAGTGGTACTCGCGCCACCATTTTATACTTAGCCACCTTTGCTGATTCGATGAACTACACGCATGTTATTCCTTTCGCTTCTACCTATTATTACTTTGCCGAAATTACCCAGGCAGATGGGAATAAAATTTGGACAGCGCCCATTTGGTTTACGCGCAATGCAAATTCACTTGCGTATGAACTGCTTTCTTTTTCAGGCGAAAGAATAGGATTAAATGCTCTACTAAGATGGACCACCATGAATGAAGTAGGTGTAGATTATTTCAACATCGAAAAATCCACCGATGCCATCGTTTATAATTATGCTGGTACTCAAAATGGGCTGGGAGGTTTGGGAATTATATCTGACTACTCATGGCCTGACCCTGCTTTACTGGATACTAACACATGGTACCGATTAAATGTTTTCGAAAGCAATGGACTTTCTCAATTATCATCTCCAATACAAGTTAGTCCGGATAAATTTGTTTTCCATGTTGAATTATTTCCCAACCCGGCAGGTGATGAAATCATATGGTGTAGCTTTAGTAATAACATAATAGAACCAATGCGCATGGAAGTATTTAGTGACGATGGAAAATTAGTGCTGAGCTCAATTTTTCATTCGAAAGTGGGCACACTTTATTTTTCATTTCCACCTAACTCATTTTGTAGGGGCTTATACACCATCCGATTTAGTAATAGTGATTTTAGTATCAATACAGGTAAACGATTTATCCGACACTGACCATGAAATACGTCCTCGAAACTCAACGCTGTAAAATGCGTGAAATGCAGCCCGAAGATGGACCTGTCTTCTATTTACTCAATCTCGATCCTGATGTAATACGATACACGGGCGATGCACCTTTTGAGAGTGAAATGGCAGCTATAGAGTTTTTGAAAAAATACGATGCCTATAAAAAATATGGCATGGGTAGATGGGTGGTAGAAAATAAAGAAGATGGAACCATTTTAGGTTGGTGTGGATTAAAGTATCTACCCCAAGACAGAGAGGTGGATATTGGTTATCGCTTCTTCAAGAAATATTGGGGTCAAGGGTATGCAACAGAAACTGCGAATCGTTGTATTCAACATGGATTTGAAGATTTAGAATTGACTCGAATTATTGGACGATCCGCCGTAGCGAATTTAGCTTCGCTTCGTGTTTTGGAAAAATGCGGATTAAAATTTGACAAGTTCAATGATGTTTTCGGAGAAGAATCTGTGCAACATGTCATCAATAAAGCAGAGTATCTCGCTTTCAAAAAATTTATCAAGAAAGATATAAATTAATATTCATACAATGCCTCTCATAAAACCAGTACATGGAGTTCACCCTCAGTTTGGAAAAAATTGTTTTATTGCCGACAACGCCACCGTTGTAGGTCAGGTAGTGATGGGCGACGATTGCAGTGTTTGGTTTAATGCCGTAGTGAGAGGAGATGTGAATACCATCAGCATTGGAAATAAAGTAAACATTCAGGATGGTGCTGTCATTCATTGTACCTATCAAAAAGCGGCAACGGTTATTGGAAACAATGTTTCAATAGGTCATAATGCGTTGGTGCATGGTTGCACCTTACACGATCATGTTTTAGTGGGCATGGGCGCCATTGTGATGGATCATTGCGTTGTGCATTCCAACTCCATCATTGCTGCTGGCGCTGTGCTACTTGAAAATACCATTGTTGAATCAGGTTCTATTTATGCAGGTGTTCCAGCAAAAAAAGTAAAGACTATCGATGCGGAACAAACCAAAACATTAATTGAAGGCATTGCGAATAATTATTTGATGTATTCGGGATGGTTTGAGGAGAGTTAATTCTGAATTAAGAATTCAGTCCCGATAGCTATCGGGATCAGAATTTTGGCGGGTAGGACAAATGTAGTTTTTGGAATAATGGAAATTAGATTATTCAACTTTTAAGACTTTCCTCCAATTTCACCCGCAATATTCCACATTCATCTTCGTTTACAGCATATCCTTGTTAACATGATATTGTTAGCAATTGCACCTAACCTAAAAATACATCGACTATCGGAATTCTACCTTTACACATTCTTAAAATCGTAAATTCCGCATTCTATGTCAATACTTCTTCAGATTACATCTACGCTGACCGATACTGCTACTCAAGCCGCGGCTGCTCTTCCTCCTGCCGCTCCAACCGAACAAAGTATGTCGCTTTGGGAGATGGCCAGCAAAGGTGGACCCATACTCTACCCGATTGCTCTCCTTAGCATTTTGTCCTTTTACATCTTCTTCGAACGTCTTTTTGTGATCATGAAATTCAGTCGCCTCGATCAAAACTTCATGAATCAAATTCGAGATCAAGTTCACCAAGGAAATATTCCTGCTGCCCGAAGTTTATGCAAAGCGACGGATAGTCCGATTGCCAGGATGATCGACAAAGGACTTGCGCGTTTAGGAAAGCCAATCCGTGATATTGAATCGGCCATTGAGAACCAAGGAAAGCTCGAGGTATTTTTGATGGAAAAGAATATGGGATTTTTGGGAACCATTGCAGGTATTGCGCCGATGTTTGGATTTTTAGGAACTATTTTCGGAGTAATTAAAATCTTTTATCAAATTTCATTGCAAAGCAGTTTAGAGATTGATACTATCTCTGGAGGTCTTTATGTAAAAATGATTTCCAGTGCTTCAGGATTATTAGTGGGTATGATTGCATATTCTTTCTACCACTACTTGATGCAACGCATCGATCGCGTGATAAATAAAATGGAGATTAGTGCAGTTCAATTTGTAGACTTACTCGAAGAACCTGTTAAACCATGAACCTGAGACGCCGACAAAAAGCAGCTTCGGAAGTATACAGTCATTCACTGAATGACATTATGTTCTTCTTGTTGCTTTTCTTCCTTATCACTTCAACCATGGCGACGCCATCGGTATTAAAATTACTCTTGCCCAATTCGAAAACCGGAATACAGAGTGTGAAACATCCGGTAGTTATTGCGGTAACTGCCGACTTGCAATTTGTTGTTGACCAAAATGTAATTCCACGAGAAGGTGTTGAAGCAGCGGTTGCTGCAGCGGTGGCCGGACAAATTGATCCCACTGCATTATTGAAAGTAGATAAATCGGTGCCGTGGCAAGAAATCGTTTTTCTATTAGACATTGGAAACAAGAATAAAATTAAAATGGTAGCTGCTACCAATCTTACCAAAGAACCGGGTCAATAATGAAAGCGCACCAATACCGTTCACTTTTTTTAACATTACTGATTCATGCAGGATTATTTATCATGCTCATGTTTTTGTACATCACCTCTCAAAATCCACCTTGGGAAGAAGGATTAGCAGGCGGTGGTGGTGGCGGTAGCTTTGTAGAGTTTGGTACACTAGAATTTAATGATGCTCCACCAGTAACTCCACAGACGCAAGAAACTACCATCAACAAAGACGATGAAATTATTACATCTGATATTGAAGAAACGGTAGCGATCAATCAACCTGATAAGAAAAAAGATCCGAAGCCTGACAAAAAGAAAGACATAAAACCAACTACTAAACCCATCATCAAAGAACCTGTATTAGCAAAAGTAGAAGAACGAAAAGCAGATCCAAGAAGTTTGTATCCCGGAAAAAAAGGAAGCTCAGGCTCTCCTACAGGAACACAACCTGGAAATGGAACGGGCGGAACAGGCAATGGTAACGGTGGTGGAAATGGCGATGGAACAGGATCAGGATCCGGAGGAGGAAGCGGTACGGGAAGCGGCGGCGGAAATGGCGATGGTGCCGGAATTGGATTTGATTTAACAGGAAGAAATTTTAGAAGTCTGCCGAGGTTAGAAGATCGCTCACAAGAACAAGGCAGAGTCGTAATAGAAATCATCGTTGATAAAAGCGGCAATGTTTTACGCGCTGATGGTCCCGCACGCGGAAGCACCATCACTAACGCTACCCTTGTACGAAAATCAATTGAAGCTGCCCGGAAAGCGAAATTTAGTCCGAGTCCGCAAGGAGTTGAGGAGCAAAAAGGGAGCATTACCTTTAATTTTATATTACGCTAAGGAATTGGTAAATTGGCAGGTTGGAAAATTGGCAAATTTGCTGCGCTCTGAAGGCGAAGCGAAGTCCTTCAAGGGAATTGCGAGGTTGCTCTTTAAAGTTTATGTGAGTGAGTTACTTTAACATAGAATTATTAATTTCTGCAGTTTTCAGGGACAGGATTTGTGGATTTGTGGATTCGCGAATTCGTAATTCGTACATTCGTATCGATTCGTAATTCGTAACCAATCGAAATTCGTAACCGAAATACCAATAGGATGATTATTTTTGTGTTGTGAATTACCTAGAATCCATCGATTATCTTTTCTCAGCCTTACCGATGTTTCATCGTGTGGGAGCTGCTGCTTATAAACCCAATTTAGATAATACCCTAGCCTTAGCGAACGCATTAGGAAATCCGCAACAACATTTAAAATGCATTCATGTGGCGGGTACGAATGGAAAAGGAAGTACATCACATATGCTCGCATCTATTCTACAAGAGGCCGGCTACACCGTTGGACTTTATACTTCTCCACATCTTAAAGATTTCAGAGAGCGGATAAAAATTAACGGAGAAATGGTTTCTGAAGAATGGTTGACGAATTATGTGCAGAAAAACAAAAAGCTATACGATGAAGTCCATCCTTCTTTTTTTGAAATGAGTACTGTTATGGCTTTTTCTTATTTCGAAGAAATGAAAACAGATATTAATGTGATCGAAACGGGATTGGGAGGTCGACTAGATTCAACGAATATCATTCAGTCAGAATTATCCATCATCACCAATATTGGATGGGATCATATGAATTTGTTGGGTGACACGCTTGAGAAAATTGCTGCAGAGAAAGGTGGTATCATCAAAGAAAACGTTTCTGTCGTAATCAGTGAAACACAAAGTGAAACTACATCCATCTTTACCAACCTCGCAAAAGAAAAACATTCGGAAATTTATTTTGCAGAAGCAAATTTTAAAATCGAAATCCAGCATTATAATTTATTAGAAGATCGAATCCAATTTTCTGTGTTAAGAAACAATATTAAATATTTAGATTCTGTGTCGTGTGATCTCACGGGACAATATCAACTAAAAAATTTATTGGGCGTATTTCAATCTATTGAATTAATCCGCGAAAAATATTCCATTTCTGATGAACATATTCGATATGGACTTTCGGCTGTAAAAGAAAATACAGGATTAAAAGGTCGCTGGCAGATATTATCTAGAAATCCATTTATTATTTGCGATACGGGGCATAACGAACAAGGATTGGAAGAAGTGCTCAGTATGATTGAAAAAATACCCTATCAAAAACTTCATTTCGTTTTAGGGGTTGTTGATGACAAAGACCTTAGTAAAATGTTGAAAATGCTCCCGCAACACGCTCATTACTACTTTTGTAAAGCAGAAATTCCACGCGGGCTTTCTTCAAAAATTTTGCAAGAAAATGCTAAGCTATTCCACTTAAACGGCGACACTTACACTTCTGTGACAATTGCCCTTCAAGCTGCAAAACTAAACGCAGCTCCTGCGGATTTGATATTTGTTGGGGGCAGTACTTTTACAGTTGCTGAAATTATTTGATAAAAGGCCTGAGATTTCTTATCTTTACCTTTCAAAACACACACCATGAAAAAAATTACTCTCTTATTATTTATATTGTCAACTGCCTTTTATGCGAAGGCGCAGAATGACACCTTACTTTACGACAATTTTGACGTCGACAATTCCCTCGACTGGCTTACACTTAACAATGGAAATGATACTGTTTGGGTAAGCTATGATGTAGATGGACTAGCTGATGCCAACGGTCGTCCAGGCAATTGGTTTTGGAGTCCAAACGCATTTGGTGGCTTTGATTCTACCGGCTGTGTATTTAGTTCCTCTTGGTTTAATACACCAGCGGCTTGTGTAAATTTTTTCATCACCCCTCCCATTCAAATTATAGATGGAGCTGCGGTGTTGAATTGGAAGTCGGCTCCTCGTCAAACACCACGATATTTAGATGGATACCAAGTACTGGTTTCCACGACAGACAATTTCGAAATTAGTTTCACAGACACTCTCTTTTCTGCAGCTGAATATACTTCGGGTGTAGCAGCAAATGGCTTTGACTTTAGCTTATATGGATTCACTCCTGGTTTCCAACATGGTGCTGATTCTACATACGTAGAGTTTGATGCTGACTCCTCAGCATTTATTGGACTGCTACGTCCTTTCAGTGTAAGTTTAGCTCAATACTCTGGACAAACCATCTACATCGCATTTTTGCATGATGCATTTGATGATAATTTGATTGCTATTGATGATATCTTGGTTACTGGAAACTTAAGTGTTGGAATCAACGAGACTGAATTATTAACGTCTGCTACACTTTATCCAAATCCGGCTACTGACCGTGCTCACCTAAGATTCAATAATTCTAAAGCGGGAAATACTAATTTCAATATTTATGATGTTCAAGGACGTATTGTAAAATCGCAAAGCATGTACCTAACTGGTCTTGCACAAGAAATTGTTATTCCAGTTGGTGATTTAACTTCTGGACATTATACACTTATTGCGGAAAGCAATGGTTCTGTATCGAGGTTCCCAATGGTTATTGCGAAATAAGTAACCTATAAATTATTTGAAAGGCTGGTTCGATGAATCAGCCTTTTTTCGTTTTGTAAATCGGATGTCGATACTGGCCTTACTGTTGTTGTCAATGTGATTTAAAATCTTTTATGGAGTAATACCAACTCCTAGTATATTTTAGCCCTATCTGCTAGTCCTTTTTCACCAATACTTCTTAAAAAAATAGTTCCGTAGACTAAGGCTATGCAACGATTTTTTTAAATCGTCTTGGCAAAAAAATACGTCGCAGCTTTGAACTAAAATATACTAGGAATTGGTTTAAAAGGTTTTTCTGTTTAAAAACTTTTTTTATTTAATGGTATCTGTTATTCTAATAGCGTAAGAAAACCCTTGCGAAACTTTACAACCTCGTCAGGACAATTCTTGTACTCCACAATATAAACATACACCCCAGCCGGGCATCTTTCATTCTTGAATTTACCATCCCACTTTTTCTCATAATCAGAAGATTCAAAAATGAGTTCTCCCCAGCGACTAAATATTTTATAATTCTCTACAGTTACATTAGTTGTTACTACTTCATATAAATCATTTATGCCATCGTCATTGGGTGTAAAAGCATTTGGAATAAAAATAGTAGCAAACTTACATGAATCACTGGGTTGTTCAAATTCAACAGTTAATAAAATGGAGTCGGTAGCTTGGCATCCATTAAAACTTGTGATGGTTAAAAAAATCCAAGCTACTGAGTCCAATGTTGCATTTGTAGTACTGGAAAAGGGTGAAGCAAAATTTGCATTTCCATACCAATAGTAATTCCATCCCGATTGAAGTGTACTGTTTAATACGATCGTCTCGCCAGGCCAAATTACTGTGGCACTAGATGTAATCGTTAAAGGGATGATTGGTAAAACTGTAAGTATAAATTCGACAATACTATCACAGTTTGAGGCACTAAGGGTATCATAATAAGTACCTGCAACATTAAGATAAGTGTTCCCAAAATAAACACTGTCACCAAAGCAAATGGTATCCATTACATAGCTATATCCATCATTTATGAAAGTAAGATTAGAAATTATTATACTATCACAACCAGATACGGCGGCCAAAGTATCTGAAAAAATACCTGAAGTTAAATAAATAGTACTACCAACCTTAAATGTATCACCTTGACACATGGTAGCACTTATGCTATCAATAATTGAATTTACAGTTAACTGCGTGATCATAATTTTTTTGCAATTCCCTGTTGTTATAACTGTATCTATATAGGTTCCTGAACTTGAATAATAGACGCTACCAACGAGGATACTATCTCCATTACAAATTGAAAAAGCGTTGGAGTCAATTATCAAAGGATTAAAGGAAATGTCAACTACAATTAAACTATCGCATCCCGAAGAGGCGGTTAACGTGTCCGTGAAAACTCCGGCATTCAAATGCAATATATTGCCCACCATAAAAGTATCTCCTTGACAAAGGACAGCACTTATAGAATCAATAAAAGAGTTCACTGTAAGCTGTGTGACAATAATTTTTTCACAATTTCCAGTTGTAAATATGGTATCAACATAAATTCCAGCAATTGAATAATAATTGCTGCCAACCAAAATACTATCTCCAGCACAAATGGAAACGGCATTACTGTCTAGAAGGTCGGTTTGAATAGTAATATTTGTAATTAATATACTATCACAACCAAGAACGGTTGATAAGGTATCGAAATAAACTCCCGGGGTATAATAAACGTTTGATCCTACAAACACAGAATCCCCAGGGCAAATTGCGAATGCTTGATTAACACTATCTCTTCCGGACACATAAATGACCCTCTCAATAGAATCGAGGCATCCATTTATAGAAACAATTGTTGTAATCAAATATTGTCCTGTATCCGCTGAAATAAATGGTTGAAAGAGTAAAGAATCTCCAATAAAAGTATTTCCATTGGGCAAATGCCAAATATTCGTAAAATAATTAGATGAAGGTAGAGTTAGAGAAGCAAAATTTCCTTCACAAAAAAAGCCACCTCTAATTATTGGAGAGAGCGAATCGGATGTCACTGAAATTTGCTGCGTATAATTATTTCCGCAAACATCTTCCATACTAATTACATAATTCCCGAATCCTGAAATTTGGAAAAATGAAGAATCTTGCAAGGGAAAAGTTTGAGGTCCACTAATTATCGCATATTGATAAGGTGGAACACCTCTTGAGGAATCCACTTCTATAGAAAGATAATAAGTACCATTACAATAAACAGTACTATTCGTAAGAAAATAATTGCTGTTATAGGGTTGTATCCTAATTGTGTCATGCAACACCCAACATGAAACTCCGCTATGGACTAAACCACCATCAAAATATTGGCCATTACCTAAATGGTTTAAATAATAAATCTCTAAGGCATAAGTCCCAATAGGCAATGTCGAAATTGAATCTACGTAATAGTTAAGTACAGGAACTATAACTTGGTTAGTTGCAAGATCGGTTATTGAAGCATAAACAGCACACCCTGTACCCTCCTCAAAGTTGTAAAAAAGTGTATTATTGTTGAAACAGCTTGGCTTCACACTCCAAGAAAAGCTAAGATTAGAAAGCATAAAATCTTCCACAACAAATACCCCTTGAACAATATTTCCACAAGAATCTTCCACTTGAAATGTATATGAACCTTTTGGAAAATCCTTTACACTTATAAAACTCGGTGTGTTTAATCCAAAAAAAACCTGCGGATAAATGATGGTATCGTTATAGGTATAAAAAGGCTTGGTGCTCCCCGCATTTGGTGGACCTGAAAGAAAAGTAATCCATGGAGCTGATTGAAAGCCCAAACATTGAATACCCAAAGAAGCCGTTGAATCCAAGCATCCGTAATTTGGATATATGTTTACCTCTGGAGATCCAGATGATGGCCAAAGAATAACATCTTGCCATACATCACCGCAACCATCAGTAATTGTTAAATTATACAAATTTCCTGGAACTTGTGGAATTAAATAGATAGAACAATATTGATAAATACACCTTCCCGAATCCACTATATTGCCTGTAGTTACATCAGTTAAAACAAAGGAGAGCGGAGGAATCGAGTACGAATAATGGTAAGGGTAATTAGGATAGTGTTTTAGTTCAACAGAACCACTAAATGTAGAAACACAATTTACTGTTGTAGGACTAAACAAAATCTCAAACTCAAAGGGTGCAATTGTATCAACTATCGAAGACACCGTAATTCCACATACGTCTGAAAATTCAACTTTCAGAAAGTCGCCATAAGTTAATCCTGCAATGGTATCAGCTACTTCAAAATAGCCCGGATTATAATTAATAGTATCAATAACATTTAGAGTTGCTTGTTTGGTAATAATACCCAAAGGCGTAGAATAAGTAACAGTGATAGGCTGATTCCATTTTTCTTTATAGAGATATAATGTTGATGAAACCTTAATAGTATCACAGCCAATTTTAACAACCACAGGAACTATGTAGGTGTTTACATCCAATGCTGTTCCAGTATTTAATAAAACTTCCACTCGAGTTTGGTAATTTCCACATGCATCAGTAACTCTAACAAAATAAGTGTTATCAGTTAAGTTAGGGAAAAAACGAGAAGCTTGAGAAGGAACAACTATTGGTGAAACAATCTCAAAAGTGTAAGGTGCCAATCCCTTTGTTGAATCAACAATTACAGTTATACTACCATCCGTAAATCCAGGACAAGTTGGATCTACTCCTTTTAAAATAAAATCGGGCAGTTGGTAATTTCCTGTAATCTGAAATTGGTAATCTAAGCTATCAAAGTTAACATCATAAACTCGAAGATTATAGCTACCTGGATAAAGAGAAGAAAAAACATTGCTATTCTGAATTGAAGCTAGGATTGGTCCGGAAGTTATGGCATAAAGTAAAGGTCCAGCCAAACTGCTTTTTGCAAATACCGTTGCAACTCCATTATTCGAGCAACTACTCAAAATTGTATTTACTGAATCTATAGTAATTAAGGCGTGTACTCTATCTGAAGTTATCAGAAAGATAACGAGAATTAAGAATAATTGCTTTAATTTCATAATACATGGTGCTATCTCTATAAGACAAAAGCATCATCGAAAAGTTGCACTGAAATTAAAATAAATAAAAAATGTTCGACTCAAGCACCTAAGGTATGAAAATACGGAATTCAATTCTTCGGTTAGTCTTTCTTCCTTCCTCAGTAGTATTACTTGAAATAGGTTGTGATTCACCAAACCCCTTACACGATAAACGGGAAAGAGAAACTTTTCTTTTCACTAATTCTTTACTTACCTCCTCGCCTCTCCGTTGAGACAAAAGTAAATTACTTTGCTGATCACCTAAATTATCAGTATGTCCATTAATTTCAATACTTATTGACGGGTTTTGAAGAAGAAAAATTGCAATATTATCCAGTTCTCTTTCAGAAGATTTTAACAGTGTTGAACTACCTTTTTCAAAAAATATATTTTTCAAATTTCCTGACGATCCGTTCTCTACCTTTTTTAATTTCTTATTCTGAACAACCGTTTTAAATTTCGCGGAATCACTTACATCTATATTCTCGGATTCAAAAATATATCCATCAGCATAAGTAACCGTTCCATAATTTTTACCTCCAGGAAGAGGAATAATATACTTACCTGTCTTTTGATCATTTTTATATACCCCAATTGTTTGGTTGGTTGATAAATCAATCAAATCAATAGTGGCATTGATGGGCTTTCCAGATTCTTCTTCTGTCACCTCACCAGATAATAGAAACAAATTAGGAGATAACAATCCACGATCTGACATTGCAACATAAATATCTTTCCCTCCAAAGCCCAATGGTCTAGTTGATGAAAAGTAAATACTTTTTCCATTTCCAGAAACAGAAACAAAAACATCTTCGTCAGGAGTGTTTATTGGAATGCCAAGGTTAACTGGCTTTGACCAAAGATCCATTTTCAATTCACTTTTTAGAATATCATATCCTCCCATAGACAATGGACCATTTGAAGCAAAAAAAAGTGTTTTATTATCAGGATGAAGAAAAACACCTTCCTCATCGTATATGCTATTTATTTCGGGACCTAAATTTACAGCAACATCCCAACTTTTAGTTGAATCATTAAAAGCACTTACATAAATATCTCTCCCTCCAAATCCACCTAGTTTGTCACTGACAAAATACAGTTTTTTTTCATCATAAGAAAGACACGCTGATGATTCATGATCTTCCGTATTAACATTTGACCCAAAGTCCATTAAACTACCCCACACTCCTTTCTCAAACCGAACAAAAAAAAGATCCCCATTATTTACATCTCCTTTAAATACAATTAATGTATGGCCATCAGGAAAAATGCCGCAAACTGCATCATGCGAATTGGTATTAATAGGAGTGCCTGCTTCAACGGCTAACTCCCAAGTACTGTCGGTTTTTGTAGATATATAAATATCTTCAAACAACTCACCAGAATTAACTTCTCTACCCTTCTTTAAAGCACCAATTCTCCTAGAAGTAAAAAACAATTTTTCTTCATTTGCTGAAACAAAAGGTGTATATTCATCAAGCGCAGTATTTATTGCATCGCCTAGATTAAGAATAGTTACATCTTTGGTGTCTTTACTCAACAAAATACCATTAAAACACTCTTGCTTTCTTTTCTCAACCATTTCCATTCCCTCTGCTTCTCTTTTGCCGAGTGACAGTTGGTATCTATTGTAATAAACGAGAGCACTATCCCACTGAGAGTTCAAATGATAGCCTTTACCTAAATAATAATTCAGCGTGTTTTTAAATTCATTATCTAATATTCTTGCTTTAATAAAAAGGTTAATAGCTCTATCCTTTTCACCTAATTCAAGCAAACAAATACCTAGGTTAAAACAAAGTGCCGCATTAGATGGATTAAAACGATAAGCGATCTCAAATTGCTCTTTAACCTGCAAATAGTTGACGGGATCCTTTAAAATATTTTTTCTACCTAAATTGAATGCATTCAGCGCTACGTTAAACTCTGCTTCTATAGCCGGAAAATTTTCTCTTAGAAACTCAATATTCTGAGAATAAGCTTCTTTTTGAAACATCGTAAAAACTATACTAATGAGGATCGCTCTATACATTGTTGCCTATCGGTTCAAATTTAATGAGAAATTTGTTAAATTGCGGAACTTTTTATTTTTAGTTTGTGCAACTTTTTCCCAATTAAAGTATCTTACCGTAATAACAATGCCCTAATTATGGAAAAAACTTTAGCCTCAAAGCAGGAAGAGTTTATGGGATTCTACAACAATTCGCACGTGCGACTGACGAGGTATGTTCAAGCCGCAGTATATAATAAAGATGATGTTAAAGACATCTTAAATGAAACCATGTTGAGAGTTTATGAAAAATTTGATAAAATTGAAAAAAAAGAATCTTTTATCTATTATTTATTCAAAACTGCAAGTCGATTAATTACAGATTTACATAAAAAACGAAATCGCTATGTAGAATATGATGATGAACTTTTGCAATTGCCACCACAAGATATAAATACAGCACATTCATTCGAAGTGAAAGAATTATACAAAGCTTTAAGCAGACTTTCGTTACCTACAAGAGAAGCAATTATATTATTTGAGATTGAAGGATTTTCGCAAGAGGAAATATGTAAAATTCAAGGTGGAACAATAAGTGGCGTAAAATCTAGAATTAATAGAGGAAGAGAATTGCTTAAAAAATTGATACTCGAAAACGAAAAAGAATTAATTGTTTACAAAAAGACATAGTCATGCAAGAGCAAAGTAATGTAGAAAAAAAACTGAACGACTATTTTGAGCTTGCTAGAAATGAGGCTCCAATAGTTTCTAGTGAGGAAGTAGCTCATGTAATTACCAACATGTCAATTTCCAACTCCAATAAATATAATTGGAAATTTCATAGTACATGGTTGGCAGTGGTAGGCCTTTCAATTACAATTTATACAGCATATTTTTTAAATCAAAAAAATTTAGAAAGCAAAAAATCCAACAATAAAGAGCAAAAAAATACTGAGCTTAT
>JBJXGU010000271.1:0-13110 GCA_046160245.1 Bacteroidia bacterium
CCTCATCGGAGGTACTCGAGTTCCCAAGCATCACATCCGTATTGAAGCCTATGGAACCGTCGATGAATTAAATTCTTATATAGGATTGATTCGTGATCAGGATATTGACAAGCAAAGTATCAGCATATTGTTAGAGATTCAAGATCGTTTATTTACCATTGGATCACATTTAGCAAGTGATCCTGAGAAGAGTAGAATGAAATTGCCTGAGATCAACCCTGAAGACATTGAAGTGCTTGAAAAAGAAATAGATCGAATGACATCGCTCTTACCCGAATTAAAATCATTTATTTTACCAGGAGGAAATACCACCGTTTCATTTACGCATATTGCCAGGTGTGTTTGCCGACGGTGCGAACGATTAGTAACCCATTTAAACGAGGAATCACCTGTAAATGAAAAGATTGTAGTGTATCTCAATCGTCTCTCCGATTATCTTTTCACCTTAAGTCGATTCCTTGGAATGAACATGAAAGTGATCGAAAGTCCATGGAATCCAAAATTGTGAAAAAAACATAGTTGAAATATTTAGCTTTTTAGAGTTTCATTTTGTTATTTTTGCGCGCCCTCCATGAAGGCTTAAACCATTCAGGAGATTTATCGTTATAACGCATTAATCAGTTAAGAATATGTATTGGACCCTCGAACTCGCACAACACCTTGAAGATGCCCCTTGGCCGGCAACCAAAGACGAATTGATAGATTATGCCATTCGTTCAGGAGCTCCGATGGAAGTGATAGAAAACTTGCAGGAGTTAGAAGACGAAGGTGAATCCTACGAAAACATAGAAGAGATTTGGCCCGATTATCCCACCAAAGATGACTTCTTCTTCAACGAAGACGAATATTAAAAAAGCCTTATAAAACAGAAAAGCCCGTCGATGAGATGGGCTTTTTTGTGAATTGCAAGTTGGTAAATTAGTAAATTGGCAAATTGTTGTCCAGATAGCTATCGGGAGGCAAGTTGGCAAGTTGGCAAATTGGTAAATTGTGAATTGTGTTGCGAGGCTTCGCACAAATTTTAGGGCGCAGCATAGTACTTCATGCTTTAATTAGCGAATTAGCTGATTAGCGTATTCGTAATTCGTACATTCGTATCGATTCGTAATTCGTAACCTTATTCGTATCCTGATTTAGGTAAATTAACGAATTAGCGTATTCGTAATTCGTACATTCGTATCGATTCGTAATTCGTAACCTTATTCGTAACCTAGTTCGCTACCTCCGACATAAACTTAATCCGTATCAACCGAATTTCATCAACGGTATATTCATTTTCTCCCATCTCATTGATGGCTGCTTCTATGGTATCGTTTTCTGCAGTACGGAAATAATCGAACACTTCTTCCTGACGCTCTTCATCAATCACTTCGTTGATGTAATACTGAATATCTACACGTGTACCGGAAGCAACAATACTTTCTATTTCTCCAATGATATCTTCTAACTTCAGCCCTTTCGATTTCGCCATATCATCTAAAGAAATTCTTCTGTCGATGTTTTGAATGATATGTACTTTCAATCCGCTTTTGTTTACCACACTCTTCACGACCATATCATCAGGGCGCTCAATCTCGTTCTCTTCAACATACTTTTTGATGAGATCAATAAAGGGCTTGCCGTACTTCGTTGCTTTTCCATTTCCAACTCCAGTGATGTTTTTTAGCTCATCAATGGTAATCGGATAATTGGTAGCCATCTCTTCTAATGAAGGATCTTGGAATACAACGAATGGCGGAAGATTTTTTTGCTTGGCAACATTCTTTCGTAATGTTTTAAGCATTTCGAATAGTTGTTCATCCGCAGCACCACCACCACCGGCTCCTGAATCATCATCATCATCAGCATCGGCATCTTCAAATTTGGAGTCGATGGCAATTTTAAATGAAGTTGGATTTTTCAAAAAGGTGTGTCCATCTTCACTTACTTTCAATAAACCATAATTATCAATATCCTTGGTTAATAATCCGGCAAGAATAGATTGACGAATTAAGGTGGTCCAAAATCGTTCTCCTTGTTCAACACCTTCCGCAAAAACTTCTAATGCATTATGCTTGTAATTTTTGACTTGTTGATCGAGTGTTCCGATCAGAATATTGACAATATGTTCTGCTTGATGTTTTTCTTTTACTGCTAAAATCGTTTCGAGCAACAACGACATTTCGTCTTGTGCCTCCACCATTGGTTTTGGATGCAAGCAATTATCACAACTATTGCAATTATCGCTCTCGTACCGCTCTCCAAAATAATTTAATAAAACTCTTCTTCTACATACCGAAGTTTCAGCATAACCCACCGTTTCGGATAAAAGCTGCTTTCCAATTTCTTGTTCCGCAACAGGTTTGCCTTTCATGAATTTCTCAAGCTTCTCAATGTCTTTGTAGCTGTAAAAAGTTACACATCTTCCTTCGCGACCATCGCGTCCTGCACGCCCCGTCTCCTGGTAATATCCTTCTAGACTTTTTGGAATATCATGATGAATTACAAATCGAACATCGGGTTTGTCAATTCCCATTCCAAATGCAATGGTAGCTACAATCACATCCATCTCTTCCATTAAAAATTTATCTTGAGTTGACGCTCGCGTGTTCGCATCGAGTCCTGCATGATAGGGAAGTGCTTTAATACCATTTACTGTTAATGTTTGTGCAACCTCTTCTACCTTTTTACGACTTAAACAATAGATGATTCCTGATTTACCAGTATGTTGCTTTACAAACTTTATAATTTCTTTTAATACGTTTACTTTCGGACGTATTTCGTAATATAAATTCGGACGATTAAAGGACGCTTTAAAAACTTGCGCATCCATCATTCCTAAATTCTTTTGAATATCAGCTTGTACTTTTTCGGTAGCGGTAGCCGTCAATGCAATAATGGGCACTTCACCAATTTGCTCGATGATCGAACGAAGGCGACGATACTCTGGTCGGAAATCATGACCCCACTCCGAAATACAATGCGCTTCATCAATGGCAAAGAATGAAATATTAACTTCTTTTAAAAATTTAATATTCTCTTCTTTGGTTAATGATTCGGGAGCCACATATAACAACTTCGTATTACCATTGGTGATATCTTGTTTTACACGTGTAATTTCTGCTTTATTCAACGATGAATTTAAGAAATGAGCAACACCATCATCGGTATTAAAACCGCGAATGGCGTCCACTTGGTTTTTCATCAAGGCAATTAATGGAGAAATAATGATAGCAGTACCTTTGCTCATTAAAGCAGGTAATTGATAGCACATCGATTTTCCACCGCCGGTAGGCATAATCACAAAAGTGTTTTTGCGCGCAAGTACATTCCGAATTACTTCTTCTTGCGCACCTTTAAACTGGTCATACCCAAAATATTTATTTAACGCTTCACTCAGCGTATTTTCTTCAACTAACATGTTTCATTGGAAATTAAGGATTGCAAATTTACTATTTTTTACTCTTGCTCACAGCGTAATTTTAATGAAAATATTACGTTTCATGTTGAATTCACGCTGAGCCATGCTTTATTTTAACTACTTGATAGGTGAAGATATTGTTTTGTATTTAATAAAACAAGAAAAGTATTTCATTTATGAGTAAAAAAATGATCTTTGCAGAACTTTATCAAATTTAAGAATAAGATGCTGAGCGATCAAAAAATTATTTCTCTGGCTAAAGAAACACTTCAAATTGAAGCTGACTCTGTTTTGGGGCTTATAGAGATGTTGAATGATGATTTTATTTCGGCTATTAAGCTGATTCATGCTTCAGAAGGGAGAGTAGTGGTGAGCGGAATTGGTAAATCGGCCATTATCGCCAATAAAATTGTGGCGACTCTTAATTCTACCGGAACACCATCTGTTTTTCTACATGCTGCCGATGCTATCCACGGTGATTTAGGGATGATTCAACGGAATGACACTGTTATTTTGATTTCTAATTCTGGCAATACTCCCGAAATCAAGGTGTTAGCCCCATTAATTAAAAGTGGAGGGAATGTACTGATTGCCATGGTGGGCGTGATGGATTCGTTTTTAGCGAATCAAGCCGATTATGTCTTATCAACCAAAGTGAAGAAAGAAGCCTGTCCAAATAATTTAGCGCCAACTAGTAGTACCACAGCTCAATTGGCTATGGGTGACGCAATAGCCGTTTGTTTACTGGAAATGAAAGGGTTTACCGCATCCGATTTTGCTCGATATCATCCTGGTGGTGCTTTGGGAAAGAGATTGTATCTAAAAGTGGAAGATTTGCTTTCTAATATTGAACAACCTATCGTTTCTCCAGATGCAGCGCTTAATGAAGTGATTTTGGAAATTTCCTCTAAACGACTGGGTGCAACTGCGGTAGTGGATTCAGGAAAGTTAGTTGGAATTATCACTGATGGTGATTTGAGACGGATGATGCAGAAAAAATTCGATTTTGATTCCATAAAGGCGCGTGATATCATGACCAAGAATCCCAAAACAGTATCGCGAGAGATGATGGCGGTTGAAGCATTGGCCTTGATGAAATCCAATAACATCACGCAATTAGTTGTCAGCGAAGGAGAAAGTTTCATTGGATTTGTGCACCTGCACGATTTGTTGAAGGAAGGAATTATTTAGTGTCATTAAACTATTAGTAAATTTCTTTACTTATTTATGCCAAAACCAATTTTTTTGGATCTCCATATTTATTTATGTTTGCTCTAAGTACATTGAGATTAGAATTACCCTTTTCATTTAAAATTAGTCAAGTATCTTTTATAATCAATCATTAATAAATATTATTGTTATGGCACGTGTAGTAAAATTAGTAACAACCTGTTTGTTTATAGTTTGTTTTTGCTCAATTAATCAGTTAGCAAAAGCTCAGTCTTTCCTCATCAATACAAATGCCGACGATTGCGAAGTTTTTGTAGAAGATGTGAAAGTGGGAACTGGTAAATCGATAAAAATTTTACTGGATAAAAAACATATTTTAAAACAAATTAAAGTAACGCGTCCTGGCTATTTGCCGATGCATGAAGTTGCGTTTTATGGAGATAAAGAAATTAGCATAAATGTGGAGCGCAAAACTTATAAGAGTGCAACAGGCACTTCAACTATTGCTTTGAAAACCGTCTACAGTAGTGAATCAGAAGGGTACACCTATCATTACGATTATGAACTGTTCAGAAAAAAACAATTTGAACCAGTATATCACGGCTGTTTTGATAAAACTGCAGTGCGTGACTTTCAGAGGGATGCTCCCTTATATTTTGTTAAAGGAATTGCCTCCACTGGTGTTGTAGATACGAATTATACTATGTTGAATTCAGAAAATTATAAATGTCTTTTGGAAACTACACTAAAATTAGCAAGGTGTTACTTTTATGAAACTTCAAAAAATTGCAACCAAATGGCAATGCAAATTGAAGTCGAAGTGCAATATGAATTCAAAGATAAATTTGGAAAGGATATTTATAATTTGAGAAAAGGTGGCAAGTCAGGAATCTACAGCTTGGATGGGTTGAAATGGTTAACGATTGATTCGGATGCAAAAAGGAAAATTATTAATAATAAAATGGAGGAAGCAATCGCTAATTCGCTCTATGATTTAATTGCCGATTCGGCTGCTCATGTAATTTTTGAAGACGATGAACCCTTGGCGGCATCTAAGTTAGAGTCATTACGTTTTAAAAATACCAGCAATGTAACGGATATGAAATCTGCGTTAAAGGCAACGGTTACCATTAAAACGGGTGAATCTTTTGGTTCCGGTTGTGTGGTCAGTAACGATGGTTATATCTTAACGAGTTATCATGTTATTGCTGAAGTAGAAGACAGTGTTATTCAAATTCTTTCTAATACAGGTGATACCATTAGCGGAAAAGTGGTGCGGACGAGTAAGTCGGCCGATTTGGCATTAATAAAAACGAGTAAAACTTTTCCATTCGCTTTTAGTTTGCTCGGTAGTACAGAAATAGAAGTAACAGATGAAGTATTAGCCATAGGAACTCCTGCTTCCATGGAATTAAGTCAAACGGTCTCTAAAGGTATTGTTTCCGCGATCCGAAAAAATGGAGATAAGCATACGATCATTCAAACCGATGTGAGTGTTAACCCTGGAAACAGCGGCGGACCCTTACTAAAATTACCAGGAGTCTTCATAGGAGTAGTAAATTCAAAAATTTCTGGTGGTCGAATGGAAGGACTTGGTTTTTGCACTCCTGTTTTTGATGTGATTACCCATTTGAAGTTGAGTGGGAAGTAAAAATGATTAATGCTAAATTTTAATTGCTATATTTTGGGATGAACAATCTTTTTAAATGGCTTTAACGACGTATTATTCCCCACAAACTCCCCAAATTCCACTAATATTGCAGTCTTAAATGAGAAAGCATGTTAGGCTTGAAAAATGATGGAAGTGGCGAAATGACCTTCCTCGATCACCTCGAGGCACTTCGCTGGCATGTTGTGCGTTCAGCCATTTTTATCGTAGTCATTGCCATCGTAGCCTTCATGAATAAGGAATTTATTTTTGATGGGATTATCATGGCTCCCAAAAATTCCGATTTTCTTACCTATCGCGTCTTGTGTGAGTTAAGTACCCGTTACGATCTGGGGATGTGCATGGATAAAGTGGACTTTTCCGTCGTGAACCTCAATATTAGCGGGCAATTCACTACCCATATGTGGATCGCTTTTATGACGGGTTTTATAGTCGGATTTCCTTATCTCGTTTGGGAACTGTGGCGCTTTATTCGCCCCGCACTATCAGAAAAGGAGATAAAAGTGAGTCAAGGTGTCGTCTTTTTTACTTCACTACTCTTTATGCTCGGTGTTTCATTTGGCTATTATGTGATCACCCCGCTTTCTATTAATTTCTTGGGAAACTATAAAGTGAGTGCTGAAATTGCGAATTCCATCAGCATGGATTCATATATCAATACCGTAACGGTTTTATCGATGTCTACAGGAATAATTTTCGAATTGCCCATGGTAGTTTATTTCCTGAGTAAACTTGGAATACTAAGTCCTGAATTTATGCGAAAGTATCGCAAGCATGCCATGGTGTTTAATTTGATTATTGCTGCTTTAATTACTCCTTCTCCCGATGTGACTAGTCAACTATTGGTCGCTATTCCCCTGTTTTTTTTATATGAAATAAGTATTTATGTATCTAAAGCCGTGGTGAGTAAGAAGAGAAGACTGGAGAAAGCGAGTTAGATAATATGTATGTAATAGAAAAGTTCTATTTTAGTGATGATAGAAATGTGCTATAGTAAAACATAATGAAATGTCACAAGTAAAAAACTTTAACGAATATCGTGAATTGATGAATGGGAAGATCCTTGCACAAGGGAATCTGAACATGAAAAGATTTTGGGCACTCGATGCTTCAACGTATCAAGCAGGAGCCTTGGATGTGAAAACAAAGGAAATGTTAGGACTAATATCTTCCATGGTTTTACGTTGTGATGATTGTATCCGATACCATCTTGGAAAGTGCATGGAACAAGGTGTCACCACAGAGGAGCTTTTCGAAGTTTTCTCGATTGCTAATTTAGTAGGAGGAAGTATTGTGATTCCTCATACGCGCCGGGCCTTGGAATATTGGGAAGAGTTAGGAACATTGTCAAAGTAAAATCGTATAAATTGATATCACCCGAAAAGAAGAAGTACTGAATGAGATATTATTACTTATTATTTTTAGTAACCTTAATTTTTGCGCAGTCGGCTTTTGCGCAACAAACTAAAATCAGAGGTAAAGTAACCGACCAGCTCACGAATGAGCCGATCCCTTTTGCTACTATCGTTTTTAAAGGAACAACAATTGGCGTAAATACGGATATGGACGGAAAGTTTTTTTTGTCTACAGATGTACCTGGTGATTCGATAATGTGTACGCTGATAGGTTATCAACCTGTCAAGATGCGTGTAAAGAAGGGCCAGGATCAAGTCATCAATATGGTGATGAAGGCAAGTAAGATGGAATTGCAAGAAGTAGTGATCAAGGCCGGAGAGAATCCTGCGAACATTATTTTTCGTGAAATCATCAAACATAAGTTTGAAAATGATCATACCAATTTGAAATCTTTTCAATACGAAGTGTATAATAAACTGGAATTCGATTTGACGAATATCAGTGATAAAATGAAAAAGAACAAGCTGCTCAAACCTTTTGCTTTCGTTTGGGATAATATCGACAGCACAGAAACAAATAGTAAACCTTTTCTTCCCTTTTTTATTAGCGAAACACTCTCCGATATTTATTATAGAAGTACTCCAAGCAGTAAACAAGAAGTAATTAAAGCCAGTAAAGTTTCCGGATTGGAAAACGCTTCCGTCACTCAGTTTCTTGGGGATATGTATCAACGCGTAAATGTGTATGATAATTTCATTGAACTTTTTGGTAAAGGATTTATCAGTCCCGCTTCGGATTTAGGTTTGGTGTATTATCGTTATTATTTGTTAGACTCTGCTTTCCTCGATGATCAATGGTGTTATAAAATGAAATTTAAGACGCGCCGACCACAAGAGCTTACTTTCAGTGGCGATTTTTGGGTGCACGATACCACGTTTGCTATTAAAAAGATTTCGATGCGTATCGCTCATGATGCCAACATCAACTGGGTGGAAGATATGGCGATCGTTCAAGAGTACACACGTGTGGATACTACTTGGATGTTAAGTCGTGATATGTTAGTACTCGATTTTGCAGCACGTCAAGAAGGAATGAGTTTCATCGGTAGAAAATCAACAACTTATCGCAACATCAAAATCAATCATACCATCCCCGAGGAAATTTTTAAAGGAACAGAAATCATTCGTCTCAATGAAGATGCATTAAATAAAACCGCCGATTACTGGGATCAACATCGTCATGATTCTCTCGCTGAAAGAGAACAGAAAATCTATCACATGGTAGATACGATTAAAACATTACCGGCATTCAAAACATATGTTGAATTAATTACGCTTTTCTTTACTGGCTATAAAGACATCGGACTTATTGAGCTGGGTCCTTACTACACGGTGTATAGTAGGAATCCTATCGAGGGAAATCGTTTTCGAATTGGAATGCGAACAAGTGACGACCTCAGCACAAAAATTCAATTGGAAGGTTATTTAGCTTATGGTTTGAAAGACGAACGTTTCAAATACATGGGCTCAGCGAAGTATAAAATTTCCGACAAGCCCCGACAATTTACAGGCATTCAATATCGATTTGATGTAGAACAATTAGGACAAAGTGATAATGCTTTTCAAGATGATAATATTTTATCTTCGTTGTTCAGACGAAATCCGGCAACTAAATTAAATACTTCACGTCTCCAAAAAGTATGGTATGAGATCGAGTGGTTTCCGGGATTAAGCAATAAAGTGACGTTAACGCATAATGCTTTTCATCCACTTGGCAATTTAGATATTAGTTATTTTACCAGTGAAGATAAAACACTGGTTAAAAATACATTTCAAACCACACAATTTAGTGTGTTCATGCGATTTGCATACCGTGAAAAATTTGTAGCTGGAAAAGTAGATCGTATTAGTTTAGGAAGCGAACATCCCATCATCCAAGTCAATTATACCAAAGGAATAAAAGGCTTTTTGGAAGGTGATTTCGATTATCAAAAACTTTCAATTCGTGTTGACGATCGTTTAAAGTTAAATCCATTTGGTTATACTTATTGGGTGTTAAGCGCAGGTAAAACATGGGGCAAAGTGCCTTATCCATTATTGGAAATTCATCCCGGAAATGAAACTTATTTTTATGATTATGCAGCATTCAACATGATGAATTTCTTCGAGTTCGTTAGTGATTATTATTTAAGTGGATTTGCTACACATCACTTCGATGGATTCTTTCTCGATAAAATTCCATTGCTGCGTAAATTGAAATGGCGAGAGGTAGCTCAAGTGAAAGCCGTTTGGGGTCAATTGCAAAATTCAAATTTGAATTTACAGGCCAATCAAAGTTTGTTTTATTCACTGAACAAAAAGCCATATGTAGAAGCAGGAGTAGGCGTAGAGAATATCTTTAAAATTCTACGTGTCGATTTCCTTTGGCGAATGAGCTATTTAGAAAATCCCAATATCTCTAAGTTTGGAATTCGAGGCAGCTTCCAGTTGACTTTCTAAATAGTAATCAGTGTAAATTGACATATGGTCTTTGCGCCCTTGAGAGGAAAATTGGCGTAGAGTAGCCTTAGCGCCTCCGCGAGAAATATTAGCGAAGAGAAATCTGTCGAAGAGAAAAGCATTATTCGAATGCGATTAAATTATTGCAAACCTATTGTTCAAGCCTCTCCCTCGCGAGGCTTCGCGACCCTCTCCAAGGGAGAGGGAATTAAATAATTAATTTTATTTGATAAAACTTGGAATTAAACATAGAAATCTCCGCGCCTCTGCGAGAAAAATTAGGGTAGCGCAGCTTTCTGAGAGAAAACTAATCATAGCGCCTTAGCGCCTTTTTAACCTGAGCTTGCCGAGGGTTGCGAGAAAATTTAGCATAGCGCAGCCTCCGCTTGATTTTTAACAACAGCCTGTTTTTAATAAGAATACACTATTCCCTATAATTCACTAATTTTGCCTTATGTCAATTCTTCGTAGTGATAATCTTGTAAAACGTTATAAGAAGCGTACCGTGGTAGATCATGTGTCTATTCAGGTTTCGCAAGGGGAGATTGTGGGGTTGCTCGGCCCCAATGGTGCTGGGAAAACAACTACATTTTACATGACGGTTGGACTCATCAAACCGAATGAAGGACAAATTTTTTTAGATGATCGTGAAATTACATCGGAGCCCATGTATAAACGTGCTCAAATGGGCGTTGGATATTTAGCGCAAGAAGCATCGGTGTTTCGCAAACTTTCGGTTGAAGATAATATCAAGGCTGTTCTTGAGATGACAAAAATGACGAAGGAAGCTCAGAGCGAAAAACTAGAAGAACTATTGAGTGAGTTCGGACTTCAAAAAATTCGCAAAAGTAACGGAGATGTTTTATCAGGCGGAGAAAGAAGAAGAACAGAAATTGCACGATGCTTGGCGGTAAGTCCAAAGTTTATTTTATTAGATGAACCATTCGCTGGTGTTGATCCCATCGCCGTAGAAGATATTCAAGCCATTGTTCACAAACTAAAAGCAAAAAATATAGGCATCCTCATCACCGATCATAACGTACATGAAACGCTCACAATTACCGATCGCGCTTATCTGCTTTTCGAGGGTAAAATTCTTAAAGAGGGCAGCGCACAAGAACTCGCCGACGATGAGCAAGTACGTAGAGTGTATCTCGGAAAGAATTTTGAACTCCGATTATAATTAGTCGTTGTACTAGTTTCCCTTTTTAACACTAGAGGGCACTAGAGGGCACTAGAGATCACTTGTGAACACGAAGTCTTTTGTTTTGACTTAAATAAATTTGCGCTAATCCGATTTATCCTCTTTATCCGCGCCTACCTTAAGCAGCGCTTTTGCTGTAGCTTGTGCCTCCGCTAAAGCTTCAGCGACATGCGGTCAGCGGAGCAAAGCAGGCAGGTTCAATTTTTCCGCAATCATGTTTCTTACTTCATGTTTGCTACATAATCCTGGGTTTTATTATCGAGTATCGAGCATCGAGTATCGAGCATCGTTTTTAAAGAATGAAAATTTAAATTTTTGTGCGAACTTAATCAGCCCTAAAATTTAGAATCAGGTGCTAAAATCCCTACTTCAATCTTTATAGGCAACGCATTCTCCTTCGGCGGAATCGGACAATTATATCCAGTAGTATACGCACAATACGGATTATAACATTGATTAAAATCTAACAACAAACTATCGGTGGTGGGTATCCGAATATCAATATATCGACCACCTCCGTAAGTCTCAAATCCGTTCGTTTTATCTGTAAAAGGAAGAAATAAATAATCTTTATATTCTTCCTTTTGTGAGTAGACAACATTTTGATACGCATACAATACATACGTACTATCATCAATCGAAAATATAAGTTTCAAATATTTTTTATACTCTGGAGTTTTAGTTCCACTGGTTTTCATGAGAAACGATTTCTCGTTTTTCAATACTTCCGCTTTTGCCCATACTCTCAATCCTAAATCAATTGGAAAAAAACGATGGCCGGTAAAACTAGCTACGTTCTTTTCACCTAAAGGCGATTCTTTTGGATCTTGGTAATCTTTATCTAAACCTCTTCTGAATTCTAAAATTTCTTCAATCGCTTTTTCATTCTCTGTTTGAGCAAATGCCGAACAGAAAATAAATACATAGCAAATACTGAGAATTAAATATTTCATCTGAAAAAATTAAGCCGGCTCAACCGTGAACTCATAATTTTCCATGATGGGATTAGCCAACAATTTTTTGCAGGCTAATTCTACATTTTGCATCGCTTCTTCCTTGGACTTCGCTTCAATTTCTAAAGTGATGTGCTTGCCGATGCGAACATTTTCAATTTGAGAAAGGTCTAAGTTTTTCATGCTGCCAGTAACGGCGCGTCCTTGTGGGTCAAGCAATGCTTTTTGTGGCATTACATTGATATGTGCGTTGAATTTCATGTCGTTTTTTTATGGGGTGGAAAAATCAAGGACAAAATTACATAGAAAAGGAGGATGATCGGGGCGGCTGCAAACTTTAGTAGAAGAATGCATAAAATACTCACGATCAATAATAAATATACCCCTTTATTAACATTCCAGGCAAATGATTTGAATTTTAAAGCCAATAATGGAATCTCTGCTACCAATAAATAACTGGTTATTCCAGCAAATACAACTAGAAACAGAGGATGGTAAATATATTGGCTGAGTCCCCAAGTGTCATCGGCTAAAATGAAGGGTATGCAAATGATCATCAATGTGTTAGCAGGTGTAGGGACGCCAATAAAATAAGTGCTTTGTCGGGTATCGATATTGAACATCGCCAAACGTAAGCAGGAAAATATTGTCACCATGAACATGAAATATTGTCCCATCATCATCAGAGTGGGATCAAAATCAAACTTCGTACTGCCCATCACAAAAATGGCAGAGAGCATTAATCCAGGCACCAATCCAAAACTTACCATGTCGGCTAATGAATCGAGTTGCTTGCCTAATTCAGAGTAAGCATTGAATTTTCGAGCGACAAAACCATCTCCAAAATCAAGTAGTGCAGC
>JBJXGU010000272.1:0-9910 GCA_046160245.1 Bacteroidia bacterium
GTCATAAAAAACCTAGCGATTCATTCCATCAACAAGTAAAAGAAAATTGCGATAAATGCCATAGCACGAACCAATGGAAGCCATCCACTTTTGATCATTCCAACTATTTTCAGCTTGACGAAAACCACAATGCAAAATGCAATACTTGTCATACCAATAATAATTTCAGCGCATTTACTTGTTACGGATGTCATGAACATTCAGAAAGTAATATTAGGGAGGAACATCATGAAAATGGCATTTACAACTATAGCAATTGCGCCTCATGTCACAAAAGCGGAAACGAACACGACATCAGAATGAATGGAAAATCTAATCAGGAGTTAAATCAAAATGAAATAAATAATATGAAAAAATATATCAAATCGAAGGAAAATAATAATAATAAAGAAAGTGATGGTCAAAACGAACATGATGATGATTAAGTCCCAATTACAAACATTATCGAAATACTTTTGCAGCCTATAGTTTATCAAAAGGCAAAACATTGAAGAAAATGAATACATAGATCCAATAACAGCTCGGCAAAAAACATTTTAAAAAAAGAAAATCAGGTTGATAGGAAAATTCAAATTTCAAAAAGGGAGTGCAAATTAAACTGCTCCATTTCCTTTAGTCAATGCTTATTTCAAATAATCTAAGTACCCCTTTTCCTTTCATCCCAATAACGAACTCTTTATAGTGTACAACTATCATTCAAAGAGATATTCCCTATTTATTCTTCATCCGATAAAATAAATTGCTAAAAACAAATTTATTTTTTTGATTCCTTTATAATTCGTTTATTATCGTTAGATATGTGAATAATGTAAACAATTTCAGTAATTGTGTAATGAATATGGGAAAGAACATGTCCACTTTTACATCGTAATAATTCAATTACATTTTAATTTAAATCATCATGGACAAAAAACAAAACGACAATCGCAATCAACCCACGGAAGGCATGTTAAAAGAAAAAACTAACCAAGATTATAACAAACAAAAGCCGGATCCAACCAATCCTAACCAAACAAGAAATCATAAAGATGGTGAAGAAGATGAAGAAAATAATGATCGCAGAGATCTCACTGGAAACATTGGCGACAATATGGACAATGTTAGAAACAGAGATGAAGATGAAGATGAAAGTGATGATTCTGTTGACCAAGTAACCAACAACAGTCGCGATCAGAAAAATCGTGATGAAGAATCTGATTCCCTCAGCAGTGAAAACAGAACTGATAATCAAAATACTAATAAAGGCAGATTGTAAATCTGAGTTATCAAACCTTCCTTGAAAATAGAAGGTTCGATTTATTCATTAAAACAACCCATTATGAAAATCGTAAATCTCATTCCTGCACTTACATTATTTATACTCTCAACACTTTTAACATCTTGCGGAGTAATAGAAGGAATTTTTAAAGCGGGAATGGTGTTCGGAATTTTCTTTGTAATCGCAATAATTGCTGTAATCATATTTATTGTCATGAAAGCAATTAAAAAATAGAATCTCTACATAGTATCAAACTAAAACCATGCAAAATAAACAACCCACTTCAACGGCATCTTCCCAAATCTGATGAAAAATTATCAGAATTAGCAATGAATGCAATCAATTTAGAAGCCGCACACCAAGACGCTAAATTTAACTCACTATGAACAATATTTTCAAAGGACTGATTGCAGGATACGGAGCCCAAAAATTGGGCGGCGGCTGTTTAGGAACTATACTCGTTTTTGCAATAATATGGATGCTACTCGGGAATTGTTGATATCTTTTTATATTCAAATTCACTTTAATAAATTGTAAATCCATCAGCTAAAGATCTATTCAAAGACTTTGAAGCTTAAAGATGTCTCTGTTGAAATTGATAAAATAGCTCGCAATCCCGATAGCTATCGAGA
The DNA here is from genome assembly GCA_046160245.1 of Bacteroidia bacterium. Classification (GTDB taxonomy): domain Bacteria; phylum Bacteroidota; class Bacteroidia; order AKYH767-A; family OLB10; genus JAJTFW01. Next base: position 1,891 of record JBJXGU010000272.1, read on the forward strand.
TGCAGGACGTAAAGTTTATCGCTAAAGTTTCTCGCAGAAGTAAGTAGCAAAGCTTCTCGCTAAAGTTTCTCGCAGAGCAAAGGGCGCAAAGTTTATCGCTAAAATTTCTCGTAGGAGCGCAATCCCGATAGACTTCGGCGAGAGCTCAGTCGAACGCTATCGGGACGCAAAGTCTCTCGGTAAAGTTTAACTGAATCCTATATATATTTTTTAATAGAAAAATCCTCTGTGATCTCCGTGTAAAACTCCGTGTTCTCTGTGTTTAAAGCTGAATTGTAATTATTGATTCATCATCTTCTTAGGCATAAATATATTTTTTAAACCTATACGAAAATTATAAAAATAGTAATGGCAACCTTAAAATAAGATTGCCATTACCATTCAACCAAAAACTTTTATTCTGTTTTTATCAACTTCACGGTTTTTATTTCTTCTCCCATCCTCACCAGCATAAAGTACATTCCTTCTGCCTTATCGCTCATGTCAATGGAATATTGATACTTTCCACTCTCCACATCATTCTGCTCCGCCACTATAAGAATTAGTTTTCCTGTTGCATCACGCAACTCTATTCTCATCGTACCAGCTTCTTTCATTTCAACAAGTGCATCGAAGCGATTCGTAAATGGATTGGGTTGTACTTGTACGGAGGATATAACATTGCTAGAAGAATTGATTCTTGATGGAGTAGAGCCTGCGAGTACTAATGGATTACAGAAATCAAATACAGTAACGAATTTAGATCCACTCTTCGCCCAGAAGCCCGGCTGTAAAGTATGAGAAAGTCCTGCCCTCCAAACTACTTCAGAGCCACTATTCATGATATAGGTAGTATTGTTAGTCACCGTATTTATTCCTAACACATCTGCATATTCTCCATTATCGTGTGTCCAAGAAGGAAAAAATTTATCAATGAGAGAGGATTCTAAACCACTTATGGCAACGCGCGAAGCTTCACTTGCACTTTCATTATCCGCCGAACCAGTAGTACCTGTTGATACTCCATTAAATGTAATGGAAGGATTAGAGAAATAGGCTACTCGGTCGCAACCAGAACCACATGCATCCACATAAGCCATTACAGTTCGGTAGTTCCCATTTACTGTTTTACCATGACCATATGCATAAGGAGTGTTGTTGTTATCAACAAATACATCATGTCGACAACCATAGAGATGGCCGTACTCATGCGGGAAAGTAAGATTTCCTACAGCACATCCTCTGTCTGTAACGCAGAAAGCATCTGCATAAACAGAAACCGAAACGGTCCATGCTTCGCCACAACCGTTGGAAAGATTATTCACGAGTAGATGACAGAGATCAGCATCGTAATATGTACGCCAATCAAAAACATCATCCATAATTCCGTCACCATTGGTTCGGAAATTAGTTTTATCTGTAAATGAATTGTTACTTTCTGCATACGTTGTTTGAAATGCACAGGCAAGTTCTACTTGAAAGTTGATAGAACTATTGGTGAAGGAAGTGTTGTTAGCTTGAATACAAGATTCAGCAAAAGCAATAGGATCTGCAAGTGCAGCACCTACATCATCGGTATAAGCAACGAGGCAACGCACTTTACAATTGCCAGCTGCTTCAGGAGATCCATCTATCACTTCTACTCCTGTTTCTGGATCTATACGACGACGTTCATCCTCTTTGTTTTTCATTCCTTCTTTCAACATATGTTGATAGCCTTCATCCGACTCATCATGTGGAAATGCCTCTACGTTCAATTGAATTAAAATATGTTTATCGCCCGACAACGGATAAATCATATAACAGTATTGATTATTTCCAATACGCGAGGTGATCATTCCATTGTGTTCAGTCACGATAAAATCACCATTCGGATCAAATTTTCCAGAGCCAGAAATCATAGCTGCGAAACTCTGCGTATACATCATTTGATTCATGTTAAGTACTACTTGATTGGGAAGTGTTAATGTAAAAGAAGTACTTTTTTGTTTTATCAATGATGCATCCGCTTCAATATACCAGAATCCTACTGTTGTCTCATCTTCAATGAGGACATTCGCATGATGCTGCTGTTTTTGAGTCAGGAATGGATTGTCGAGATAACGTATGAATTGTTGTGCCGAAACGGAATAACCGTTTACAATTAGCAACAGCAACATACATCCGCGAAACACCATCTTCCCTACTTGTTGTTTGTTTTTCATAGTATAAGAATTATGGGTTAACCGGTTTACTTGTTGTTTTCAATAGCAGTCATGCGCACTTGTAACTTTTCATTTGTTTCTTGTAGCTTGTCATTTTGTTCTTTTAACTGAATGATGTAAAGTGTAAGCTCTTCTACTTTCTCCACTAATTTAGTTTGCATTGCACCTAAATCTATTCCACCTTGCTCTTCAATTTGTTCAGCAGAAGGAATGCCTGGTAAATGCTTATGTTGATTGATTTCTTTTTTGAGTTGCTCCAAAGGCATCAAGTCATATCCATCAGCAAAAACATAATCTGGCCATGTTGCTTCAAGTTCTACGCGTACTTCTTCTGCAATCAGTTTACCTCCAATACAAGCTATAAATCCGGTAGCACCATTTAAAGTTCCAACTCGTATTTCAGAAGTATACGTTTTAGTAGGAAAGTAACCACCCCAATTGCCTTCTGTAGTAGCTGCACCACTAGCAGATCCGTAAACACCAATTCTTGTCCCGACTGTACTACCAGAAGCTGTTCCATATACTCCGTATGCAGTACCTGTGTATGTGGTTGCACTTGCTAAACCTCTTGTTCCTATAAAACCAGATTCACCATAAACACCATAACCAATTCCAGGTCCACCTGAACTTTTCCCATAAACACCACGACCATCACTGGTGGTACCAGAATGTTCACCATAAATGGCAGCTGAAGAAAGTGAAGCGCTATCCGCAGTTGCATAAATACCATAAAGTTTCTTGTTATCTGCATTGCTACCAATTACATTCAATCGAGCTGTATTTATAGCACTGCCGCCCAATCCGCTACTACCATCTCCATTCACTTGGAAACGAATAGATCCACCTTTGTCTGCCTCTAAAAACTGGAAGTCATTGGGAGAACCTGCTGGAACTGTAATTTGAACGATGTCATTGGCAGTTGCTGGTGCGCTCGTACGTTCAAAATTGATGATCTGTCCTGAACTTCCAACAACACTTGATACTGCATTCAATGCACGCAATGCAGTTCCAGCTTGAATATCTAGAAAATAATTTGGTGTTGTCGTTCCGATACCAACTTGTCCTGCATTATCCACTACAAATCGATCTCCACCATTGTTAACACTCCAGTTCCCGCTAGTTTGGTCAAAAGATGTCCAACAACTTGCAGCACCATTTACTGCATAACCATAAAATGGTTTAAGCGATGCTCCTGTTTGATTAATGTACATCCCGCCAAATCCACTGGCATTAGGACTTTGAACAACAAAATTTGACGAGCCAATCATAGTAGAAGTATTTAATCCAAAATTGTTTCCTGAATTAAAGATGTTACTTCCTACTAAAGCGGAACCATCCCATTTAGAAACAAAATTTGCAACATTTGCTCCTACTTGCGGATCAATTTCAGTAAAAGATGAGAGATATCCGGCTAATGCATGATTACCCCATGCAAATGCAGAGTTCCAATCGGACGATGTTCCACCTGTAGCGGTGATAACACCATTAACATGCAGTTTAGATGCGGGTGTTTGTGTGCCGATACCTACATCACCATTGGTTTTGATGTACATCCTCACCTGATTGTTGGTTTTAATTTTGAGGACCTTGGCATCGGTAGTACCGATAAAATCCGTAGCGGGATTTGTACCCGCATTACCAATTAGCGACCAATTTTGAGCATTGGTTTTAACTGAAAGCGTCAAAAGGCTTCCTGTCATCATTACTATTAATAGCTTTTTCATATTAGATGGGTTAAAATGATTAGGGGTGAAAACTAGTAATCGCATTTTTTAACGTCAATCCCCTTTTTCGGTGATTAATCATAACTCATTGATTTCTATTCGAAAAACTTAACAATAATGAAAAATAATTCCTTTAGTAATTCCACCTATGTAAATTATATCTGAATTTTTAGAACGGATGCTCTACATTGCTTCTATGCCAATGAACAATTTAAAATGATTTCAACTATGATCAAAAGCGAATATGAGGAATAATCGGTTCAGTTAGTCACAGTAAGTTTTGTAAAGGGCTGACAAAACTGTCAGCTCTTTTTTATTAAACAAAGATGTGAATAATGTAACTTTTTAATAAAATAGAAAATAACTTTTGCTATCGCCAGTCTAAGAAAGATTAAAATCTCTACAACCAAAAAGGAAATAGCTGCAACTAAAAATGAAAGTTCTAATAATTCACGATGCAAAATAATAGAGCATAATTGAAGAGTCAAGGACTATTCTAACTGGATAAAAAATTGTGGTGACGACTATCGTTTCAAAGAGTCCCGAAACTGTTCTCGTTGTCATCAAAATCAATATTTTTATACTGAATGGACTACTGAGAATCAAAAATCGCCTTACGATTTAGAAAGAGACTCTTAAGCTTTAAAACTTCTTTCATTGCCTTTAAACAAACCTTCTACAATGTCTGAAAGCACTGAGAATAGCACATTCAATCTAAGAAAGTAAAGTTATTGATTAACTAATTGCTTTAGCAGTCTTTTCCCAAGAAAAATTCTTCGTTCAAACTCATTTCATTATTGACATTAAAAAGGGCGCAATAATTAATCCTAAAATTTCTATCTATTTTGATAGAAAATCGGGCTTTTCAATTGCACTATCAACAAAGAAAACGATGTTACTATTTTAGTTTCTCTCCTGTCCAGTGCACAATAGTTACACTTCATTTTAAACTTTAGTTTTTTCTCAATTCGCTAGTAGACCAACATCAAACAAACAACTGTATAAGGTGCATTAATTTTAATTTTGGAGTATGCATTCCTTAAAACCATATTATGATGACACCAGATGCCACATCGACGATTCTGGGGCAAATTTGAAGAACAGCAATTTAAAATAAAAGTCCACTCCTTTACAACTATGAAGTTTGAGGTTTAACATCCAACAACTTCAGTCCTTAGGGGACTATCTTCATCACATTTTGATTTTCAAATGTGTGAATGGTGTATCTCAATTTAATTATCTTGTAGTGTTTTATAAAAGAATAAAACCCATCTTTACGCAATTGTGTAATAGTTTTCACATGCAAAGAAATCAGAAATACAATTCTTCACTCCCCAACTGCCCTTTTAAACTGATTAACAAATACCATTAATGAAGTCGACTCCTCAACAAATATCTATTTCGTTATCTTATCAAAATTGACTTTAAAACGACTCTAAACATAATCAATTCTATAATTTATGCAAGTCAAAAAGAAAATCGGCCCAACAACAAAAGGTGCAATAGAACCACACAATGCGGCTTATGATCCTGTAGATAAACTTTTTCGTCAGATTTTTGGAAATTTTCCTTCCATTTCAAATTCATGGCCTGGGAATTATGGCAAAGCAACTTTAGAAACGATTCAAAAAGCGCAAGAAGTAAAGTATAATAATTATTTTAAATACTTAGGGCTTAAAGAAAATAGCGGAATGAAAATTTTTGAGATTGGTCCGGGTTGGGGGCCATTTTCTGATTATTGCCGAGCAAGAGGTATTGATGTCACTTCAATTTGTCCCGGTAAAAGTCAATACGAGTATCTTAAAAGTTCTGGGCATAATGTACATCGCGCCGTTTGGCAAGAATATAAACCAGACAACGGTCCGTTTGATGCCATCGTAGCCATGGGTTCTCCCGAACATTTTGCATCTCCAACTGATTACATCGAAGGAAAACAAGATCAGGTTTATAGAAATTTTTTCGATTACTGTAGTAGCCTATTAAAACCCGGTGGACGTATAGGTGGCCAGTTTATGACCTTTAATCACAAGGAGTGCGATTATAATAAATTGCAAGTTGAAAAAGAGGGAACAACAGACGAAGAACAAAAAAATTATCACATAGGCTTGTTGCTATATCGATATCCAGAAGCATGGTTACCAAGAGATGCTGCTCACTTTATTTCATGTTCGAAACCCGGAGAATTCAAAACCATTAAGGTGGTTGATGGAAGAGAACATTATATTTGGACAGCTAGAGGTTGGAAAAATGAATTTGATAAAGTCTTTCCACTATCAAAATGGGTAACTGTAACCAGGCTCATGATAAGAACGCTTTATGATAAAGATTTCTCGTATTGGGCAAAAGCATTTTGGAAACAATCGAATAGGCTTTGTTTTGAAAAAGGATGGATGGGGCATGAGTTTTTCTTTGTTGAGAAGCAATAATTCCTGCTTACAATGATCCGTTCACTTTAATTGTAAATTACTGAGGCTACTACTAGGAAAAATTGCCCGCATTTGAATTAATAGACAATTAATACAGATCGTTAAACCCTGTCGGCCGGCAAGCAGGCAGGGGGATCTATATAATACTTTCCGAAATTTGTACTTCTAAGTTTCAATCTTTAATTAGATCTTTTTGAATCAATTTTCATTTCAGTATCAAATGATTTTGTGTGCTTCTATGTGAGCTTCTAATTAATATGCTGGTTACATAGGCAACTATTTGCTACCAAAAATACTTTTTAAAGCACATAGGAAATAATTGAATGAATCCACATTTACAATTCCGTAACAGCAGAATTGCCTCTTTATACAAAAGGGGTTACCATCAATCGTATGGTTGGTTCTCTTGGATGGTTGCTCACCAATAATATAATGATGAAAGCAGAATATGTTAATCAGAAATACGAGAATTTCGCTGCAACAGATATCCGTTCCAATGCAGAATTTGAAGAATTCATGGTAGAAGCTCCTATTGGATTTTAGAATCATTAATAAAAAATAAATTATAAAATTTAATTCATATGATAACTTGGTCGTGGTGGGCAATATTGGGTATTGCTGTCATTATAGTAGCAGTAGCTAAAGCATTACATATCTGGCACAAAAGCAAATTATGAGATATTTATAACAAACTATACTTTTCCTTATAGGAACTTTTCTGCTTTTTCAAATTTCCAAAAAGCAACATTAAGTTTGCGATTATATCAGTCTTTTATCCCTACTAGCTCTGTAGGTCACAAAAAAGATTGATATTTTGTATTAATCTCTTTTGTTACTACTTTTATTTTCGCAAATAAATACTTCTGCCATTCTATTTACGATTCTTCACAAAGAATAACCTAACTACTCAAGCGGAAGTATTTAGTAAGTTTTCATTAAAAAATTCCTACTAACTTATATATCTTATGTATAACATCCCATATCATAAAGAAAAAAACGAAGTTGTAATAAATGAGTTTATTGCCAAGTATCCCTTTGCGTTTTTATCCGGATGTGATGAAGAAAACAAGCCCGTTTGTACACAACTACCTGTTTTTATTGAAGAGAAAAATGGAAAGAAAATACTTAGGGGTCATATCATGAAAAACAATGATCACCACAAAGCTTTCTTACATAATCATCATGTGCTAGTCGTTTTCACAGGTCATCACACGTATGTAAGCGGAACCTGGTATAGTAATCCACACACACCATCCACTTGGAATTATATGAGTGTACATGTTAAAGGAATTATTCGCTATTTGGACGATGAAGGTTTGATTGACGCCTTGCGAATGACCACACTCCATTTCGAAAATAACAATCCACATTCAACAACCATCTATGACAACCTTCCTGTCGATTACACGAAAAAATTGATGAAAGCCATTGTGGCATTCGAAATTGAAATCACTGAGTTAGATACTGTTTTCAAATTAAGTCAAGATCGAGATGTTGCAAGTTATGAAAACATCATTGAAAAACTTAAAAAACAAGATGAAAGTGGTAAAGTGATTGCTGAGGAGATGCGAAAAAGGAAAAAGGAAGTATTTCCAGAAATCGAATCTTAGAATATCTTACCTTAATTTTACACGAACAAATTAAGAGTAATAAAAGCAAAAGACTAATAAATACAAATCATGAATTC
>JBJXGU010000273.1:0-4027 GCA_046160245.1 Bacteroidia bacterium
GTTGTCAAAGTTAATTTTTTGCAGTCAGTTTGATGTTAGCACTGTCGTCATAGGGTTTCCTGTAACGAAGAAGGGATTAAAGAAGTAAAAATAAGAAAGGAAAAGAAGCACAAATGTTCGTAAACGCGCTACTGTTTGTTAGATGCTTTACGGTTTGTTTACCTCTCAAATCTTTTCTTTTTTTATTTCTATAAATCTTTAGCTGTTATACCCAGCCAAGCTGTTCGTACGGAGTACAAATGTTTGAAGTTGCGACACTGTTTGTTCAAGGCGATTTACATTCATTGCTTGTCGGTTTAAGTTCTAAATTTAATCTCTGCAATACACATCATTTACTTTGTTCGTTGTCGTGTCAAATTGCACTGTCATAAAGAATAACCAAGTTCCACCTAAACCTAACGGTCCAACTTTTAATCCCAAGTCAACCTCATAAATTAAAGGTGATGTCGTATCACTTGCAGTTGGGCTACCTAATAATTGTAGAACATCTGATTTTGATTTACCAATCAAGATGCTGTCTGAAATCATTTTGTCAACCATTGAACCTCTTATTTTCCTGTCACCACTTAGCCACTTTGCCTTGTCAAAATTGATGACTTCACCTTTAAAAGATTTCCTTGTCCACACTTCTCCGCCTTTGCTCTTGTATGCAAATAGTCCTTCTTTTCTTCTCCAGTATATTTCAGTTACATCGCTTGCATTTTTTATTCGTTCGGGATAACTGTGTTTAATCAAGTAGTAATTCCAAAATTTTCTACTGTTGAACTCAACTGTGTCGGTTTGAAGTTCACCTATAATTGAATCGTTACTTGAGTAAAATCCTTTAAAGCTAAAACTAAACTCAAGCTGTTTTGGTTTTGGCGACTTTGTTATGGTGAACAAACTCTGATAGTCAATTTTAGTTTTTGAATTTGTTGTTGAAGTTCCATGCCAACTTTCAATTGGAAGATGTTTAATACGAAACGATAAATAATTTCTTGGTTTTGGTTGGATAAACATTCCGCATCCTTTAATCTGTTCTGAAAGAGTATCAATAATTAATATCGTGTCCACGTCGTGCAAATTACTTTCATAATAAATAGTGTCACCTATATGAAGTGAAGAAGCAAGTTCTAACTCCTCAATTGTGAAGTCAAAGTCCTTTTGATCATAAGAGCAACAAGCAGAAAAAAGAACTGTCAAAAGTGTCAATACTATAAAAGTTGTCTTGCTGCTATTTTTCATTGTAGTTGTCATTGTTTGTTAATTGCACAAATGTTTGGATTAGCACTGCCGCCCATTGGTTGCGTATAACGAAGAAGGGATTAAAGAAGTAAAAAACAGAAGGTTTACAAGTACTACTATTTGTTAATCTATATTGTTCATTAAAAGCACATCCCGATAGCTATCGGGACTTTGTTTACCTCTCAAAGCCCTTCTTTTTTTAATTTCTCTTAATTTTAGTGTTATCAGCAACCAAGTTGTGCCTACTAAGCCGTTCAGCCCGAAGTCCGCACACTGTTTGTTCAAGGCGGTGAACCCTATCCCTATCTTGGCTGGTGTCATTTCGCGTTGTAGTTTATTATAGTTTGGATATAGTTTTACGGATTTGATTTTCAATTTTGTTTTTTAACTCATTACCTTCATCTATGTCTATGCCACTTATGGTTGTGATTGTTTCATATCCATAAGTAAATGTAATTTTTATTTTGTCAGTAATTCTTAGCAATTGAAGCATTGCCATTGCTCCCTCCGAAACTGATTCGTCTTTTATGTTAATTGATTTTATGTCTGCCAGCTTGTAGGTTTTCATTTTTGTCCACAATGGTGTTAGTTTACTAAATTTTAATTCATCATTACTTATACTAATTTCCTTTCTCCCGATTAATTGCCAAAGTAGGCCTTTTAATGCAAAATAAATCACTAAAATGGATAAGGCAATAATTGCAATTTTACCAACCGTTGGTAGAGTACTATCAATCTGAGGAAAAAATAATATTTGAAATATTGCATTTGAAAATTGGAGAGTTACTAACGAAAGAGCGACTATTAATATCCAACTTTTCTTTTTGGGAGTTGAAATAATGATTCCCGATTCTGTCTCAATAATTTTGGATAACATTTGTTTTGGTAGTTCCATAGTTTAGACTTGTCGTATTGCTGTCAAAAGATTATTCATTGCTCGTCTGTTTGTTTTAGAAGTGATTAGCATAATATCTCTCATGAGTTTATTCTCCTTGGTTATTTGCTTTTAAGTGTTCGTTAAGTTGCCCCATTATGATGCCATGAAGGCATTCTTCACATTCTTTATCGTTGTTTACCTTAATTCCTTTTAATCTAATTCGCGAATTATTGCTGCCCGAAATTTCAAAAACGAAAGTGTATTCCTCACTATCATAAGCGTACTCTGTTGAGATGAAATTGTTTCCATTAGGTATAGAGACATTTTGGGTTTTTCCAATTTGTTTTGCTTGCCTACTAAAAGAGAAGTTGCACTTTTTTTTGCAATTACCAGTCAATGTAAATCCAATTAATGTAGTGTCCGAAAATTGAAGTTCAACTTTGATAAAATAGCCTTTTGTAGTACTGGAAAATGTCTGTGATTTGTATTGTGGATTTTGCCGAATAGTCTCCACTTGAGTATTCTGCCCGATTGAAGCTGTTGAAATTGTAAGAAGAATAAAAGTCAAAAAGTTTTTCATTGTGTCAGTTTATTTCTTGTCATGCTGATTGATTACGCACAAAAGTAAAGCTCATTAGAATTCCGAATGTTTGAAGTTGCGATGCTGCCATTGGTTGCGCATAACGGTTTGCAGATTTGCGATGGGCGGGATTTACACCACGAATGTTTAATCGAAGATATAAACTTTTTGTAACCACAAAACTATATTCGGAGCACGAAACCCCGCCTATTGCAAATGTGCTGTGCTTGTTGCACAACTAACAAATATAGTGAATAACTTATTAGATCAGGGGATTGATTATTTCTAATTTCAAGAACATATTTGCGGTATGCAAGGAAGAAAGGAACTACAGCCAAAAATGCTTTATCAGGTTCATTTGGATGATCTGGTGGCAAAGGATAATTTTTATCGACGCTTAGCAGAAGTGTTGGATCTTCATTTTCTTTACAATGCAACGTCAAATTATTATGGGGAGGAAGGTCAAGAGAGTATAGACCCTGTTGTTTTCTTTAAAATATGTTTGGTAGGGTATCTCAATAATATTAGTAGCGATCGAAGGCTGATTGAGTATTGCAGCAATTGCTTGGACGTACGTCTTTATTTAAAATATGATTTGGATGAGTCACTTCCCTGGCATTCTACCATCAGCAGAACACGTCAATTGTACGGAGAGGAAGTTTTTATGGAGTTATTTAAAAAGATCTTGACACTTTGTGTATCTCAAGGTATGGTAAGAGGAAAACGCCAAGCCATAGATAGTGCATATGTGAAAGCCAATGCAAGTTTAGATAGCCTTCAAGAGAAAGAGATTACGGATGATGTAGCGGACTATGCACAGGAGTTAAATGAGAATAGCGAGTATAAAATTAAACCTACAAACATCACCCCGCAAGATAAAAGCTCATCTACCGTAACAAGACAAAAAAACAAATCGGTGGAACAACATCATGCTTGGAAAAAGGAAGAGTATAAGGATATGCCCGGACATCGTACCAGTGCCAAACATGATAAAGATGATCGCGATGAACATGACAATTTGATCCGCCCGAAGTATTTAAGTAACCATACTCATTACAGTCCTACTGATCCCGATGCAAGAGTGTCCGTAAAGCCAGGAAAAGCTCGCCAATTGAATTATTTTGCACAAATAGCTGTAGATGATCATCATCATGTAATAACGGGCGCAGGTGCTGACTTTGCCGATAAGCGTGACAGTGAATGTTTACCAAGAATACTGGACCAGACCATCAATAATTTGAAGGAGAATGAAATTATCATGGAGCAAGTTTTAGCAGATACTGCATATTCCAGTGGCGAAGTATTGAAGTATTGCGAATCAAAAAATATAGATGCATACATTCCCA
>JBJXGU010000274.1:0-12158 GCA_046160245.1 Bacteroidia bacterium
TTAATTTTAGCCGATACCGGAACGGCCACCGTAGATGGATTTGATGTTGTGAATGACTACAAAGAAATACGCAAGCGAGTAGGATACATGCCCGGAAAATTTTCATTATACCAAGATTTATCGGTGCAAGAAAATTTAGAATTCTTCGCGACCATTTTTCAAACCACTGTAAAAGAAAATTATCATCTCATCAAAGATATTTACGATCAGCTGGCTCCGTTCGCTGATCGTCCGGCTGGGAAATTATCTGGCGGAATGAAACAAAAATTAGCATTGTGTTGTGCGCTCATTCACAAACCCACCGTATTATTTTTAGATGAACCTACTACAGGAGTAGATGCTGTTTCAAGAAAAGAATTTTGGGAAATGTTAAAACGATTAAAAGAACAAGGCATTACCATTTTAGTTTCTACACCTTATATGGATGAAGCTTCTCTCTGCGATAGAGTGGCATTAATGCAAGATGGAAAATTCTTACGTATTGATACGCCATCGCAAATCATTAAAAATTATAGCAAAACTTTATTAGCAGTAAAAGCAAAAGAAATGTTTCCGCTTTTACAACAGCTCAAACAAACGGATGGAATAGAGATGGCTTATCCATTTGGAGAATACCATCACATAGTTTTACAAAAAGATAATATGTCTCTTGACCAAATTAAATCTCAACTTCAGGGTATTCAAGAATTAGAAATTAAATCGGCGACGCCCGACATTGAAGATTGCTTTATTTACGCCATGCAAAATAATTAAGCTTTGAAGTCCTCCGAAGAAAATACACAATATGCGATAACCGCAAATAATCTCACCAAAACTTTTGGTGACTTTACTGCCGTAGACCAGATCTCTTTCAATATAAAGCAAGGCGAGATCTTCGGATTCCTTGGTGCGAATGGTGCAGGAAAAACTACTGCGATGCGTATGCTCTGCGGATTAAGTACTCCCAGCAGTGGTGAAGCAACCGTTGCAGGATTTGATGTATTCACTCAACCTGAATCCATCAAGAAAAGCATTGGGTACATGAGCCAGAAATTTTCTCTGTACGAAGATTTAACCGTGATGGAAAACATTCGTTTCTATGCCGGCATTTACGGGTTGAGTGATAAAGACATCAAAGAAAAAAGCGAACAATTATTAAATCACCTACACCTCGATCAAGAAAAAAATAAATTAGTTGGGTCATTACCTTTGGGTTGGAAACAAAAATTATCGTTTTCCATTGCCTTAATTCATGAACCAAAAATTGTTTTCTTAGATGAACCCACAGGAGGCGTAGATCCATTAACGCGCAGAGAGTTTTGGGAAATGATTTACGAAGCCTCTCAACGCGGCACTACACTATTTGTTACCACTCACTATATGGATGAAGCCGAATATTGTCATCGTGTTTCCATCATGGTAGATGGACGTATTGCTGCGTTGGGAACACCCGCTGAATTAAAAAAACAGTTTGCTGCAGCCTCTATGAATGATGTATTCTTACAACTGGCGCGCCAGGCTACCCGACAAGCCGACTGATGCCAACGCTAATTATGAAGAACGAAAACGTGAATTGTTTCACAAAAAGTCGGTTGGCATTAAACCAGAAATTTAGCGGAGAAATTATTATTATATATAGTTTAATATGAAAGAACAATTTCTCGCCTTCGTGAAAAAAGAGTGGTTTCATATCTGGAGAGATAAGAAAACTTTATTCATACTATTTGGGTTGCCTATCGTACAAATTTTAATTTTCGGATTTGCCTTAACTAACGAAATAAAAAACTCGCGCATCGCCATTGTTGATCAAAGCAAAGATGAAATATCACAAAGATTAATTGATCGCATAGCTTCGAGTCGGTATTTTGACATTGAAGAGTTTTTGAAGAGTGGTGACGAAGCCGATGCTGCTTTTAAAAGAGGGAATGTAAAGTTAGTAATCATCATTCCTGAAAATTTTGGGAGCTCTGTCAAGCATACGAATCGTGCTGCCATTCAAGTCTTGGCTGATGCATCAGACCCTAACACCGCTACTACCTTAACGAGTTACCTTCAAGCTATAGTTGGGGATTTTCAGTTGGATTTAAACGATGGAAAAAAATTGCCGTATACGATAGTTCCCGAAGTACGGATGTTATACAATCCACAATTAAAAGGGGCTTACAACTTTGTTCCCGGTGTAATGGCCATGGTGCTTATGTTAATTTGTACACTCATGACATCCATTGCCATTGTCAAAGAAAAAGAAACGGGAACCATGGAAGTTCTACTTGTATCCCCATTAAAACCCGTTCTCGTTATATTTGCGAAGAGTACTCCCTATCTGTTTCTTTCCTTAATTAATATTATAAGCATTCTACTATTAAGTGTGTTTGTACTTGGACTGCCTATAGCTGGAAGCTTGGTGTTATTGATTACACTGAGTTTACTATTTAGTATCGCGAGTTTAAGTCTAGGAATGCTTATTTCTACCATTACGGATAGTCAACAAACGGCGATGCTAATTTCTTTGATGGGATTATTTCTTCCTACACTTATGTTGAGTGGATTTATGTTTCCCATTGAAAACATGCCCATGCCATTAAAATTCATGTCGAATTTAGTTCCGGCGAAATGGTATTACTTTATTGTAAAATCTGTAATGATTAAAGGTGTTGGATTAAAAATTATTTGGAAAGAGGTGCTCATCTTAACATTCATGACTTTCGCTTTCCTCGGATTAAGTATAAAAAATTATAAAGTAAGATTAGCAATTAAATAAAAATGCGCAGTTTAAAATTTTTACTACAAAAAGAGTTTCGGCAGATTTTCAGGAATCCGGCGATCTTGCGCATGATTTTTATAATGCCTGTAATACAACTTATCATTTTACCATTAGTTGCAAATTACGAAATACGAAATGTAAATATTCATGTTGTCGATCACGATCACAGCATGTATTCCCGCGAATTGATTCGAAAAATAACTTCGGGCGGTACCTTTCAATTGCAAGGATATTCGTCGGATTATAAAGAGGCATTACTCGATGTTGAGCATGAC
The DNA here is from genome assembly GCA_046160245.1 of Bacteroidia bacterium. Classification (GTDB taxonomy): domain Bacteria; phylum Bacteroidota; class Bacteroidia; order AKYH767-A; family OLB10; genus JAJTFW01. The sequence continues at coordinate 3,019 of JBJXGU010000274.1, forward strand.
AAAAGCGATTTGATTTTAGAAATTCCGTATGGGTTCGAAAAATTATTAGTGCGAGAAAGTGAAGCACCCATCTTCCTTGCCGTGAATGCGATTAACGGAGCGCGTGCGAATTTAGGTGCAGCATATTTGAATACGATACTTCGCGATTACAACCAAGAAATAAGAGCGCAATGGATTCAATTTCTAAAATTTGATGAAATACCAAGAGTAGAAGTTATCAGTAATAATTGGTACAATACAAATCAAAGTTACACGCTTTTTATGGTGCCTGGAATTTTAGTGGTATTGTTAACGATGGTTGGATCGTTTTTAACAGCACTAAATATTGTAAAAGAAAAAGAAGTGGGCACCATCGAGCAAATAAACGTAACGCCTATCCGAAAATATCATTTCATTCTTGGAAAATTAATTCCATTTTGGGTGTTGGGACTCTTTGTACTTACACTCGGCTTGCTGGTAGGAAGAGTTATCTATGGCATTGTTCCCATGGGAAACATTGGTCTCATCTATCTCTTTGCCGCCATTTATTTACCTGCTATTTTAGGATTAGGATTGTTGGTTTCTAACATTTCACAAACACAACAACAAGCCATGCTACTTTCATTTTTCTTAATGATGATTTTTATTTTGATGGGCGGATTGTATACTTCCATCGACAGTATGCCGCAGTGGGCACAAATAGTAACATGGTTCAATCCCGTTACTTATTTTATTGAAGTGATGCGCATGGTGGTCATAAAAGGAAGTGGCTTTAATGATATCAAAGGGCACTTGGGGATTATAGCAATCTTTGCCGTTGTATTAAATACTTGGGCGGTGGTGAGTTATCGGAAAAGGAGTTAGTTGTTATTATTATGCTTTCGGTTAAATAAAATTTGTGCTTCGAATAATTTTTGGCGCTGCTGGCTTCTGGCTGCTAGTTGCTTCTTCAATACAGAATAATTGTACTTCGGGTGATGATTTTTAGCTCCAGACTGCAAGAAGTTTTTATTTAATTATTAATTGTACTCCGAATGATGCCTTTTAACGGATTGCAACTAGATGATTTTGGATTCCGAATTGGAAGCGTATCATCATAATAAATCATAAAAATCTGCGCCCATCAGCGGCTGAAGAAGTATAATTTTGGAATATTTGTATTCTATCGAAAAAACTATCTTCGTCCTGTGAATCCCACACCCTCCATCCTTAAACTTTCTGAACTCTCGGCTATCGTGGCGGGGATTTTTCAGATGCATTTTTCGGGAGAGCGCTTTTGGGTGACTTCGGAGATTGTGGGATTGAAAGTGAGTCGGGGCCATTGCTATTTGCAACTTGCCGAAAAAGACGATGTGGGCGCTACACCAAAAGCGGAATTCAGAGGAATTATTTGGGCGAGTACATTTAGTCGTATTCAACCACGCTTTGCGAAAGCGACAGGGCAATCCTTGCGCGAACAGATGCAAGTGTTGCTGCAAGTAGAAGTGCAATATCACGAACGTTATGGCATGAGCTTGATCGTGCACGATATTGATGAGTCGTTTACGATGGGTCAATTGGAATTGGAGCGCCGACAAACAATTGAGCGATTAAAGAAAGATGGAATTTTTGATAAAAATAAATTGCGGGAGCTTCCTTCTTCCTTGCAAAAAATTGCCATCATTTCGGCGGAAGATGCACGGGGTTACGAAGATTTTTTAACACGACTCACGAATAACGTTTATGGGTATTCGTTTCATTGTACTTTGTATACTTCACTCTTGCAAGGCGATTTAGCAGCCGGTGATATTATTGCAAAATTAAATCGCATTAAGATTGATCATACTTCCAAAAAGTTTGATGCAGTGGTGATTGTAAGAGGAGGTGGAAGTGCTAGTAGCTTAGAGTGTTTTAACGATTATTTTTTGGCTAGGAATATTGCTACATTTCACTTACCTATCATCACGGGTATCGGACACCAAGCCGACAAAAGCATTGTGGATGAAGTGGCGCATACCGATCGAATGACGCCCACCGATGTAGCGAATTTTTTAATTGAGCATCAGATGAGATTGGAGGTAAGTCTGGATGAAACATGGAATCAAATTCGAGATTTGGCGACAGAATTTTTAGAGGAAGAATCGCAATTTGTGAACAATGCCGTTTGGCAATTGCAGCAAAGCACGAAGTTGGACTTGAATAAAGCAAGTCGGAGTTTAGATAATTTAGGATTCTCTTTTCGTCATCTGTGGCAGGGATTACTAATTCAAGAACAAAACTTTTTAGAAAACTATTTTATACTTTATAAAAAAGAATTGCGTCAATATTTTAACATTGAAAAAGAATATGGTGTTGAAATGCTGGATCATCTCCATCAGCAAATAAAAAATATTTCGAAAGCGGAAGATAGCTGGTTGGAAAACTCCGAATCAAAACTTCGATTGTTGGATCCTAACGAAATTTTAAAACGCGGGTATAGTTATACTTTGCACAAGGGTAAAATTATTACGAGTACCGATGAAATAAATGTAGGTGATGAAATTACGACACAATTATTTCAAGGTGAAATCACATCTATCCTAAAAGATAAAAAAGAAAATGGCTGAAAAATTTAATTACGAAAAAGCAAAAGCAGAATTAGAAAACATATTGGAAGAGCTGGAGCAAGGCGAAACGGGCATTGATGCCCTGGCAAAGCATGTGAAACGTGCAGGGGAGTTAATTCGTCAGTGCAAGGAAAAGCTACGCAGCACGGAAAGCGAAGTGAGTGGATTGTTAAAAGATTTGGAGGAAGAATAAAAAACTCTGTGTCCTCCGTGAAGAACTCTGTGCACTCTGTGGTAAAAGAAAGTCTTATATTAGAATGAATTCTCTTACTCTATAACTATTACATCTTGCTACAAATAACTTCCTTTACTAACAGAAGCAGCAATTAATCACCGAGACATGGAGTCAAGGAGGAACACGGAGAAATTATTTTAATGAATCAAAACATTCATCAAGACTTTGAGTTGATTATATTTACCCTTGCGACCCTAGCGCCTCCTTGCGTTCCTAGCGGTTAATATTTATCTCTAAGAATTTCGTATATTAAACTCTCTCGAACCCTGAGCTTGCCGAAGGGTTATGGAGTAGTTGATTTAAACACCATCACTTGCTCCAACTCTTTGAACAAGTGTAAGTACTCCACCCATACTTTATTTTCCTTTACCTTCTTTAATTCGTAACGGGTTGTTTCTTCCATCTTTTTCAAAAACAAATTTTCCATCTCCATTGCAGGACATGCCATTTTCGTAACTGCCATCATGTGCAGTTTGATCAAATCCTCATGGGTAGTGTACATACCATTGCATTGATTACATCCTGCATTTCCTCCAAACGTATTGCTTTGTCCTTCGAACTCCAACGAAATTTTTTGAACCCCATCAGGTAGCGATACCTTTGTTCCGCTTATCTCTACCAACTCCCATTTCCTTTTCTCCAAAGCAGGGTCTTTTCCAAAGGGTTTCTTGGCATTGTTTTTACAACTAACCATTCCAAGAAGGGTCAAAGTGAAGATGAGTATTTTTACTGTAGTAGACATATTTTGAATGTATAAGATGCAAATTTCGTAAAAACCTACGAGACGTTCACCAAATATAATTTGCAAATTCTTCTTTTTCTCCTTAATATTGGAGTTCTATGAAAACGATGAAAAAGATCTTCCTATTGTGCCTTATCTTGGGTTTTACTTATACGAACTCTTCTGCTCAAGTTGAGGGGGAACCCACTCCGGCTTCCTTAAGTAGTGAGCCGCAAGTTACTTATGCTTCTTTGTTAAGCAGATTAGTAGTGAATTTATCGAAAGACGCTTATACGGATAAGTTCCTGCCCTTCATTACCAAATGGAATCCCGATAATTCGACAAAAGCACAAGCTCTTGATGTAATAAAAAATCTGGAATTTAACTTAAAGACTTTACATTTCAAGCCTGAATGGAAAAAGAATCAATTGAAATGGAGGGAAAAAATTTCCAACACTACTGAGAAAACGGATATTGCTCTTTTGTTGAAAGAACTCGAAGCTAATATGCAACCTAGTGCATTTGAAAAAACATGGTCTGCAGATCGTGCTAAATGGTTAGTGGATGTTGATGCTTATTTAAAATAGTTTGATTTTTCCTGACTTTTCGACTTCTCTTATTGAGTTAAAAATTTCTAGCAAAGATTTCTATTATCAATTCCAAATTTCACTTGACAAATATAATTTTATAATTCCCTCTCCCCTGGAGAGGTCGCGAAGCCTCGCGAAGGGAGAGGCTTGAACATTAATTTGACTATCATCTGTTTTTCATTCGAGCATTAGCTTTTAAACGGTGGAATTTTTCTCGCAACCCTCGGCAAGCTCAGGTTAAAAAGGTGCGGAGGCGCTAAGGTCTTTCGCTAAACTTTCTCGCTCCCATCAGCAAGCTCAGGATGACCCATCAGCAAGCTCAGGGTGATGAGCAGATTTTCACAAAGGACACAAGGGAATTTAATTGTGAAAAGAGCGAAGATGATGAAGAAATAATACCAATACTAAAAGAAATCGTTAGTCCTTCGATTCGTCTTTTTTCTCATCACTATCCTTTTTTGTTTTCGCCTTTCCAAGAAGAAACCCTACAGTGATGTAATACCCGGAATATTTGGAGTCGAAGCCATAAAATTTATTTTTATCGAAGGCTTCGGTGAATCCTTGTGTAAAGCCGGCTTCGATGGTAACCAAGTAAATATCGAGTCCAATAGCTGCATCTAAATTGAAAGATCCATTTTCAAAGTTTCGAGTATCTACGTTTATTTCAGTTCCTTTATTGGATGCTCCTACAATAAAATCATACGTTGGACCAGCCATCATTCTTAGTTTGAATAATCTTTTATTGATGGGATTAAAACCGATGAGTGCTTTTGCTTTGATGGACGTGCGGATAAGTTTATCGGCATAGTACGAAACGGAAAGCACAGTATCATTTACACCCAAAATAGTTTCCTTAATGTTGGCTAACGACACGCTTTTAGAATAAAACACTCCAGGTTGAAAATATATTTTGTTACCAATTCGCATATCTACACCACTCATCACACCGATCTCAGCAGAAAAACTCCCTTCTACTATTGTGTTTACATCTTTGTATTTCGCCTTATCAATACTAAGTATACTTATTCCCGCTTGAGGATTAAAACGGATTTGTGCCTGGCCCATCAGTGAGATTAGGAACAACAAGAACAGGATTGATATTTTTTTTTCCATAGTACTTGTAAAAATAAGAATCAAAATTTGTCCTCAACCAACTTTATCAAGATTTATTCAACATCTTATACCGTTGCATGCCTCGATTCACCAGATATACACCCAGAACTGTGATGCACATAGCCATCAAACTACGTTGACTAATTTGCTCATTCAAAAACATCCATCCTAAGAAAACAGCCACGATTGGATTTACATAAGCATAAACGGATACTTGTTGTGCTGGCAACTCTCGCATGGCATAAACGAATAAAGTATATCCTATGATGGATCCTACGATCACCAAATATAACATCGACCACCAACCGGGCATCGTTGTTGGCAATTGAGATGCTTCTCCTCTTGCCAATCCAACAACAGCAGTGATGGATCCACATAAAAACATTTGGAGTCCGGCCGTAATTACTGGACTAAGACTAATCGGATACTTTTTCATGTGTATACTTCCAATGGATCCATTGATAACACCTCCAATCAAGAAAATTAATCCCACTTGAAATAAATTACTTCCTTCAATAAAAAGATTATCATAAAAAATTAGAAACTGCCCTAAGAAACCAACGATGATTCCGGTAAGTGCAAGTGCTGGTGTTTTTTCAGATGGATTCCAGAGGCGTGTAATTAACAAGATCCAAAGAGGGAATGCGGCGTTAAACAATGCTGCAATTCCACTATCGATGGTTTGCTCTGCAAGCACAAGAAATAGATTACCACCCGGAAAAATAAACAAACCACTCACCAGCAAACGTTTCAAATCTTGTTTGCTTACTTGAATTTTTTTTCCTCTTGCCAAAAACCAGATCAAGATAGAACCTCCTGCAATCATAAAACGAATTCCTGAATACAAGAAAGGCGGAAAATGTTCGTCCATCCCAATACGAATGGCGAGATAGGTGGTTCCCCAAATAAAACAAAGTGCGCCTAATGCGGCATATGGTTTCCAGTGTGACATTGAATATTGTTTTACTCAGTGGCTAAACGTTGATCAGAAATTCGACGAACAATATTCTTAGAGGTATAAGAGGCTGCCAACCATCCTATGACCATCACAATTCCCATCACAATTAAAAAATCGCCGAGTTGCATATCCACAGGATACGCCTCCACAACAAAACCTTCTCCGCCTCCAATTTTTACCAAACCGAAATATTGCTGGAGACCACAAAGTATTGCTCCCATTGTCATTCCAACAAAAGCACCACCTACAGAGATTACTAATCCTTCTAATAAAAAAATGCGTTGTGCTAATTTTAAATCGGCACCCATGTGATACAAGGTTTGCAAGTCGTCGCGTTTATCGAGAATCAACATGGTTAATGTACCAAACAAATTGAACGCTGCGATCATCAAAATAAATCCGAGGATAATATACACGGCAATTTTTTCTGCTCCAATTACTTTAAATAAAAAATCATGTTGCATCAGTCGATCTTTCACGGTGAATTCGCTGCCCAAACTACTTTGCAACTGCGCCATCACCTTTTTCGAGTCATCATCATTTTTCAATTTAATTTCAAATGCAGAAATCTGTTTGTTGTTTCCGGCTAAGTCATACATGAAACGCAGAGGAGCTAAAACGTACTTCGCATCAAAATCTTGCTGCACGCTAAAGATTCCGGATGCTACCATCGTTCTTTGAATGAATGCGTCGGACGGATCCAACATCACAACACCGGGATCGATGCCACGTTGTGGTATAAAAATATTTACTTGATTCAATAAATCGTTGGGCCGAATTCCCATCGAGTAGGCGATTTGTGCTCCTGGAATCATAAAGTTCACATCGCCACTTTCTAAGATTGGATCTCCTTCCAAAAGTTTATCTTTAATCTCACTCGTCTTGAAAAAAGAATTACTTACTCCTTTCAACGTCACTACATATTGTCGATCCATATACCGCAAGAGTGCGTTATCTTCTTTTACAAAAGTGATGAGGGCAACACCGGGATGTTTTTCTATTGTATGAATAATTTTATCAGTGGGTTCAAAACTTCTTCCGCTTGCGTTTTGAATTTTAATATCGGGATCGAAGGAGTTGTACATCTCCATCACTAAATTTCCAAAGCCATTAAAAACAGAAAGCACCACAACGAGTCCGAAAGTACCTACGGCTACTCCCAACACACTTATCCAACTTATTACATTAATAAGGTGATGCGATTTTTTCGCAAAGAGGTAACGCCGGGTTATGGTCCAGGCTAAGCTCATCAATTATTTCCAGGCTTTCACGATGAGACCAGTACCGGTGGGATGCTTCATCATCACATCCATCCAGTTTAACAAAAAGGCAAAAGGATAGGTGATCAAATAATAAAATGGTAAGATCACAAAAAACAATTTCGTTGCACCGAGCATGAGAATAGGATATTTCATCGACAACCTCCATGAAATTTTTCCCGGTGTTCCGTATTGATAGCGTGCTTCTACTTTTGTGAATCCTGCAGAGCGCAATTTATCTTCAATCTCTTTGATATTATATCCATCGCGCACATGCTCTTCGATAAAAGAACTTTCTTCGTCTCCATGCACATCGGAGCCCCCTTGATCGCTGGGTGTGGAGATGAGCAGCATGCCGCCGGGTTTTAGCGATGCATTTATATTTTTAAATACTTGCACATCTTCCAAAATATGCTCCATCACATCCACTGAAATAGCCAAATCATAACGGTTAGCATCTACGTAAGTGGTAAGATCATCCACCACAAATTTTACTTTTTCTCCTGCGCCAATCTGCTTAAAAAAGGTATTGCAGTCAGCCACTTGCTCTTCCTTGACATCCACGGCTAAAATTGTTGCATCGGGAAGTCGGCGATTGAGCCATAAAGAATGTTGACCATAGCCTGCGCCGGCGTCCAAGATAGCAGCCTTGGCGGGAGCTTGTTTAATCCAGGTTTTTAATTCTTTGTGTACATGCCATGCTCTCAACAGAAGTAAGTCGAGTAGTTGGTAGAATGTCTTTCTTAAGAAGGGAGATTTATTAAAAACATTCCCGAGACTGCGCTTTATCGGATCGTATTGCATCGGCTGCGAAGGTACTAATACCGACGCTACATTTGAAATAGTCTAACAAATTAACCAACCGATCTGGTCAAAACCTATACATCATACTGTAAATTCATGGTAGGTCGGTATGATACTTAAAATATTGGATAACCTATTCATCCAATTGGTATCAAAAGGGTATATAGAGGCGAAATGAACGATTAAGAATCCGAAGAATCTTCAGCAGGAGGAATATCGATCGATTTAAAAATGGCATCCATCTTATCGGAATAATCGAGGCTATCGTCAATAAAAAATTCGAGTTCTGGAACGATGCGCGCTTGCTTGCCAATTTTTTTTCCCAAATGAAAACGCACTGTTGCATTATGCTTCTTCAGTGCCTTTAGAATTTCTAATGGTTTTTGAGCTTTAAAAACACTAAGGTGCACACGCGCCAAACTCAGATCGGGAGTAATCTTCACATGAGTGACCGTAACGAAATGGGGACCATACCAATCTTTCCCGTCCCTCAAGAAGAGCTCCCCCAATTCTTTCTGAATGAGTTTTGCATATTTAAGCTGGCGTACTGAATCCATAGGGCAAATTTACGAGATTATTGGATAGGAGAATTGGTGGATTGGTGTCGCGAGGCTTCGCGATGGTGAATTGGTGAATTGGCGAGTTGGCAAATTGGCAAATTGGTGTCGCGAGGCTTCGCCCAGAAGTCTGTACGAAGTACTGTACTTCTGGGGTGAATTGGCGAGTTGGCAAATTGGCAAATTGGTGTCGCGAGGCTTCGCCCAGAAGTCTGTACGAAGTACTGTACTTCTGGGGTGAATTGGCAAATTGGCAAATTGGTGTCGCGAGGCTTCGCCCAGAAGTCTGTACGAAGTACTGTACTTCTGGGGTGAATTGGTGTCGCGAGGTTGATGTTC
>JBJXGU010000275.1:0-4880 GCA_046160245.1 Bacteroidia bacterium
CGGGGTTTATAGGCTTAACGGGTCTAGTAAAGGATCCATCCTTAAAAGGAGCAGTGGAGTATAGCGCAGATGTGGATTTTTCTTGGAAAGGCTGGTTCAATAGTTCGTGGCAAGAACAGAAGGAGAAGTACTTAAATGAAAATTTTGGCACACGAAATTATTTTGTGAGATTACATAATGAAATTGATTATCGATTGTTTTATAAATTTCACGCCCGCGCAGTGGTCGTTGGAAAGGAAGAATATTTATATGAAAGTTCCTACATCACATGTTATTTAGGGTGGGATTTTTTAGGAAACGATAGCCTTCTGCATATTATTAATAATATTGAAAAGGCACAGAAAATTTTGGAAGAAAGAGGAAAGACATTGATCCTTGTTTTAGCACCTGGTAAAGCTTCTTTTTATCCTGAATTTCTTCCAGTAATATATGATAATGTAAAACGAGGACAAACTAATTATGAGACATTGTCTGAGCACGCAGAAAATAGAAATCTAAATTTCATTAATTTTTCAGCTTACTTCAAAGTAAAGAAAAAGGATTCTCCTTATTTGATATTTCCGAAATTTGGTATACATTGGAGTCAATATGCTATGTGTATTGCAGCCGATTCAATGATTAAATACATGGAGTTTAAAAGGCAAATTGAAATGGATCATTTGATGTGGAATGAAATTGAATCGAAGGAAGCCTTTGGATTTGATTATGATGGTGGTCGTGGGTTAAATTTACTTTCTTATTTAAAGGGGCCATTAATGGGTTATCCTAAAACCTGGGTAAGTAATAATAAGAACAAAACTAAACCTGCGGTATTAATTGTTGCGGATAGTTTTTATTCGGGAATTTATGATTTAAGTGTCTCAGAAGCGTATAAAGACTCCCATTTTTGGTATTATAATAATGTAGTGTATCCTGAGTACAATTCAACTACTGTTTTTGTTAAGGATTTAAATTTTGAAGAGCAGGTTAATAAACATGATGTTTTTATCTTAATGGCTACAGAGCCTAATTTTGCTACTTCTAGTTGGGGTTTTATAGATAGTGTTCTCAATTTGAAGATCAAGGAAAGTAAATAAGGATGTAAAATCAACTTTATTTTTTATTTGACGATCTCCTTTAAATTTCATAAGTATCTTAATAACAAATTATTAATATAATTAAAATCCTTTGTATTGGGAATAGTAAATGAAGCCGACAAAATGGTTTCGGTTGAAATCTCAAACTTACAATCCCTCTTTGTATTTTTACCACCCCAATGAACGTAGAAGAATTCTTCAATTTATTTATCAAAGAGTTAGAGTCGAAGCCTACCTTATGGTCTTATTATAAGTACCATACTGATTCTAAAAGTTTTGAGTTCAGAAAAGCCTATTTCTGCCAACGCCTAGCTTACATTGCTGATAAAATTATTAAGCCCGAAGGCCTCTCATGGGACATTGGTTGTGGCTATGGTACGACCGCTATTTTCTTGGCTTTGAATGGATACAAGGTACATGGTACTACTTTGGAGTTTTATTTTAAAGAAATCCCAGAACGTATAAAATATTGGTCGCAGTTTGGTGATGTTTCTGGATTTACTTTTGATTACGAAGACATTTTTGATCCTGCTTTGAAATCTGTAAAGTATGATTATATCATCGTTCAGGACACATTGCATCACCTCGAGCCTCTCCAAGAGGCATTGAATATTGTTTCAAATCATCTTGCTTTAGATGGTGAGATTGTTGCCATTGAAGAGAACGGGAATAATATTATTCAATCACTCAAATTGTTTAAACAGAGAGGAAATAAGCGGATCATTGAATTTTATGATGAAAGATTGAAGAAAACAATCCTTTTAGGAAATGAAAATATTCGATCGATTCAAACCTGGCAAAATGAAATGAATAAACAAGGTTTGTCTATCGATATGACAAGTGTACAATACGTAAGAGCTTATCCTCCTTTTTTGTTTAATAAATTTGGATATGAAAAATCCATCTTAAGGGAACAAAAACTTTGGAAGCAAAACAAATGGATGAAAGAGTATTTCTTTTTCGGAATTAATTTTATTGCGACTCATATTGATTCCATTTCTAAATCAACCGCGCATTCACCAGCAGCTAATCACACCTTGAATCATTAATTTGACAAGATGAACAAGAAGTTTTTATCTATAGTCATTCCGGTTTTTAATGAAGCCAAAACCATCCATCTTATCCTCGATAAAATTGGGAAAGTGGAGTTGTTAGAGCAAATGACAATGGAAGTAATTGCTGTAAATGATTTTTCTACTGACCAAACTCTTGCAGTTTTAGAGCAATATAAGCAAACTCATTCCAGCTTCCCTTTAGTTGTATATTCTCAACCTAAGAATATGGGTAAAGGTGCTGCCCTTCATCGTGGAATTAAAGAAGCTACCGGTGATTATGTAATCATTCAAGATGCCGATTTGGAATACGATCCAGCAGAATATAATCGTCTTCTTCAGCCCATCTTAGATGGATTCGCAGATGTTGTTTACGGCTCTCGTTTCATTGGAGGAAGACCGCATCGGATTTTGTTTTTCTGGCATACTATCGGAAATAAATTTTTAACCATGCTTTCTAATATGTTCACGAATATGAACATTACCGACATGGAAACTTGCTATAAATTATTTAAGCGCGAAATGATTCAATCTCTCGATTTGAAAGAGCGTCGTTTTGGATTTGAACCCGAAGTTACCGCAAAGATTTCTCGAATTCCTAATGTTCGAATTTATGAAGTAGGAATTTCGTATTATGGTAGAACTTATGCAGATGGGAAAAAGATAAATTGGAAAGATGGTTTTAGAGCGATCTATTGTGTTTTAAAATATAACCTTTTCAAATAATAAATGAGTTCTTTTCAATTTAAGGAGCATGACGAGGAAGGTCTTCATACACTAGAAGCCATATCCTTTGCTCACAATTTTAATAAATGGATGTTCGAACAAGTACAGCCTTATATGAATGGTCGTATTCTTGAAATTGGTAGTGGTATTGGAAATATTTCTCAATATTTTATTGATGAAAAATCAGAAATCATTCTCAGTGATGTCCGGGAAGAATATTGCAGTGCTTTGCATCAAAAATTCCCCAAAAACCAAGTTCTGCTCCTCGATTTAGTCCACCCCGATTTTGATCATGTATATAGCCATCTTCTAGGTTCGTTTGATTCCTGTTTTGCCATGAATGTGATTGAACATATTGAAGAAGATCACTTGGCCATGAAGAACTTGGTATCCTTGCTCAAAGTAGGAGGAAAGGTGCTTATTCTTGTGCCCGCTGGACCTATTCTTTACAACGACATTGACCGCGGCCTTTTTCATTTTAGACGATATACAGCTTCAATGATGAATCAACTTTTTCAATCAGCTCCCCTGTTGATGGAAAAGCAGTGGATGTTCAATGCGTTAGGGATCCCAGCTTGGTTTTTTGGAGGAAAAATTATGAAGAAGACGGAAGTGGAAGGTGGGCAGATGAACTTATATGATAAACTAATCCCCATTTCCAGATTCTTAGATTGGATCACTTTCCGTAAAATAGGCCTGTCAATAATTGCACTCGCCACAAAACATTGATTTTTTCCACATTCTGGACGATTCCCATTTTGAGAACAGACAATTTACTATCTATTCTATTTTCAATCAGCTTTTTAACGGTTTTTTAAAATATGTTAATATGTTTTGCAAATCTCTTTATTTATCCTAATTTTGCCCTCCCATTGTAAAAACAATACTAATTTAAACACCGTGGATACGTTAAGTTACAAAACTGTTTCAGCCAACGCCAAGACAGTAACCAAAGAGTGGGTAGTTCTAGATGCCAAAGACCAGGTTTTAGGTCGTTTCTCATCTCAGGCTGCTATGATGCTTCGTGGAAAGCACAAAGCGAATTACACCCCACATGCCGATTGCGGCGATAATGTGATCATTATAAATGCAGACAAAGTTCGTCTCACCGGCCGTAAATGGTCAGAACGTGAGTACGTTTCTCATACTGGTTACCCAGGCGGACAACGTTTCGTGACTCCCGAGAAATTAATCATTCAAAAACCAACAGCGGTGGTTGAACGTGCGATTTACGGAATGTTACCTAAGAATCGTCTAGGAAATGCCATTAAGGGCAATTTATTTGTTTACGCTGGAAGTGAGCACCCACATGCTGCTCAACAACCTAAAGCAATCACCCTTAAGTACTAATCAAAAACATGGAAATTACACACACCATAGGTCGTCGTAAGACCGCTGTAGCCCGAGTTTATGTACAACCAGGCAACGGTACTATTAAAATTAATCAGAAGGATTATAAGGATTACTTCCCAACTCTTCCCTTACAAAAATTAGTGAAGCAAGCATTTGAAATATCATCTACCAATGATCATTATGATGTTACTGTAAACGTTTTTGGCGGAGGATATAACGGACAAGCAGAAGCTATTCGTATGGCTCTTGCTCGTGCTCTTTGTAAAATCAATGCTGAACATCGTCCGCTGTTAAAAGCAGGTGGATTGTTAACACGTGACCCACGTATGGTTGAACGTAAGAAGTTCGGTCAGAAAAAGGCTCGTGCTCGCTTCCAATTCAGCAAGCGTTAATTTATTACGATTGGAGTCTCGTACTTCTCTCTTCAACCATTTAATTATACACAATATTATAATAGCGTAATGATCAACGTAACGCAAGAAGAACTTCTCAATGCTGGTGTCCATTTCGGTCACCTTAAGCGCAAGTGGAATCCTAAGATGGCAGCTTACATCTTTATGGAGCGTAATGGTATTCATATCATCGATTTGAATAAAACCCACGCAAAAATGGAAGAAGCTGCTGCTGCTGTAAAGCAAATAGCAAAATCAGGTAAGAAAATTTTATTCGTTGC
>JBJXGU010000276.1:0-9259 GCA_046160245.1 Bacteroidia bacterium
CGAATGTTTGGACCACTAAAGCTTCGCTTCCTGTTTCTGCTCCTGCTCGCATCTTCGCCAATGGGTTTACCTTAAACGGAAAAGGGTATGTGGTAGGAGGAAACGATAATGGTCCTAGCTTTTATTATAGCGATTGTTATGAATATAATAATGTAACAGATACATGGTTGCAAAAAACATCGGCGCCATTTTCCTTAAGTGTATCCGCCTCCTTTGCACTCAATAATGAGGGGTATATTCTCACCGGTCTTCGCAATGGAAATGCAATTGATAATTCTTTTATTAAATATAATTCGCTCACGAATACATGGACACAATTAGTATCACCAAAAGCAACCGCACGTTCTCGAATGTGTGCAAGTGTGGTGAATGAAAAGTTGTGGATAGGTCCTGGTGTTTGTGGTGACTATAATTATTTAAATGTAGGAACCTTGTATGGTAAGTTTAGACGTGATACTTGGTTATATGATCCATCAACAGAAATTTGGACAGCCAAAGATTCATTTCCGTTGAACCGATATAGCGCCAGTTCTTTTACCGTAGATAGTATTTTGTATTTAGTAGGAGGATCCGATCAAACACAAGCGGTATTTAATACGTGTTGGTCGTACAATCCGAATGGTGGTACGTGGACACAAGTAGCGAATTTTACAGGTCCTTCTCGATTGGGAGGAGTAGCACTTACCATTAGTAACAAAGGGTATTATGGTTTTGGTGTTGCACCCACCAGTAATTATTATAATGATTGGTATGAATATATTCCAAGTTCAAATTCATGGGTAACGAAAACTTCTGCACCTGTTAATTTTGCGGGACGATTCAATGCAGGAGCCTTTACCATCAACGGAAAAGGATATGTCGTAGCGGGGTCAACGTTTGGATCCAATCCAGCGCAATGTTATGAATACAATCCGTTAACGAATGCTTGGACAGCAAAAGCAAATTTCAATACCAATACACGTAATGCGGGCGCTGCATTTGCTATAGGCAATAAAGGTTATTATGCTTGTGGATATTTACAAACGGGCTATTTAGATACTTCTGCATTTAAAAAAGATTTTTATGAGTTTGATCCCATTGCCAACACTTGGGTTGAAAAAGCAACATTGCCTTTTTCTGCTGGACGCGAAGGTTGTGTTGGATTAGGTACTAACGCTTATGGCTATGTGATCGGTGGAATGCATGTAGCACAAGCTGCCAACGGACTTGATGAAGTGTTTACATTTAAATCCGATATGTGGCAATATACTCCTGATAGTATTAAGCCTACAATCGTGGGCGGGGTAACGGCTTTTTGTGCTGGATCCTCCATCACCGTGAACTATCAATCGGTAGCACTTACATTAAATGCAGGAAATGTGTTTTCTCTTCAACTGAGTAATGCGAGTGGTTCATTTACAACTCCAGTTACTATTGGCACATTAACGAGCACAGCAACGAGTGGAAGTATCACTGGTACGATTCCCTCAGGACAAGCAGCAGGATTAGGATATCGAGTGCGAGTGGTAAGTTCAAACTTTGCAGATATTGGCGATGACAATGGTGTAAACTTAACCATCTCTAGAAACACACTTAGCATAAGTTCGTTTTTACCAAGCAGTGGTTTAGCAGGAGATTCAATAACGGTAACAGGTACTAATTTTATTGGTGCATCTAAGGTTAGATTCAATGGAATTTTAACTGGATATCGAGTGGTGAGTGCTACACAAATAAAAGCGGCTGTGCCATCATTGGCTACCACTGGAAAAATAAATATTATCACGGCTTGCGATAGTGTTCTCTCATCATCAAACTTCCAAGTGAATTCATTTAATTTCAACTTGAAGTTATTTGTGGAGGGATTGTATACAAATGCACAGCAAATGGTACCTACTTTATATCTTGAAGGGATCAGTTCAGATACCAATGCCTGCGACACTCTCACATTAACATTGCATCAACCACTTCCTCCTTATTCTCTTGTTCATGAAACGAAATGTATACTTTTAAAAAATGGGAACAGCGTATGTGCAATTCCTGGAGGGTTTTACAATGGGAGTTATTTTGTGGAGGTGAAAACAAGAAATTCAATTGCGACATGGAGCAAGACGGCAATATTTATCAACACCGCTTTTTTGTTTTTACTTGCACAGTAGTTTGTTCTTCTTAGAGGTAATTCTAATAATATATTAGGATTATTCGTGGAATAGAATTGATTGTTATTGTCAATTTAAATGTTTATTCTTACATTTGAGTTCACTTTAAATTCTTTCATCATGAAGAAATTTTTACTTGCTTTGATCATATGCTGCAATAGCATTTCACTCTCCGCTCAAACTTCGGTTTATCATCCATTCCCAGATTCTTCTGCGAGTTGGAATTATTCATACGGCAATGTATGTTGGGGCATTTTTAGCAATTCTGCAATTGATTATTATAATTCTTACTATGTTGGTTCAGACACACTCATAAATAATTTGAGTTATCATTCATTTCAAATTCCAGCAATTGTTTACCATGCTGGGCCAGATTGTACTCCACCTGGATATTATGTATTGCCAGGGAAATATGCAGGTGCTTTTCGAAATGATCATCTCAATAAAAAAGTATATATTGTTCCAGAGGCTGATTCAATTGAACAGCTTTTGTTTGATTTTGATATGCAAGTGGGAGATAGTTTAAAAGGATTTCTTTCAGTTTGTGCTCCCAATGTCAGTTGCGATATTGTTATTTCTATCGATAGTGTCCTTGTAGGGAATTCTTATCGGAAGCGTTGGTTCGTTAATCCTTATTATAATGTTTATTTTATAGAAGGGATTGGATCTACCTATGGTTTGTTAAGATATATCCCTGCAAACATGACGGACCATGACGGTATCAATTTAGATTGTTTCTCACAAAATGGTCAACCTTTGTATCCCGATACACTAGGTTCTTGCCCATTGTTAACTTCTATTGCTACACTTCCATCAGCGGAAATAATTATTAAAGTTCATCCAAACCCATCTATAGGAAATTTGCAAGTAGAATTGAGTTCAACCAAAAATATTGAACGTTGGGTGCTGCATAATTTGAATGGACAAATGGAAAGAACAGATATAGTTCAAAACAAAAATCAATTCGAAATAAATGGAATTCTTCCTGGGTTTTATATACTCACTTTAGTTTTGGAAGATGGAAGAAAAATTATTAGAAAGATAGTCGTGATTTAAGTGACCTATTAAATTAATATTTTACAAGCTTAATCACATCCAATCCATAGCGTAAAAAATAAACGCCTTCGGGAAGTAAGCCAAGTTGCAAGGGAACGGAATTATTTCCTTCCTGCAATGAAACGGATTGCGAGAAAACAATTTGTCCTGCCGTATTCATGATTTCTAAAATAGTATGACTTGATTCAATTGAGTAAATCATTGCCCAGGTTTGATCATGAACGGGATTAGGAAAGAGCTGCGGAGTACTAACGCCATCGCCTATACGAACAGGAACAATTTTACTTCTATCGAATTGCCCATCAAAATCTACTTGCTGTAATCGATAATAAAGGATCCCTCTTCCTGGTGAATAGTCAGTAAACGAATAGGAACTGACGGTATGCGTACTTCCATTTCCTTGTACTTGTCCAATGGTTTCAAAGGAAGAGCCATCTCTACTTCGTTCCACATTAAAATAATCATTTCCGCTTTCACTCGCCGTTTTCCATTGTAACAATACGTTTGAAGAAACTTCTGTTGCATCAAAAGAAAGCCATTCAACCGGTAAAGGCGCGCTTCCAAAACCAATGGCAAAATCACCCCAGATAGAAGGAGTAGTGATTCCTGTTCGAACTGCTGTAGCTGTACCTCCCGCTTCCGTTTGGGTAACATTAGAGTGGGTTCCCAGTGGAGCGCCGAGCCAATCACTCGAAGCATCATCCCTTCTGATTATTCCATAGCGTGTTGCCGGAGCCACGGAATTAGTATGTCCTCTTTCTCTTAGGGTCATCGATAAGTTCATGGCAGTAGGAACCGTATTCGGAACAATGCTCCAACTTCCTGCATCGAGTTTATTTGCAATTGAACTTCCATTCACAAAGCAAAGTAATGGATTGGGTGCAGCACCCGGTGATGGCGCATCGAAATCTACAATGATATTAGCAATACCTACTTGACTCGCTATGTTTAAATTGGCAAGCTCATAGTCGGTAGAGGATCCGACTGGGAAATCATAATTACCGCTAATAGCGATTTGTCTTCGCAACTTTCCATTGATATAACGGTTAAGGATATGCCCTGCAATGCTGGTTACACTCGTTGAAGTCATGTACACTTCATTAGCTCCAGTATTGATGAGCCCATTGGTTAAGGTGAGAATATTATCAACTTGTAAATTTGTACCTCCACTAATATCCGCCAAATTATCAATATCTAATCTGTAAAACACTTCTTTTACAGGCGTGTTAATGGTTTGTAAGGAATTTCCAATAAAATAAACACGGCTGTTTCCCTCTCGGAAAGCAGCTTCATTGAAGTTTGTCCAGTTACCTTTTATTTGTATAACCCCATCTCTTGTGTTTGGATTGTTATCACTGAAATCTAATTCGCCACCTGTAATATTTAAGTTTCCTAAAATTCGTAAAACGCGAACATTGGTATCAGCACCAATGACTTTATAACCGTCAATAGTCATGTCTCGACAATAATGAGTAGAATCGAGTTTTAATCGACAATTAAAGGTGACTCCCGTCGGAGGGACCCAAACATTAGTAGTACTGTCTGGAATTACGAAGTCTTCCCAATTATCACACGTGAACCAGTCAGTACTCTTAGAGCCGATCCATTTCCCTCTTAAATATCCACCTGCATTGATCACAATGGTATCATCTGGAGTTAGGTATTTAGGACTAATATTATTGTAATTGGTACAACTTGTATGTCGAACCCATTTAGAGGCATCGTTGATGCTATCCACCCAATTGCGTTGTGTTTTTGGATTTAAGGAACCAGGATAGACACCGGTAAATTTAATCCAATCAGATCCGGAAGCAGGCGTAATGTTGTAACAATCTAAATTTGGATATGGACCACTCTCTTGTGTGGAGAAGGCATAATTGATCCATGAGGTTTTAGTATTAAAACCAAAAAGTATAGTGCCTGTGTATTGAGCGTCATGAGCTGATGCGGTACCTGGAATCCAATTACCTCCTTGCATAAAGAAAAATTGGTCACCTCCCGAATTTAAATTAAACTGACTTGCACCATTTAAGTTAGTAAAAGTCCATGCCGCATCTGGTGCCACACTGCTGCCATTACCAATCCCATCAAAACGAATAGTTATCACGGTCCCAGCTATAATATTTCCTCCGGTCCTAGTCAACCTCACTGTACCTTCTGTATTTCCCCAACGATTAGGCACGGCTCGCTGCCATCCATTGTCCGTGATATCTAAAGTCGTACCTGTAGAAATGTCTCGAAAGCAAACAATACTAATTTCATCCGCGCCAGTTGGGTGTCCACACGCAGTATTGTTGGCATTAACTCCTAATACTAAAAAATCGCCTCGCTTTAATAATGTTCCGGCACCTGGAGAACAGGAAACCTCTTCACCGCTGCTCCATTCATTTCCATAGCGAACAAATATTTTAAAATAATACAAAGTAGCATTTGTCAAATTGCTAATGGTCACATTCATCCCCGGACCTTTATACACAACGAATCCACTTTCATAGGCTGTCCCGGATCCATACGTTGCATTGGCAGTATACGCACTTCCATTTCCCGTTGGATTCACGGTGAAGGGAACTAACGGTTGCGCCACTACCATAATTTCGTTATAACATCCAACGGGGAGTACCCACGAAATATTGGAACCTAAGTTGATACAGTTCGCGCCCGGCGAAGTCACATCAAATGGCGACAAATAGATGGTTAAATCGCTTCCATTGTCAACGCCAACCACAGCAGGAACATCGGAAGTTACACGAATTCTATACGCCGTTCCAGTTCCCAATCCGGGCGGTAAAGTGCAAACAATACTTTGTGCGCCGCTAGCATTTGACACCACAGTGCCAATTACAGTAGGAGATAAAAATTGTCCTGCTGAATTACTGAGTTCTGCAGAAAAGGTACTTCCACCTGCTGGGAAATTAACAGCCGATGCATAGTTAAAGGGTACTGTGACCGAACCTGAAGTTGAGGCTGAAACACAAAATGGAGAACCACTAATAACTCCTGTAGAAATATTATCTCCAACAGAAGCTAAACTAGAAACAGTAATATCATCTATGGCTAAATTACAGGAATTCGCTCCAAAACCACTCACATAGTAATACTTCCATCGCACTTGCATGCTCGCTCTATTATCAACAGCATTAGCAGTTGCTACAGAAAGATTGACCGAGATCGTTTGTTGGTTAGGGAAAGTTCCATTGTAAACATATTCAATAGGTCCGGGAACATCTAACCACGGAGAAACGGTTGAGATACGATATTGCAATCGAATATTGTAAGCATTACCAACGGCCCCTGTTCTGGATGTCCATGTCACAATGATATCCGTTCTCCCCGTTGAATTTAATCCTAGTACGGAAGCACCCACAGTATTCGGAGTTTTCGAGTAATTAAATTGAGAGTAACCAGAAATTCCTAGCCCGATAAATCTATTCCCTGTAACTAAATTGTAGGCCGCTGTATAATTTGCTGTCGTTGGATCTCCTAGTAAAGGATTCGAATCACGAGCACAAGTATGAAAAATCATATTGGGAGGGTAACTTAAAGCAGGACTTGCATTTGACCATGCTCCCATAAAATAATTTCCTCCTCCTAAATTAAAGGGCGCAGGATTTGTTTGGGCGTTGATGGTCAGTCCGCTACAAACGAAAAAAACTACTAAAAGAGCATATCTACCCCAGTTTAACATTGGTGCTAAGGTATGACATTATGTTCGGAAACACTATTATCTTATGATTAAAATTTTGTCAAATTGGGTGAACGTTAAGTTTATACGGTTGGAGATATTGATAGAGTGAAGATTTGCTTTTCGAATGGTTAGAATTGGAGTTTGAAAAACAGTATTTCTATTATTAGGAGCCGGCCAATTATGGTTTATCAAAAAATTGAGAAACAATCGTCACCTATTAAGTTAAATGAATGTTTAATTCGTGTTAAAATCATCCAATAATCCTAATATTTTCTAACTTCGCCAGATTGTCTAGAGACTATGCAGAACTATCGCTTTATCAACAATTTATGTGGCTGGATCATCTTCGCCATTTCTTCCTTCGTCTATATCAGTACCATTGAACCTACCGGGAGCTTTTGGGACTGTGGTGAATTTATCGCCTCTTCTTTTAAATTACAGGTAGGCCATCCCCCTGGGGCACCTCTTTTCATGATGATGGGAAGAGTGATGAGTTTGTTCGCAGGCAATGATCTCACTCAGGTTTCTGTGATGATCAATATCCTCAGCGCCTTGATGAGTGCGGGTACAATTCTCTTTTTGTTTTGGACGATTACGATCTTAACAAAAAAAATTCTTGCTCCTAATCAAGAAGCGGATGGTGGAAATATAATCGCTATCATGGGTGCCGGATTTGTAGGCGCACTTGCTTATACTTTTAGTGATTCGTTTTGGTTTTCAGCAGTAGAAGGTGAAGTATATGCTTCTTCCTCTTTCTTCACAGCCATTGTTTTCTGGGCCATGTTTAAGTGGGAGTCTGTGGCCGATGAAAAGCATGCAAATCGTTTGATTATCCTCATTGCCTATTTGATGGGTTTGTCCATCGGAATTCACTTATTGAATTTATTGACGATACCAGCACTGGCTTTCATTTATTATTTCAAGAAGTTTAAACCTTCTACTTCCGGAGTGATAAAAACAGCTGCGCTTGGTGTGGCTATCTTAGGATTTATTCAGTACGGAATTATTTCAGGTTTTGTAAAGCTGGCTTCAAAATTCGAATTGTTTTTTGTGAATGGAATTGGAGCTCCTTTTTGGATGGGCTTCATTACGTTCTTCTTGATCATCATTGCAGCTATCGTTTATGGATTGAATTATACGGTGAAACGCAATATGCCGCTATGGAATTTATCCTTATTATGTGTGGTATTTATTTTATTAGGATACTCTTCTTATTCCATGATTGTAATTCGCTCTGCTGCGAATCCACCGATGGATGAAAATGATCCAGAAAATGCATTTAACTTATTAGGATATATTAATCGTGAACAATACGGTGATCGCCCTTTATTCTTTGGACAGTATTACAATGCACGTCAAACCGACTTGGAAGAAGGTGCGATGCAATACACCAAAGGGGAAGATAAATACATCGAGACTACACGTAAAATAACTCCTATCTATGATCCTACATTTAGTACGATTTTCCCTCGTATGTATAGTGCACAGGAAAGTCATATTACTGCCTACAAGGAATGGGCGGGAATAAAAGGCGATCAAAAACCAACGTTTGCTCAAAATTTAAAGTTCTTTTGGAACTATCAAGTGATACATATGTATTGGCGATATTTCATGTGGAATTTCGCTGGTCGACAAAATGACATGCAAGGCCATGGTGGAATCACTAAAGGAAATTGGTTGAGTGGAATTAAAGCCATCGATGCCATGCGACTCGGTCCTCAAGATAATTTGTCGAAAGGGATGATGGACAATAAAGCAAGAAACTGTTTTTATTTCCTTCCTTTAATTTTAGGTTTAATCGGAATGATTTGGCATTATCGTCGGGATAGTCACGACGCATGGACAGTAATGTTGTTATACTTCTTTACTGGAATGGCGATTGTTCTATATCTTAATCAGTATCCATATCAACCTCGTGAACGTGATTATGCATACGCCGCTTCCTTCTACACTTTTGCAATTTGGATTGGTTTAGGAGTAGCTGCATTAGCTGATAAACTTAGACAGAAAAAAATGGGAATGCCCGTGGCAGGCGCTTTAACATCCCTTGTTTGTTTGGCTGCTGTTCCTGGAATTATGGCGAAAGAAGGATGGGATGATCATAATCGTTCGCACCGTTTAACTTCTCGTGACATTGCTTGGAATTATTTGCAAAGTACTGCGCCCAATGCCATCATCTTTACCAATGGCGACAATGATACGTTCCCGCTTTGGTATGCTCAAGATGTAGAAAACGTTCGAACCGATACGCGGGTAGTCAACTTGAGTTTATTGAATACCGATTGGTACATCGATCAAATGAAACGCAAAGCGTACCAAAGTGATGCGGTACCATTCTCATTAACTCGTGAGAAGTATGTACAAGGCACAAGAGATTATGTTC
>JBJXGU010000277.1:0-9717 GCA_046160245.1 Bacteroidia bacterium
TTCACCCCTTCTTTCGTTTTCACGCAGACTACCGGGTTTCACCCTTTCTATCGTTACACTCAGACTACATCGCTTTCGCGTAGCTTGTGCCTCCGCTAAAGCTTCAGCGACATGCGGTCAGCGACATGCGGTCAGCGGAGCAAAGCAGGGTTTCACCCTTTCTATCGTTTCTTGCTGACTACATGTTTCACATTCTTGTAGCATACTTTTTTCATTTAAACTCGTTGGTCTTTCTTGAATCTTCAAGCTTTGATTGGAGATTAATCAACAAATACTTATTTCTCGAAATGAAAACAAACTATTGTCACAATAAAGTTCTAGCCTCTCCCCAAACCCCTCTCCAGAGGCGAGGGGCTATAAAAATCAATTTTTTCAAGCGACCTATATTGCCTCATATGTATCTACGAATACATGTTTTAACTAATTTTAAATGTCTAATTCCAAAATAGATGGAGTGGGCTATTATCAAAAAATGCATTAAGCTCGATTATATTTCCAATAGGTATTACATTCGCAGTCTACATTTATGGCTACAAAAAAAATCATCACTTACAACGTAAACGGTATTCGAGCAGCGCTTAACAAGGGTTGGCTCGACTGGACCAAGACCGTAAATCCGGATATCATCCTCTTGCAAGAAACCAAGGCAGAGTCGAGTCAACTTGATTTAGCGCTTTTTGAAAATGAAGGCTACCATCACTATTGGCATTCGGCGGAGAAGAAGGGATATAGTGGAGTAGCTCTTTTGAGTAAAACGGAACCGGATCATGTCGAATATGGATCGGGAAACGCGGATATTGACAAAGAAGGAAGAATCATCCGTGCAGATTATGGGAAAACATCGGTGATGAGTGTTTATGTTCCCAGCGGATCGAGTGGTGATGCACGACAGGATTACAAAATGGAATGGCTGGCTTGGTTCAATAATTATATTCAGATTCTTAGAAAGAAAAAATCACAACTTATTATTGGTGGTGATATCAATATTTGTCATAAAGCCATCGACATTCACAATCCCATCAGCAATGCAAAGTCATCTGGATTTTTGCCAGAAGAGCGAGCATGGATGGAAGAATTTTTCAATACTGGATTCATTGATTCCTTTCGACATTTTAATCAAGAGCCACATCAATACACCTGGTGGACATTTAGAGCCGGTGCCAGAGCAAAAAACATGGGGTGGCGAATTGATTATTTAATGGCCACTCAAAATTTAGAAAAGTCATTGAAGCGATGTGTCATTTTACCGGAAGCCAAGCATTCGGATCATTGTCCGGTGTTGTTGGAGGTAGAGATGTAGGAATTGGCAAATTGGTGAGTTGGTGAATTGGCAAATTGGTGTCGCGAGGATTCGCGATGGTGAGTTGGAGGATTGGTTGGTTCGAATAAAATTGAACGAAATATATTAAGTTCGGTTCGTATATGACTTTTCAAGCTGCAAGCCTCAAGCTTCAATTATGCTTTCATTTGTCTAATAAACTCCTATGTATGATAAATCAAGTGTGTTATACAGCAGTGGGAGTTCATGGTCGTAAAATTTAGCCATCAAGACATAACATGTTCAAATTAATCCATCTTCATCGCGAAGTTTCGCGATCAAATCAACCCCAATCCATTAGATTTGCTAAAAATAATGAAGAACCATTTGTGGGGCAACTAAAAACCTTAGCCGGACAAACCGCCGTTTACGGACTCAGTAGTATTGTGGGTAGGCTACTCAATTATTTATTGGTGCCCATTTACACGCGTATTTTTGCACCTGAGGATTATGGTGTAGTGTCGGAGTTTTATGCTTATATCACTTTCTTGATGGTGATTTTGGCACTGGGATTAGAAACTGCATTCTTTCATTTCGTAAATAAAAAACAAAAGCAAGACAATGTATTTGGCAATGCCCAATTCATGTTGATGTGTAGTACGGGATTCATCACACTTTTGCTGCTTGTCTTTTCACATTCCATCGCTACTTTTTTAGGATACCCTGATCATGCAGAGTATGTACAGTGGTTAGCGTTGATAATGGCTTTCGATACATTAACCATGTTACCTTTTGCGCGACTTCGACAGCAGAACAAACCATTTCGTTTTGCCATGATAAAATTAGTGGGGATTTTCATGAACATCGCATTGAATGTTTTGTTCCTTTTAATCTTCCCCAAGTATTTCCCAGGACTCATCGATCCTACTATCGGTATCGGCTATGTGTTTTTAGCCAACTTAGCGGCGAGTGGAATTACCTTGATATTACTTTTTCCTGAGTTAAGATCGATGAAATTCGACATCGACAAAGCACTCATTCGAGAAATGCTCATTTATGGATTTCCTATTTTGATTGCTGGATTCGCGGGAATGATAAATGAAACGTTGGACCGTGCCATTCTAAAATATTTAATTACGGACAAATCCATTGCCATGCAACAATTGGGTATCTACAGCGCCTGTTACAAATTAAGTATATTGATGACTTTATTTGTACAAACATTTCGCTATGCTGCTGATCCTTTTTATTTTTCGCAACAGCATAAAGAAAACAGTAAAAAATTATTTGCCAATGTGATGAATTATTTTGTGTTGGTAGGATGCATTATCTTTTTAGGTGTGATGTATTACTTAGATATCGTGAAACATTTCATTGGTGAAAAGTACTTCGAAGGATTAAAGGTTGTTCCGGTTTTATTAGCTGCGAATTTATTTTTAGGCATTTATTTAAACATGAGCATTTGGTACAAGCTCAGTGGAAATACAAGGTATGGAGCTTGGCTTTCCATTATTGGAGCAATCATCACAATTGTGTTTAACTTGTGGTTAATTCCGATCATGGGGTATATGGGATCGGCGTGGGCCACCTTTATTTGTTATGTCTCCATGATGTTATTATCGTATTGGAAAGGACAAAAAGTTTTTCCTATTCCTTATGAAACCGGAAAAATTATTTTTCTATTAATAAGTACATTTATTTTTTGGCAAGGATTTGAATTGCTGAAATCGAATTTAGAAATTAGTTCAGCAACAGGATGGATTTTAGGAGGAGTATTGTTACTAGTTTATTTTGCCGCCATGTGGAGAATGTTGGGGGGACGGGGGAAGTTTTCGCTTTTGAAGAAGTGATTTTTTTACGCATGGACTTTCGTTGAAAGGTGTTTATCGCACGCTTTATTGTGGCTGCTTGCTTCTGGCTGCTAGAAGAAGCTTTAGTCATTACTGAATTCGCTCAGCAGGAAGTAGAAAGCTTTAGCAAATTTTGGTAATTATATATTTTAACTTCGTATCAGAAATTACGATTTAGATGAACTTCCTTTTAAACACTAAAGACACAAAGTGCACTTGAGTACACTTGAGAAATTTTATTTTTCTATAGCCCCTCGCCTTTGGAGAGGGGTTGGGGGAGAGGCTAGAACATTATGTGGCGATATTTTTTTCATTTCGAGCAATTAGTATTTATTGATTAAACAATAATCTAATCGCGAAGCCTCGCGACTAACAAGGCACTAGAGCACACTAAAGAACACAAGAGAAAGGTTTGAGAAACTCAGTGTCCTCTTGTGTCTCTTGTGTTTTTTAAAATGCTCTATCTTTGAGGAATGCAATATCTCTCACCACAATTATCGGAAGAAGATTTTTTGAAATCGTTACCCACTGGTAAACCGGTGCTGGTTGATTTTTATGCGACGTGGTGTGAGCCTTGTAAATATTTAGATGAAATTCTAGTTGATTTAGAAGTGCGTTTGGGAGGAAAAGCGGAGATCGTAAAGTTAGATGTAGATGATCAAAAAGAATTGGCTACGCACTATGGAATACGCAGCGTTCCTACATTAATGATTTTTAAAGATGGCGAATTAAAATGGAGAATGGCTGGATTCAAATTAGTGCATGAATTGGAAATGGATGTGTTGCACTTCCTTAAATAAAAGTTCCAGAAACGCTGTTGGCATCGAGAGCCTCAGCCAACAGTTAATTTCCACACTCACACTCCTTGCCCTGCAGCGATTTCTGCTGCATGGGTTGCTCGCTCTGAGCTCCGCTGTTGGCATCGAGAGCCTCAGCCAACATTCACTCGCTGCCTGAGGCTCTCGAGGGCAGCAATTACAGAGCGAGAATGAGTTAGCAGTGCGAAGTAAATGTGTAAGCAGTGTGAGGCAAATGGATCTCTGCGAAAATTGAGTCAATGGATCTCTCTCCGTCCTGAAGTATTTCGCTTTGCTGCAACTTCTGGATTTCACTCTCACACTGTTTCTCACACTGATTCCCGCTGCCTGAGGCCCTCGAGGGCAGCAGCTACAGAGCGAGTCCCGATAGCTATCTAGAGAGCAAGAGTGCGAGGTAAACGAATCTCTGCGATGATTGATTAAAGGATCTCTCTCCTTCCTGAAGTATTTCGCTTTGCTGCAACTTCTGGATTTCACTCTCACACTCTTTCTCACACTGATTCCCGCTGCCTGAGCTGCCTGAGCGTAGTCGAAGGCAGCCCTCGAGGGCAGCAGCTTGTTGGCATCGAGAGACTCAGCCAACATTCACTCGCTGCCTGAGCTGCCTGAGCGTAGTCGAAGGCAGCTCTCGAGGGCAGCAAAAAAATAAAGGGAAGAAGCATTTTGCTTCTTCCCTTTTTATGTTGACCGACCAGGGCTCGAACCTGGACTCTTCTGAATCAAAATCAGACGTGTTGCCAGTTACACCATCGGTCAATCCTAACTTGGCGGTGCAAATTTATAAAATTCTCTCTTTCTAAAAAGAGAAAAGATTGGATTAACCGTTAACTAGCACTTTTAATTTTGTACCCGGCTTAATGTTGGTATTAGAGAGATTGTTAATATCCTTAATCATCTCAACAGTAAGACCTTCGTATCGTTTTGCAATGTTCCAAAGTGTATCACCAGGTTGTACAATATAGTATTTGAACGCTGGTTTTGGAGTATTTTTAACTTCTGCCGTTTCATTTGATACTTTTTGAGTGTCGTTTAAAACCTCAGCTTGCTCATCCACTTCCGATTTTTGAACCGTATCAATCTTATGTGAATCTTCCTTCTTAGCGGTTAATTCATCATTAGCAACCTTTTTCACCGGAACTTTTGTTTTTACCCAATTGTAAACAGTTAATCGCTGACCTGAACGAACTGTACTTGAACGCAACTTGTTCATCTTTTTCACCTGGGCCACAGTCATATCATACTTGGAAGCAATTCTTCCTAAACTTTCACCTCTGCGTACGGTATGCGTTTTCTTCACTCGTTTGGTTTGAGTATCATAAGTCGCAACTTCATCACCCTCTTCATCCACTTGACTCGCTCGGTTTTTATAACTGTTCATCACAGGTCGAGCAGCAGGTAATGAAGCGGCGTAAATACTTTCCTGACTCAACATATAAATCGCCATCTTGTTTGTTGGCAAACGAAGCACATAATTTCCACCAACATCTGGAATTAATCCGCGCTTGTAAATTGGGTTTAAATACGAAATCACATCCAACGGCAAATCCAATGTTGCTGCTAACGTTCTAAAATTGATCGGTTGATTTACGATCACAGTATCCACTTCAAAATAAGAATAAGCAGGACTCACAGGATACAAATTATGTTCACGTGCATGTTCCATCACATAGGTGATTGCAATAAATGCAGGCACATAATTTTTCGTTTCATTAGGAAGGTAATTCATGATGTCCCAAAAGTTGGTTTTTCCACCCGATCGTTTAATGGCTTTATTTACGTTTCCTGCTCCACAATTATAGGCTGCAATTACCAATAACCAATCGCCATAAATGCTGTACATATCTTTGAAATATTGACATGCAGCCTGCGTTGATTTGATAGGATCACGACGCTCATCAGTATAGGAGTTTACTTTTAGATTATATTGCAAACCGGTATTATACATGAATTGCCAAATACCCGTAGCTCCCACTCGAGAAACCGCAATTGGATTTAGTGCAGATTCAACAATCGACAAATATTTAAACTCCAAAGGCAATCCTTCACGGTCGAGTGCTTCTTCGAAAATTGGAAAATAAAGGTTAGACAATCCCATCACACGCTGCGTTAAACCGCGCTTCTTCACAGCGTACATATCAATAAACCCTTTTACATGGGCATTATAAGAGAGAGGGATAGGTGAATGAATAGATGCCATTCTTTGCTCATAAACCTCCGTCGAAAATTGTGGAATCTCTCCAGGTATGATAGTATTAGGATCAAAGCAATTGACATCTAACTGGTTGTATCTTACTACATTAGTAATGGTAACCAGACTATCTAACAAGGAAGAAATGGGATCGTATTCTTCTTCAACCAAGGAAGAAACATTGGTAATTTCTCTGGGTGCTTGAGCTAATACACTTGAGAACAACAAGGTATGGGTTAAAGCAAGAAGGGCTAAATTCAGTGTTATCTTCATCTACGGGACATTTTTAATTTAAACGGAAATATTCCATTTAAGATATGGTAAATCTATGGGTAATGATAATTATTATTCTCCATATAGCACATTAGTTATTATGACGATTGTCTTGATAACTTGATAATTAAAGCTTCGATACAACGAGAATTCACTAATTTCTACTCTAAGGAGAGCCGAATTTCAAAACTTCTTACAATTATTCATCAATTGGATGAAATAGCAGAATTTTTGCCTCGGAAGGCAAATTTAAAAAAAATGGGCGAGTTGTAGTGAAAGTTGGGTGAAGAGATGATCTTATACCTGTAATTGGTATTAATCGACCATTGAAACTCGACTCTTAGACCTTAAAACCCTTATTAAGTAAGGAGAAACCGCAAATAAAGCTCCTAATAAAGTTAACACAGATAAAAGCATTAGGCTAGATATGTTTCTTAAAACCAATGCTATAAGTATGAAAAAAATGTTCACTAAGTATAAAGTGAGAGCAGCTTCACGATGAGTCAATCCTAAATCCAATAACTGGTGATGGATGTGATTTCGATCTGGCGCAAAGGGTGAACGACCATTCATAAGTCGAATACAGAAAATTCGAAAAGTATCGGCCAACGGAATCATTAAGATAGCAATTGCCATTGCAGGACTCGACCTGAAAGGAAAGGCGTAAGGCAATGAGTCGAAACTCATCTCTACGAAATTAATACACAGAATGGATAAAATTAATCCAACCACTAATGAACCCGTATCGCCCATAAAAATATTAGCAGGAGAAAAATTATAGACTAAGAATGCTAAGAGTGAACTAAACAAAGAAAAAGCTAAGATACAGAGGGCAATTTGATTATAATTATAAAACCACAATCCAAAAGTAAAGGCTGCAATAGCTCCAATTCCTCCTGCTAATCCATCAATGCCATCAATCAAATTATAAGCATTAATAATGGTTATCATGGTCACAATTGTAACAAAAACACTAAGCCAATAAGGAATTTGATAAATTCCACCAACTCCATATAAACTCGTAATTCGCATATCGGCAAAAAAGACAATAATGAGAGACGCGAATAACTGTCCATACAATTTTTTATGTGCAGTCAATTCAACGATATCATCTTTAATGCCTATAAAAAACATCACGATAATAGCTGCAATAATATATTGGGTCGAGAAGGTTTCAAGTCCAGCCGACCAAAGTGTATAAGAGAAAACAACTCCGGCAAAAATGGCCAATCCACCTAATGTGGGAATATTAGAAGAATGCTTCTTTCTTTCGGTTGGCTCATCAAATAGATTTTTTATTACGGAAACACGAATAATGGATGGAATCGCCAAAAAGGTGATGAGAAAGGCAGAGATGCAAGCAAAGGTTAAGTTTAACATAGAAAGATTTTGTCCCAAATTATGTTTAAAAGCAATTCTCCATTTTTAATTATGGTGAATGTCTTTATTTGTTAAGGGAATGATAGATATAGCAAGACTAATAACTAATATTAGGGGCGTTATTTATTTAGCAAAGCTATACCATCTACTCAATACAAGTCAAGTAAAATAATCATCGAATTAGGTGATTTTTCGATCCCCTTAAAAATCGTAATACCGATTGAACAAGTTCGTTCTAAATCCTCCTTGTATCAAGATGGTATTATCTGTCTTATTTGGCTGGACAGCAGAACGTGAGGCCACATTCAAGAATAAATTCATTCGGCTGGTCGGATTTAATAAAAAGCTAATATTCAAACTGGCCCATATTAATTTTGTTTTAAGGCCTTGCCCTACTTCATTTTGAAACTCCCTTTGATAAGTTCCATAGGGTAGTAAAACATTCTGACCCCAATTAGTGCCCGAGGTATCGTATCCAACTTCAGCATAACTCACTTTAGAATCAAAATTCCATCTTTTATAGGTATAGCGAGCTATTCCAACCATTTCCCAAAAGTTAGCACCTAATGGATGCGCCAAAGCAGCACGATGGTGACTATAACTACCCATAACATCTCGATGCTGATAGGTATACGGTCTAACATAATTTATCTCTCCTTGCAAATACAACGATTTTAAACCTAACACATCCATACTTTTAAATCCAACTTGAAAACCTTGTTTATTCGCCCACCAACCGTTACCAGCTTTCACATATTCTAATAAAAACTCATCCAACATAATTTGGCTGTAAACTAAATTTTTACTGTTGAGTTTATACTTTAAATTTAATCCCATCAACACATTATCAGGAGAGCCAATGCTAAACTCAACAGGTCGTAAAAAGATAAACGGATTGAGATAACCAAAATCAAATCCACGTGAATTGTTGTTGGTATCGGCATGCCAAATCACTGACTCGAACAATCCAACTGTAAAACGTTTTCCAATATCTACATCGAGGTAATGCATCGACGAATACTTACTTTCAAAAGGATATAAATCGTTTTGGTCGACTCGTTCAAGATTCCTCAATTGCATGAACAGATTTACATATCTAATTTTCCAAAAGTCAGTGATGATTTTAACGTAGGGATAATGAAATGCATTATCGGAAAGTAATAAGGAACGATAACCATCACCAATGAAGTGACGATCTTGTCCAAATTCAAACGTAAAATGCTTGTTTAGTTGAAAGTTGATGGTCCCGGTAGAAAAAGCATAATCGAATGCGTCGGTTTCAAATTTTTTCACGCGACCTTGTCCAGGCACAACTCTACTTTTACGAGCAGCAGAATCAAGATACATGGGAAATAAACTTTGGTTCTCATAAAAAGTGGCATTGAAACCAAATCTTTTGCCAATAGATCCATTCACCCAAACGCCTCGCGTATTCGTATGAAAATTACGATTATTTTCTTGGTCTTGCCCTCCAGCAAATTCAAAAACAGGATCTAAATACAATCGAAAATCTTCTTCCTCCACTTGTACCAAATGCTCCGTAAATAATTTTCTACCGATCCATCTTTGGTTAAATTTTCGATCGGATCGAACGTTGATACGAATTAAAGAATCGTATGCTTTTCCATAATCTATTTCGTCCAAGTCGGTTTCTTCCGATGCACTCATCGAAGCGCGAACAATATCACTTCTCAAATAAGGTTTGAACGAAGTATGCACACCATTGCCAACTCGGTTCATATCCTTCACAAAGGATTGTTCCACTTCATTGCTAAGTGGAATAAACGCCGACTGTGCGTTTCCGACTAAAACAGATTGACAAAAGATAACGGTAAAGAGTATACGAAGTTTTTTCATAATCATTAATTATTACCAAATATTTTTCCTTTGAACCAGATGCGAGACGTCCCATCTGGCAAATCGTATTTCAATGTATTGCCGTTGAGTTGA
>JBJXGU010000278.1:0-7669 GCA_046160245.1 Bacteroidia bacterium
TGGTTCGGCTTTACTTTTCGCTACAATGTATGGTGGAAATGGTGACGATCATTCACATTCAATTCAATTGGAGTCTACAGGAAATATCGCAATTATGGGGTTTTCTTCAGGTGGCTTGCAAGTGACAGCAGGAGCATATGATGTTAGTTATAATGGAGGTGGTTATGACCTTTATGTTGCTAGGTTTAATTCAAGTCTGACGACATTAAGCAATTCAACTTATATAGGCGGCAGTGGCACTGATTGGGCTTGGAATAGTTTTGTTCTTGATGCAAGTGATAATGCAATTGTAACAGGTTACTCGAATTCTAATAATTTCCCAGTTTCAATCGGTGCATTCCAAACAACTTATGGAGGAGGAACTAATGATGGAATTTTATTCAAATTAAATTCAAATGGTAACACATTGATGAATTCAACTTATTTTGGATCCACTGGCGATGATAGAGGGTGGGGTGTAGCATTAAATAATTTGGAGGAGCCCATCATCGTTGGTCAATTTGGTGTGTCATTACCTTTTACATTTTGCACCTATGATTCAACTGCAAATGGAAGTGATGATGCTTTTGTGACCCATTTTAATCAGACTTATAATTCTTTAATATATTCTTCATATGTGGGAAGCAATAATAGCGATGTAGGTGTAAATGTAATTTTAAACGGAAGTAATTATATAGTTGCTGGTTTTACATATTCAAGTGGATTTCCAACAATTCCTGGATCATATGATGTTTCATTGAATGGTGGCCAGGACTTTTTTCTTCTTGAAATGGATCCTTCAAATGTTTCTATTGTGTCTGCCTCGTTCATGACTGTGGATTCCATTTGTCTAGGCCAAACAATCAACTTTAGTAATACCTCCGTTGGAACTAATTCATTCATTTGGAATTTTGATGATGGGAATACTTCAAATTTAATTTCTCCTAGTCACACTTTTATTAATCCAGGTGATTATAATGTAAGTCTAGTTGCAGTTAATACTACTTGCGGAAATAATGATACCACTTTTTTCAATGTCCACGTAGAAGTAATGCCAAATGCTAATTTTACGTTTACTGTAAATTGTACGGGGCAAGTACAGTTTAATTCAATTCCTGCTAGCTCTAATTATAATTGGAATTTTGGGGATGGGACGAATAGCAATCAAGTGAATCCAATGCATCAATATAATTGGTCTCTTATTCCTTACAATGCATCACTTATTGTGTCTAATCCAGGAGGATGCGCCGATACTGCTTTATCATTGATTAATGTACCATTTATGCCAATTGCAGACTTTCAAATTCCAGATACAATTTGCGGTTTGTCATTGTATTTTCAGAATATGTCTTCAAACTCTTCCATTTATCAATGGGAATTTGGTGATGGAAATTTTTCATCTATTTTAAGTCCAACACATACATTTGCTTCTCAAGGTGTTTATTTTATAAAACTAATTGCAAATAATGGACTTTGCATCGATTCAATCATTAAAAAATTGACTGTAATTGAAATGCCTATTGCAGCATTTTCTTTTAATACAAATTGTAGTTTGGGTGTTTCTATTGTAAACACAAGTTCAATGAGTACAAGTTTTTCATGGGATATGGGTGATGGTAATGTTTTAACTTCACTTCCATCATTGTATACCTATTTAAAGGATTCTACTTATTCGATTGAATTAGTCGCAATAAATCAAAATTATTGTTATGATTCGATAAATGTAGAAGTACAAATTGTTCAAACTCCCACTGTCAGTATAATAGCAGATACCACTTCTTGCTTCAAAAATATTTCATTTAATTTGAGTGGTGAAGCAAGTAATTATTTTTGGGATTTTGGAGATGGGTCAAATTCTATTATTAAAAACCCAAACCATGTTTATCTTAACAGTGGAGTTTATAATGTATTTCTAATTGCAACCAATGGAAATTGTGCTGATACAGTTTATCATCTATTAACAATTTTTAAATTACCTGATGCAAGTTTTTCTTTAGAGAAAAATTGTAATGATACTGTTCAGTTAAATCATATAGTAAATAGCAATTCTTTCTATCAGTGGGATTTTGGAGATGGAACCACTTCGAATGATACACTTCCTTCGCATGTTTTTTTTTTGCAGGGTAGTTATGAAGTTAGTTTGATAGTAATGGATTCTAATAGTTGTATTGATTCATCTAAACTAATGGCTTTTTCTGTGTTGGAGCAAGATTTCAAAGTGACTTATTTTTTAGATTCGTGTGAGTTTACCTATTATTTTGAAGCTAGGGATTCTCTTAATCCAGTTTATTGTGATTTTGGAGATGGACAATACGCTGTGGATTCAATTTTTAAACATCAATATCAATTTTCGGGATTAAAGCGAGTATTGTTTATTCGTCGATATCAAACCGTTTGTGCAGATACTATTGATATAAATTTGGATGTGCCTTTTGATTTAAATCAGTCGTTATATATTCCAAATAGTTTTAGCCCAAACAACGATGGTAAAAATGATTTTTTTGAGATTAAATCCATTTCAAATTGTGTTGACTTTGAAATTGCAATTTACAATAAATGGGGTCAAAGAATTTTTGAGTCAACAGAAATTGATTTTAAATGGGATGGACTTTTTAAAAATGAAAAATCACCTGAGGGTTTGTATGTTTACAAGATAGAAAGAAAAACAAACAAGGAATCCGATAAAATTGGTTTTGTTTTTTTAGTTCGATAGATCGTTTACTAGCTTCAGAAGTTTCAATTCTCTTTTTTCTATAGAATAATTATCTGCAATGTTATCTCGGGAAATGTCTTCATTCAATTTGTGGTTCTTTTCAATTTCGTTGAAAACATCTATCAATTGTTGAAGGTCTCTTTTTTGAATAATAAATCCTGCGTTATTTACAATTTTACTCATGGAAAATACATTTGAAACGATGGGAGTGCATCCACAAAGCATAGCTTCGCATAATGAATTGGGAAACCCTTCTGCTATTGAAAGTTGTAGGTAATATTCATGTGTAGAATATAACGATCTTAATTCGGCAGCATTTTTAATTCCTAGTAGCTGAATATTGGTAGGGAAGTCTTTTATTAGGTGATTTGGAGTAGCCCCAACAATTGTAAAAGAGAATGTTGGGAATTGTTTCGCGGCTTCTATTATGAGATCAATTCCTTTTAATTCTTTTTGAAACTCTAAATTTAAGTTTCCGCTTACTGTAATAAAAGAGAATGCTTTCCTTGAGGTTTCATTTTTTTTCCAAAATGCTATATCGTATCCATTGTGAATTGTTGTATTTGGTATTTTTATTTTGGGCATAAATGCTTTAATTCCTTGGAAACCCGGAAATCTGGAGTCATAATGATATTCTGATTCCCACAAGGATTCATCTTTAGTACTAATTTGCGTACAATTGTTCAATGATGCTTTTGTAGCATATGATAAAGGGAATTTGCTATGATTGCCATACTTTATAGCTGGAAATGAATGGCAATCATTTCCTCCACAAATGATAAGTGTAGGAATATTAAATAGCTTACAAAATAGAGTTGGAATGAAGCTATGAAATCCAGCGAATTCAATAATGCAAACTGAAGCATTGATGTGGAAAAGTAAAAAGAAAAACTGATGAAACATTAAAAAGGGTGTATGCCATTTCTTAATGATTCTTAGTTCATAGGTTATTAATTGATACTGATTCTCTAATATTTCAATATCTTTCTTGATAAAAGAAGAAAGTGCAGGGTAAATGAAAAGCGCTTTTCTTTTTATATCCACGCTAGTAGTTTGTATTTAATAAGTTGAACTAGTCGAGATACTTTATTTCTTTCAGTATAATTTTTAACATATTCATTCCTTCTGAGGCTGATGAATTGATAATCTTCAGCTTCTAATCCTATAGAATAGGATTCTAATGATTCAATATAGTAACCGTGATTGGCTGCATTTTGACTTAATACATTGGTGTGAATTGGAATGTCTATTATTTGCAAAAGATCCTTTCGGTTTTCAATAAAATATTCTAAGGCCTTCGGGTGTGGAATATTGATTAATAATTTTGTGGTAGCATTGGAAACTGCGTTAATCTTTGCAAACAAATTATCATGTTGATCTAAAGGAATGTGTTCAAGTACGTCAGGTAATACGATTATATCAAATGTGTTACTGTTACTCCAATTCGACATATCTGAAACTTGAAACTCCAAGTTTTTTCTTGACTTAAACTTGTGTTTTGCCAATTCAATGGTTTCTGGACTTATATCAACAGCAGTAATTTTTCCTTTGGTTAAATAGCCCGCAAGGAGATTTGATAGTGTTCCAATACCACAACCAATTTCTAATACATTCGAATTTCGAGTCAGACCGTTTTGTCTAAGCTTTTCTAAAATAACTAAATGCCTTGGATTAGGTTTTGTTAAACCTTGGTCATCTAAGTCTTTCCACGTTTTGTTATAATATTCTTCAATTTCAATTTTAGTAGCCATCTGATAATTTCAACTTTTAAATTGTTTTTTATTTCTTACACCTCGCTTCAACACCATTTCCACCTTCGTTAATCCAAATGTCTTTAGCACCTAGTTGCTCTAATTTGTTTTTAATTTGATATGGAGTTCGTAAGTGCTTGTAATAGTCTGTGAGTGAATCGTAGGTGTCGAGTTTGCTCCATTCATAGTGGAAATTTCGATCCTGATCTTTGAAAAGATTCATGTAAACGATTAGTGGAGATACTCTGTGTAAAAGCCAATTAGCAATCGTGTTGTTTTGAAGTTTCCAATGTAATGGAAAGAAAAAGTCTACCAAACGATCTACAATTTTTTTTGATTTATTCGGATCCATTTCTTTTAAAATCATACGATAAATCGGACATAAAGTAGAATAATATCCTATTCGCCATTTATAATGGTCTATTACCAAAATGCCTCCAGGTCTAACTTTTGACCATAATGCTTCAATCGTTTTTTCAGATGAAGGTGTATGCTGTATTACACCTAAGCATATAACAATATCAAAACTCTCATCAGCATAAGGCAGTTCATACACGCTTGCTTGAGCAACTTGGTAGTTTGCCGCATCCCCAATATTTTCTTTGTTCGTTTCTACGGCAACGCTTAAATCTATTGAATGTACTAAGCCTTTTCCTTTTACCAGAAGTTCTGTGAAACGACCAGCTCCACAACCAACTTCTAATATTGTTTTGTTTTCTAGACCTTCTATAGGAAATCCTAGACAACGTTCTAATCGGCCCTGAGTGATGTTCGTTTTACTAAAACTATCAAGCTGCGTTTTGGCAAAAGTTTTCCATTGAAGCCCAAATGCTGATGCATAATTGTCTACAGGAACAAATCTAGGAATCTCATTTATAATCGGAAAAGATTCATTGTCAGTATTTTGAAGTTTGTTGCCATGGATTGACAACTCCTTTTTTGAATGAGGGGAAACGTATGGGATCATTGAATGATTACGACTATTATGCGGTAAAATTAGTGATTTTTCTACTTTAGTTTCTCTCTCTAGATTCTTTATGATAATTTTGTAAATAATGTGTGGATTTGCCGGATTTATTGACTTTAATAAGCGTGAAGATCTAAAAGTCTTGAAGGCAATGGCAGACACACTTGTTCATCGTGGCCCTGATGACAGTGGATACGAGTTTTTGCAGCATGCAAAGGCCCATATTGGTTTTGGTTTTCGCCGATTATCAATTATTGATTTAAGTCCATTAGGACATCAGCCAATGTATCATGCAGATGGTAAGTTGTTAGTAATGTTGAATGGCGAAATTTACAACTATCAGGAGTTAAGAAAGGAGTTGATAGATTTAGGGCATACTTTTAAATCTAATTCAGATACTGAAGTAATATTAAACGGTTATAAAGAGTGGGGGATATCCGTAATAGAAAAATTTATTGGAATGTTTTCTATTGCTTTGTTTGACGATGAGAAAGGAAAAATCTTTATGGTTCGTGATCGTGCCGGAGTAAAACCATTGTTTTATTATAAAAATAATGGAGTGTATTTGTTTGCCTCTGAATTGAAAGCTGTTCACCAATGTACAGCATTTGTAAAGGAGTTGAATAAAGATGCTCTTGCACTCTATTTTAAGCATGGAAATATTCCTGCACCTTTCTGTATTTTTAAGAATACCTTCAAAATTAATCCTGGTCATTGGTTGTGTATTGATTTAAAGTCAAAAGAAGAAACTTCGCATTGCTATTGGAATGCTTTTGATGCTTATAATCAAAAACCTTCTTCATTAAATTATGAGGATGCTAAAGTGAAGACAGAAGAGTTAATGGAATCTGCTTTTAATTATAGAATGGTTGCCGATGTTCCAGTAGGAGTGTTTTTAAGTGGTGGTTATGATAGTACGGCCGTTGCTGCACTTTTGAGTAAATCACAGAAAAAAATAAATACTTATACTATAGGTTTTGAAAGTAAGGATTTTGATGAGTCGAAGGAAGCCAAGAAAGTAGCTGATCATCTCGGAACGAATCATCACGAATATATTTGTAAAATGAAGGATGCTATGGATATTATTCCATTGTTATCTGATTTATATGATGAACCTTTTGGAGATTCTTCTGCTATTCCAACTACACTAGTGAGTAGGATTGCAAGACAATTTGTAACGGTAGCTCTTTCAGCAGATGCAGGTGATGAATTGTTCGCAGGATATCCGCGGCATCAAAAAGGAAGAAACTATCTTGATGCAATAAATAAAATACCCTCATTTTTACAAAAAGTTGCTGCAAAACCAACTTCTCTGATTTCAAATTTATTTTCTAGTGATTTTGAAAAAGCTGATAAATGGAGTCGGCTGCATGATGTGCTAAGTTCAAAAGATCCACTTGAAGCATTCAATCACTTCAATGAAACTTTTAGTACGTCTGAGCTGAATCGATTGTTAATTCATCCTTTTCAAATTCAAAAAACTGTTTTTAATTCAGGAAATGAATTGAATAATTCGGTTTCTAATTTGAATAAAATTTTAGCTGTAGAATATAAAACGTATTTAGTGGATGATATCCTTCAAAAAGTTGATCGAGCAACGATGTCGGCTAGTCTTGAAGGTAGGGAGCCTTTTTTGGATCACAGACTTCTTGAATTTGTCGCAACTTTACCCGACGAATATAAATTGTTTGATGGGAAAGGAAAACGTATCTTAAAAGATATCGTCCATCAATATGTTCCTATCGAAATTATGAATCGACCAAAAATGGGATTTGGTGTTCCTGTGAAAGATTGGTTACGAGTTGAGTTAAAGGATTTGTTCTTGGAAGTGATGGATGACGATTTTATTGTCAAGCAAAATCTATTTAATCCCGAACTAGTGAAACGGCTAAAAGATAAATTTTTAGCGGGAAAACTTCATGATACAGAAAGAATTTGGTTTCTTTTTGTTTTTCAATTATGGTATAAAAGATGGATGTGATTTTTGGAAGAAAGTTGATTTTTTTACAATAATGTTTTCTGCTATATTTTTCCAATAGCACTCATAAACTACCTTATCAATGTTACAAAACCAGTCTTTGAAGAAGTTTTGTTTTTCGCAACAATTTTATAGACTCCTTGTGGTAAGTCTTGTCCATTGTGTTTTCCATTCCATGGATTTGTAATGTCATCCGATTTATGAACAAGGGAGCCCCATCGATTATAAATTAAAATGGAAATATTGTCGCATGTATTATTTTCTAGTCTATAAAGATCATT
>JBJXGU010000279.1:0-3224 GCA_046160245.1 Bacteroidia bacterium
AATATTGCTATTTTGGCGATTAAAGTAAAATTCAAAGAAATCTTTAAATAAACTTGATTTAGTTACATCAAAATATCTTCCATATTCTCTTCGATTCAAATCAATGAATTTAATTTTTGAAATGCAATTCTGAAAGTTATATATTGAATCTAATCCTGAGTTAACTAAATATCCTATGTTTTCGGCATCAATATTGCCGATTTTTAATAATGATTCGGTAACAATATCCTGAACATATTCGATATTATGAAATTTGCGGGTTGGAATTTCTAATGGTATTTTTATGCAATTCACATCATTTTGTTTGATGAAATTAAGTGGATATATTTTTAATTCGCCAAAATAGCCAAACTCCGTTCCATTATAAATATTTTCTATTTGTAAGTTTCTTGTCAACTCAAAGTATAAGTGATTATCAATTATAATTTGATATTTGTTTAATTTTCCAAGCCCGGGAGGTGCATTTTCTCTTTTCTCAACTCGTAGTAAATTTGTAAAATCGACATTATATTGAAATTGTTTTTCAAATAGATAATGAAACTTAATCTCAACATTTTTGTTTATCAGCCAGACTGGTTTTTCTTCAAATAATATTGGTAAGCGAAATGATAATTCTTTAGTGGGGTCATTTAAATAATTTTCAGGCACACCAAAATTTAACAATTGAAATGAGTCTATTTCACCTAGTATATTCTGATAAGCATTGTTGTGAATTAAATTATTCTTAATTAGTGAATGTTGAAATAAGTTAATTGCTTTTAATAGCGAAGATTTGCCAGAGTTATTGGGTCCAATATTTATGGTTATTGGCCTTTGTGCTATTTTGATTTCATCCTTAAAGCATTTGAAATTGGATAACCCAAACCCATCTAAAAACATATTTTCCATAATGTTAATTTATTAATTATAAAACGCTGGTGGATTATTCCCCAATTGTTGACGTATTCCTGTTGTTGTTTTATGCCCTTTTCCTCCTTCAAACCATTCTTTATCTTTATTGGCGATTTTGTCAATGCGATTGGCTCCCATTTCTTCAATCATTCGAATTTTCTTCTCATAATTTGTTTCGGAAGAATTCATCTTGAACATTATGACAATAAACTCTAAACACCAGATAAAAATAGTGAATATTAAGTAAAGTGCACCAACAATTTTGTTACTAAAAACCAAGGTGAAGAGGGCTTCTATTCGATGTAGTAGCATGGCCTTACCTTGCGTTGAATTTATTTGGTCTTCAGCTTTAATTTGAGCGATTTTTTGCTCTGCTAGTATGGAATCTCGACTGTTGGTTGCATGGATATAGGCTGTTTCTTGTTTTGAAGATAGACCCAGTTTCAAGGCTGTAATTTTACCTGCTCCTCTGAATCCAGTACCTCCTTTACCGTCTGCTTCTGCTTTTACGCCTTCAATCGCATTTTGCCAATTTGAATATTTGGAGTTTACTTCGGCATTGGCTTCTGCTAGATTTATTTGGTAATTTGCTTGTATTTTATTCTTGGCACTTTGAATTTTTACCGCCTTGTTGGCTTCAAGTTGTTGATTAATGTCATCATGGAATACGCAATCATCAATCATAATGGACCCAATGGTAGCAATGCATAGGCCTAAAATGATTCTGAAGGTTGTTATCCATCCGTTTCCATTGGCGATGATGATGGATCTGTCAATGATAAATATTAATAGTGCGGCTAGAAGTCCAGCGAATAGACTACCCCAGAAGGAAGCTTCGAAAAGTTGGGTAGCCATTGTAAATGCTGTGAAGAACCATAGTAGTACTGGAATGAATAGTGCATTTGCGAATAGTACCACTTTTTTTCTACTTGCAGGAGTGTCATTGATGAGCATGTTATAGTCATCGGCTGTGATTTTAGTTAGGAATTTAAACATTTTATTTATGAATTTAAGGTTAGAGTATTTAATTATAAGTAAATAAAGCGGGAGCTAGAAAAGTCCCGTTGATTTGGCTAAAAGCTTTGCTTGATGCCAATCGGTACACCCCCGTAAAAATCCTTCTGAATACTGATAGATTGATTTTATCACAAGCCCTTCATATTCTACTGACAATTGCTTCTCTTGCTCTAGCTTAGTAATTAGTCCTCTGATCTCTGCAATTCGAAGTTCTAGTTGCTGAGTTAAGCCATCATTCAATCCATTCGTTTCGATCAATTGGTTTCGCAATTGGAAAAGATCTTGACGGTGCCCGTCTATTGCTTCATCTACCAATTGGCGAAATTCTGCCATGATGATATTTTTTTTGTGATCGCACAGTTCCTTGTTGTGGAGTTCATATCCATCAGAAAAACCAATTGTAGAATAATCTGTAGCAAGAAACTCATTTAGCTTGCTCACTTTCTTTTTGGCGGAATCCATTGGAGAAGGAGGGGTGTTCTCTACAAACAACTGTTTGTAGAAGTTGAATGAGTTGTCCTCTTGTGTTTGTGTCTCGCTCAATTGCTGAGTTGAAACTGCTGGAGTTGATTTTTTGCCGAAGATTCTTTGGTAGAAGTTCATAGTGGAGGGTTTTAAAGGGTGTAGTGGTTAGATTTATTTGTGTTTGTTAGATTGGATAGGTTGGAACAGTGAATTGATTGTGGCCGTTCTCATGACATTTTCTGCAAAGTGTAACCAGGTACTTATCATCATACTGCCACGGATTCTTTTTCATTCCGGTCTTTGAGCAGGTGTGGTATTGACGATGATGAACTTGTAAGTAATTACTTGCCCCACAATACCGGCATTTATTCCCATCTCTTTTTAGGATGATAGATCTCTTGTCCAGCCACTGCTTCATTTGCAGAAGTGAATCGTAGGAAGGTTGAGTAGTTAGTGTAGAATTCATGTCATTCTGATTTACTACTCATATTTCAATCTAAATGCCAATATTTATATAGTTGTATATCAATTATATAAATAAATTATATTTGTCAAATATTGATTTTGTATATCTAAAAAAGATAGTAAAAAGTGAATTTCTTTTCTAAATCCTTTGTTTCACCCAAATTAAATCAATCCTTTTTAATTTGTTTAAAGAGCAAAAAGAAAATAAAAAAATATAGCAAGGATAAAGTCAAAGAAAACCTTATATAAACTTAACCGATAGTTAAGGGTGATATAGTAAAGCATAGTAAAGTAAAATATAGAATAGAAAAAATAAGTTAAATGAAAAATAAATTTAAATGGAGTAAGACCTTAAGGTAAATTAACCAATAGTTAAGGGTGTTATA
>JBJXGU010000280.1:0-6900 GCA_046160245.1 Bacteroidia bacterium
AAAGAATTGAAGACACTATCCCAAAAAAAAACTTGAATTTTCATTAACCAAAATTTAATTGATTGAGTTCACACTTTATGAAAATTATCAGCGTTCACCTATAAGCTCAACTAACTTTAATTATGCGATCCTACCATCAAAAACAAGTAGCCCTTCATTTATTATGCTTATTGAGTTTAGGTTTACTCATTTTTCGAATCAGCATCACCGGACAATTGAATTTCATTTTCTTAGTTTGGAATTTATTTTTGGCCTACATTCCATTC
The DNA here is from genome assembly GCA_046160245.1 of Bacteroidia bacterium. Classification (GTDB taxonomy): domain Bacteria; phylum Bacteroidota; class Bacteroidia; order AKYH767-A; family OLB10; genus JAJTFW01. Next base: position 267 of record JBJXGU010000280.1, read on the forward strand.
GGAATCAGTACCCTCATGGAATTAAAAAAGAGAGACATAGATCATTGGCAATTTTGGGTGATTGCACCCATGTGGCTTTTGTTTTTTCCGAATGCGTTGTATATCCTCACCGACCTCTTCCATCTGCATAAAATAGCAGGAATGCCTGAATGGTTCGACCTATTACTCATTCTTTCGTTTGCTATTTCAGGTCTATTGCTTGGACTATTTTCACTTAGAAGTATGCACAAAATTGTGGAGAAAATTCATTCCAAATGGGTAGGAACCACTTTTGTCATCAGCTCCATTATATTGGGAAGTTTTGGTGTTTACTTAGGGCGTTTTGAACGATACAATAGTTGGGATATCTTTAGAATGCCTTTAGAAATCACAAAGGACATAGCCAATCGAATTTTATATCCGACCGATTATCCAAGTACATGGGGATTAACTATTGGGTTGAGTTTCTTATTGGCCATACTTTATTTATTTACAGGGAGTAATTCTGTAGAGAAAAATAGAAAATAGTATTATCCTTCTTCAATTATATTTTACTAATCAAACTTTAATTTTTTTACCCTGCTTGCTTTGCTCCGCTGAAGCTACAGCAAAAGCGATGCTGCAGGCAGGCACGGAGGAGCGGAGGCACGGAGAATTAATAAAAGTATATTTTTTTGTAAAAAGAAAAGGAACTGTCATTATACAGATCAATTGTGCCCAAGACGAGAGTCGAACTCGCACACCCGAAGGCGCCACCCCCTCAAAGTGGTGCGTCTGCCAATTTCGCCACCTGGGCAGGTGAATGAAAAAATTGTAAACTGAATTAGAGGGATGCAAATATACTTCTTCCATTTGAAAAGTGAAACAATGCGTTTCAAATTACATCTTATCAATTCTGAACAACTAATTTTATAGAACTAGATGAAGATGAATTACTTAAGTAAACCACATAACTACCTGCAGACAATATAAAATCGTCTGATCCTAATTTTATTTTCTGTTGACCTGATTGAATAGACAAGGGTTGCTGATGAATTAATCGACCATCTAAAGAATAAATAGCACAATTCAATTCAGTATTTTTCTCAGCAATCGAATTCAAATAAACCTCGGTCCCATTGGATGGATTAGGACTTAATGAAAGTTGCAAATCTTCAACACGAATTTCTTGAACTGACACAGGAACACGTAAACTATCACGATATTTAATCAAAGTAACCGTTTCAATGCCGAGCAATTCAGTTGTGTTAATTTGTAAAATAGGAATGTCCTGACCGGTAGACAACCACTTATACTCACGAGTTAGTGCACGTGGAAGGCCAAAACCAAATCCAAGTGTATCCAAATAAATAGAATCTTCACCTGTTAAAGTAGAAACAATTCGAAGTGCATTGAAGGTCCCGTATGGAGTTGTGATGTCGCCCCAACCATCAACCACATTTACTCGATGTTGACTACCAATAGCAGTTGCAAGTCCTGGAATAATGATAGAATAATCACTGTCTGAAGAATCCATGTTTCCAAAAGTTATAGGAAAGTCGTAAATGATATCGTCATTATTGAAAGAAATAGGGGTTGTTAATCCGGTGATACTCGCACCGTACCCAGTTTGCTTATAATTGTTTGAACTCTTATTATAAAAACCATATACATCCGAAATAGGTACTTGTGGAACAGCTGACAAATCAATACCACGCTTGGCTTGATTCGAGTTAAATCCAAATACTAAAGCATAAATTAATGGTGTTGAAAGCACGGATAAAAAAGTATCCACATCTTGTGATGTATGTTGGAGCATCGAAAAATCCCACAAATAACTTGTACCCGTCAGCGTAAGGTCAACTGGAGTAGTTATTGCAGCTTGACTAAATTGAATTTGATCTCCTGAACTTGGTAAATCAGCATTGGTAATGGTAATTTGAGCTGAAGAAATCACAGGAAGTAAGAAGCTCAATAAAATACTATAGACTTTTTTCATATTTATAATTTATAGATCAAAGATATTCGTTTTTAAGGGAATTATAACCGCAATTCATATGATTTTTCTTCAATTTCTACTTTGCATTCAAGCTTATCTCTTCTAATTTTCTATTAATCAAGTGGAAATCGGGAACATGGGAGGCATTTTCCAGAATTTCGATATACTGAATGATGCCATTTATATCAATAATGATTGCAGATCGCTTGGAAACACCTTTCATGTTATATTTAAATACTTCGTATAGCGAATTGAAGGATCTGCTTACTTCTTTATTAAAATCGGAAAGCAACTCAAAGTTTAAGTGTTGATCCTCCTTGTACTTTTTTAAAGTGAAAAGTGCATCGGTAGAAATTCCAAAAACTTGGACTTTTAAATTTTGATAGCGAGCAATATCATCTCTTACAGAACAAAGTTCGGTGGTGCATGTACTTGTAAACGCAGCTGGGAAAAATAAAAACAAAGTGATTTTGCCTTCAATATTTGCATTCGTAAATTCATTTCGCTCTGTATCCATCAGGGAAAATACAGGTACTTTATCTCCTACTTTTAACATATTAATTCAATTAATAATTTTACAATAATAACCACTTTACAATTAAAATTGAATTTCGGAGCATTGCAATGCGCCGCTACGTGACTTACCTTTGAATTATTACATATCTTGTTGTTGTCACGCAGATTTTCTTTTTGATCCTTACTATTTAGATTTCACTGGCGCATTACAATGCGCCGCTACGAGACTTACCTTTTGAATTATTACATATCTGGTTGTTGCCACGCAGATTTTCTTTTTGATCCTTACTATTTAGATTTCACTGGCGCTTTGCAATGCGCCGCTACGAGACTTACCTTTGAATTATTACATATCATGTTGTTGTCACGCAGATTTTCTTTTTGATCCTTACTATTTAGATTTCACTGGCGCATTGCAATGCGCCGCTACGAGACTTACCTTTTTTATAGTGACATCCCTCATCCAAAATGGATTAACATCCATTTTGGATGTGGGATGATCATTGAGAATTACTTATTTTCCTGAAATTGGGAGGCAGATTTTCTTTTTCTCACCGTCCAATTTCTGGTTTGTAAACGATAACTCAACTTACCAAAGGCATAGCCCATCGCAGCTCCAGCAATCACATCACTTGCCCAATGTTCGCCTTGGTAAACACGAGAAACGCCCACTAAGGAAGCCAACGTATAGAGTCCAGCTACCAATAATTTATTTTCCTTACAAGCACTCGCCGTTACACTCGCCCAAGAAAAAGCGATGAAAGAATGTCCGCTTGCAAATGCATCATTCCCTGTAAAACCATTTAACGGTCCTTCCCAATTCCAGGGATTAATAATTTTCCTTTCTAAATCGGGACGATGACGTTGTGCTAAGAATTTTGGTACGCGACTAAATCCAGCAGCGAGTCCAACAGTCTTAATTTGAAGCATAGAAAGCCAAACCCAATGCTCATTTTCCCTTTGCTTACCAGCTACAAAAAGTACAGCGGCAGCAGCCAAGGGATAAATTCCTGTTCCCACGGCACCAAGCGTAAAATCTATGGGCATTTGATTTGTTGTCCGAATATTATTTTCGCGAAATGCACTTTCAATTTCTTCATCAAAATAAAATGCAAGGCCAGTGGCTGCAACAGCTGATGAAATGAAAGTCCAATCATGTTTTTTTATTTCACGTGGAAATAAAATAAAATCGCGAGTGTCCTTCAAATACGATTTAAAGTAGCCTTTGCATAATGGAGGAATGCTATCGGTTTGTGAGTAAGAATCAAACCCAAAACAGCTTAACAATATCGACAAAACTAACACACATCTCCCCCACTTCATCCTCAAAGTCCCTTTGCTTTAGCCTCGTTCCAATACACATCCATCTCGGCCAAATTCAAATCTTCTAACTTCTTGCCTGAATCTTTTACTTTGCCTTCCATGTATTGAAAGCGTCGAATGAATTTTTTATTCGTGCGTTCCAATGCTTCGTCGGGATTTAATTTTAAGAAGCGCGCATAATTGACGAGAGAGAACATCAAGTCACCCAGCTCTGCTTCCATTTTCTTGTGATTTCCATTCTTCACTTCTTCATAAAACTCATCCATCTCCTCCTTCACTTTATCCCATACTTGATGTGGCTCTTCCCAATCAAAGCCTGCAGCACGTGCCTTTTCCTGAATACGCATCGATTTCACCAATGCCGGTAAAGACACTGGAACACCGCCCAACACAGAATCATTTCCTTCCTTTAGTTTCAGTTTTTCCCAGTTTTGACTTACTTCTTCTTCACTGCCGACCACCACATCTCCATAAATATGCGGATGTCGATGAATAAGCTTTTCACAAAGAGAATTTATAACACTGGTAATATCATAATCACTGGTTTCACTTCCCATCTTACAGTAAAAAACAATATGCAATAATATATCGCCCAATTCTTTCTTTACCTCTTGCTGATTATTATCCAAAATGGCATCTGCTAATTCATAAACTTCTTCAATCGTGAGATGCCTGAGGGTTTCCATGGTTTGCTTTTTATCCCAAGGACATTTAGCCCTCAACTCATCCATGATACCCAATAATCGTTCGAAGGCTTCTAATTTCTGCTGCATTGATGTCATGAGCCAAAAATAGAGAAGAATTAGGATTTGACTCATTCTGACGATAGAATGAACCTTTCATAAATCCCAAGGGCTATCTACTCATTTAATGGGTTCATTTTTTAACTTTGCACGACAAAATGAAAATCCTCAATTCCCATTTTCGACTTTATCTCTATTGTTTAATCTTCTTGGGTTTAAACCAAGCGGCTTATTCACAAACAGATACCGTATTATCTCCGGGCAAATGGTCGGTGGGAGTGAATTTTCATAAGGGCTTTATCATTGCCCATCGCTCTGCCATGATTCATTTGCAAAGGAATTATTCAACTGCGATAGAATTGAGTTTCTTGAAAACTGTAAATGGCTCAAAAGCGTGGCATGCCGATTACAATTTTCCACAATACGGAATTGGGTATAAATTTTTCGACTTCGGCAATAGAGAAGAACTAGGACAAGGACATTCTTTATTTGGTCAAGTCATCTATCCCATGATTCGTAGCAATCGTTTACGCATGGGAATTAAAGTAGGTGTTGGAGTTGGCTATGTAGAAAAACCATTCAACATTAATGACAATTATAAAAATTTAGCCATTGGAACACACATCAACGGATTTGTAAATACAGGAGTTCGGTTCCAATTTTTCACTAAGAAAAAATTTCAGTTAAATGGAGGAATTGACTTTGCTCACTTTTCCAATGGATCCTTTCGAAAGCCCAACTTAGGAATTAATCTTCCATCTCTAAATTTTGGTGGTGTTTACTTTCTGGGGGAGCCTAACAAAAAGCAAAATCAAACCGATTCTACTTCGAAAAGAAAGCATGAATTTACCGCTACATTGGCTATTGCAGTAAAAGAAGTTTATCCTCCTAATGGAGATCGCTATTCTGTAAATATTCTTCATATACAATATCACCATCCCTTGCATAGAAAAGGATTTATTGGTGTCGGAATTGAAGGAACAATCGATCGATCACTCCCCTTCCAACTTGAAGAAAAAGCGCAGGGACATTCCTATTTTTCAAACACGATTCGATCTGGGGTGTTTGGATCGGCGGGTATTAGAATGGGAAATTGGGACGGTTATTTCCAAATGGGAATGTACACTTACAATCGTTACAAAGAAGATGGAAATATCTACAACCGATTATTGTTACGCTATGCATTCACGAAAAAGGCATTTGCCAGTTTCGGACTCAAATCACATTTTGGTAAGGCAGATTACTTCGAATGGGGACTTGGAATAAAATTTTAACATGAAAAAATTAAAGATACTCTTCGCACTCATTATTGCACTGCAACTAAGCAGTTGTTCTGACCTTTGCGATTGCTTTCATGGAACTGGGGATGTGATTACAGAAGAACGTGCGCTCGGAACTATTTCAGGCATTCATTTGTCAAACGATGTTGATGTGATTTTATATGAAAGTGCCTTTTCAAAAATTCGTGTAACCGCGGGCGACAAACTAATCAAAGATGTAAAAACCAGTGTGAGAGGAGGACTTTTGTATATTCAAAATGACAACAAGTGCAACTGGGTAAGAAAATTCAATCCTACGCTCACGGTAGAAGTTTGGACAAACAATGTACGCTCCATCTATGCCGATAATTCCAGCGGTGATATCACCTGTATGGATACTCTTCATGTACCGGATTTCAGGATCGATGCTTTCAATAGCCTAGGCATATTTCGACTTAAATTAAATACGGGTACAGCTACATTAGCCATCAACAATGGACCTTGTGATATGTATGTGGAGGGATTTGCAGGCACCCAATATAATTTCAACGCAGGATTTGGTGTGTTAAATTGCGAGAATTTATTAGGTGAAAATAATTACGTTCACAACAAAGGCACCAATCAAATTTATGTGAATTCAAATTCGATTTTGGAAGTCACCATCGGCTATATTGGAAATGTTTATTACAAAGGGAATCCAGGATCAATCAAAAAAATAATTACAGGAAGCGGTAAGCTTATTAAAATATAAAACGTGTTCGTACTACAACAGATTACATTAGAGTTTGGCTCCAGAGTATTGTTTGGAGATTTAAGTTGGCATATTAAACCCAATG
>JBJXGU010000281.1:0-4286 GCA_046160245.1 Bacteroidia bacterium
GCTTAAAATGCGATCCCTCGACTTTACCAACTTATAATTTTCCCTATAATATTGAAACGTATAGATTGTTCCTGGCATTCATTTCAAACCTAATTCCATCGACTCTAAAAGTAAACCCATAAAAAAAGGCCACCCTTTTGAGGTAGCCTTTTCTATACTTTTCTTAAGGATTAAGAAAGGTGCTTGTTAACAAGCTTAGTCATTTCAAACATTGAAACTTGACCTCTTCCTCCGAAAACAACTTTCAATTTATCATCAGCATTAATCATACGACGATTTTTCTTGTCTTGTAGGTTGTTCTTTTTAATGTAACCCCAGATTTTTTTAACTACTTCAGTACGCGGAACTGCTCCAGCACCAATAACCGCAGCCAATGAAGAGCTTGGAGTCATTGCTTTCATGAAAGCAGCATTAGGAGTACGTTTTACTTTTGCTTTTTTAGGAGCAGCAGCTTTCTTCGCAGCTTTTTTAGGAGCAGCAGCTTTCTTAGGAGCAGCAGCTTTCTTAGCGGCTTTCTTAGGAGCAGCTTTTTTCGCAGCTTTCTTAGGAGCAGCAGCTTTTTTAGCGGCTTTCTTAGGAGCAGCTTTCTTTGCAGCTTTTTTAGGAGCAGCTTTTTTTGCAGCTTTTTTAGGAGCGGCTTTCTTTGTAGCCTTCTTAGCAGGTTTTGCTTTTTTAGTTGCCATTGTTTTTTTTTGTTTAATGATATTGAATGGTGCTAATTTATCTCAGTAATAATTTCATAGAGCGGCATTCCTAATAATTTATTAACAATGCAGGAGTGCGAAATTGTTAGTTTCAGAGGGGGCTCAGAGGGGAAATTATTTTCTTATTTTTTTTGATTTTTGATAGGAGATAAAAAAACAATTTTTCAGAGGAGAAATCACTAATTTTTATGATGATGCAACAATACCATCCACGCCTCGTGTGTGTCCCCTTTTTCGAGTAAGTGATGGGCTGCCAGGTGTACCGCCATTGTTAAATTCTCTCTATTGCCTTGCATAGTGTCGAAGAATTTTTTCACATCTTCTCGGTTCGAGTATGCAAAAATATCCTCTGTGGAAGGCATGTTTTCGGTGTTTCCAAGCAGTCCCAAATCGTTTCCGGTAAGAATTTTACTCGTTCTGATGTCTTCCGGAAGTGCGTCAACACCCATCCCCAAAGTAGTAAGTGGCTTGGGAACGACAAATAATCCTTTGGCAGCTCTGCTGTACCAATTCCCACCTAATCGTGCAACCTGATCGATCTTAAATGGGTCGATGGCTCCCTTTTCATCCAACACATCTTCCCGAATATGCATCAAAACGATTTCGCAAATGACCAATATGGCGGCACCGCCATGGGTTCCGGTTTCAATAATTTGTTTGACTTTGCATTCCATCTGTGCTGGTGATTCAAGTACACGTGGAGGTTTTACCAGTACTGAATTTTGCATGGTGAATCCCGATTTAACAAACTCATTCACGCCTTTTGGATACTCAGTACTTGCCAACGACATTTGTTGAACCATGTCGTAGCTTACTATATTAATAACGACTTCATCAATTTCACGAACATTATCGAGCGTGTTTTTGGTAGCGCCATCACGCCCGCGTAAGGCCGGACTAAAAATCAAAGTCGCCGGATTAGATCCAAAGGCATTGAAAAAACTGAACGGACTTAAGTTTACATTTCCGTTTTTATCGATGGTACTTGCAAATGCAATAGGTCGAGGAGCCACTGCGCCCAGTAGGTACGCATGCATTTCTTGGGTCTTAATTTCAGCAGGATTTACAGTTCTAAATGACATAATTTCTTAATTGATTGATTTTAGGCTGCTAAATTCAGAAAGTATCCGGTATAATCATGCCTTTATTGCTAAAAAGATTGTTATTTTTGCCCTCCGATTGGAAGGAATTCAGATTATTCTATGTTCCGGATCAAAAGGAGAGTTCTTTAACTTCATTATTGAAATCGCGCATGTGGCGTAATTGGTAGCCGCGCCAGACTTAGGATCTGGTGCCTCACGGCGTGGGGGTTCGAGTCCCTCCATGCGCACGATTAGCTCCGATCTTAGGGTCGGAGCTATCATTAATGATTAGCAGGAACCCTGCTTCTATAATTAAGATATAGAATTTTCTAACATGACATCCACTTTGTCACCATGAGATGGAATGTTAGGTTTATCAATAAGTAACTCCATTTAATACTATGAATATTTTACAAGAGAACATCGATACACTAAATGCAGTGTTGAAGGTGCAGTTAACGCCTGAAGATTATAAGCCGCAGGTGGATGATGCCATCCGAAAATATAAGAAAAAGGCTTCGATGCCTGGTTTTCGTCCAGGACATGTACCCGAAAACCTAGTGCGTAAAATGTACGGGAAATCGGTTTTGGTAGATGAGTTGAATCGTATTGTAGCGGATTCTGTCGACAAATTTATAACCGAGAATAAACTTAATGTATTGGGAAACCCAATACCAAAGCCCGATAACGATTTTGAAATGAATTGGGATAAACCCGAAAATTTTGAATTTGCTTTCGATTTAGCCTTGGCTCCAGAAGTGAATTTGTCTTTACCTACTTCTCATACTTTTACTGCCTATGATGTGCAAGTGGAAGAGAAGTCCATCGATGAAGAAATCGACAAATTAGCGCGCCGCTTTGGAAATTATTCAAGCCCGGAAGTTACCGACGTCGATTGTTCTGTATACGGTACTTTCCGCGAAGTGGATGCTGCCGGAAATGTAGTGGAAGGTGGATATACCCATCAAGCCTTTATGACCATCAATAATATTGCGAATGAAACTGCGCGAAATAAGTTTTATGGAGTAAAAGTTTCTGACCGCATTATTTTTAATCCGGTAGCCGATATTCGTTTCGAGACGGAAGTAAAATATCTGTTAGGGATTAAGGAAGGAAATGTGGCAGACTATGATAAGGAATTCGAATTTACCATAGAACGTATTAATAAGGTAGAGAAAGCAGAGTTTAATCAAGCTTTCTTTGATCAGGTTTATGGTGAGAATGCAGTGACCGATATTGCCAGCTTCCGTGAAAAAATCCGTGGCGAGATTGCCCAAGGTTACGGATATGAATCTGAGAATGCCTTGAAACATGAAATGGAAGATGTACTTTTGAAGGAAGCAAATTTGACGTTGCCCGATGAGTTCTTGAAAAGATGGTTGAAGCAAAGCAATGAAAAAATTACCGATGAACAATTGGTAAATGAATACCATCAGTATGCCCGCGACCTAAAATGGAGATTGATCGAGAATAAGGTCTATGCCGATCAAAATATGACTATTAATAAGGAGGAGATTGAAAATTACGCAAGAACCATGATCATCGACCAATACATGCGTTATGGACAAGCGCACATGTTGGACGAAGAGAAGTTGAAGGAGATGACCATGAAGTACGTAAGTAACCAAGAATCAGTACAAAGAATTGTAGAAAGCTTAAGTGGAAGAAAAGTGTTCGAATACCTGAACCAAATCGTAACGAAAGACGTTAAAAAGATCAGCCATGATGAGTTTATTGACCTCATGAGCCGTCATAAACACCATCATTAATCTTATTCTTAACCTTAATCTTTAAAACAACCAATGGACTTCCGTAAAGAATTTACCAAGTATGCAGTGAAACATCGTGGCATGAGTAGTAATGGTGTGGATAGTTATATCAGCTCCGTGTATGCCGATTATATTTCCCCTACCATTATTGAAGAGCGTCAATTAAACGTTGCCCAAATGGACGTTTTTTCTCGTTTGATGATGGATCGTATTATCTTTTTAGGAGTTGGTATTAATGATTATGTAGCCAATATTATTCAAGCGCAATTGTTGTTTTTGGAATCATCAGATGCAAAAAGAGATATTACCATTTATATTAATAGTCCAGGTGGATCGGTATATGCAGGTTTAGGTATTTATGATACCATGCAATACATTCAACCCGATGTATCCATTGTTTGTACTGGAATCGCAGCTTCTATGGCGGCTGTTCTTTTATGTTCAGGTGCTAGTGGAAAACGCAGCGCTTTAAAACATAGCCGAGTGATGATTCACCAACCAATGGGTGGAGCCGAAGGTCAAGCTTCCGACATCGAAATTACAGCTAGAGAAATTCAGAAGTTGAAAAAAGAGCTTTATGAAATCATTTCACAACATAGTGGAAAGGATTATGAGCAAGTGTGGAAGGATTCGGATCGTGATTATTGGATGACTGCTCAGGAAGCCAAAGAGTATGGTATGATCGACGAAGTTCTCTTCAAAACGAAGAATAAATAATATTGAAAAATAGT